>NZ_LR699553.1:3093332-3439998 GCF_902459535.1 Paraburkholderia dioscoreae
CGGCGAGGCGCTGGTGCTATATCTGCTGCCGCAAGGCGCGATCGAATTCACTCCCGCCTGAGCGCCGCCATGAACGAACTGTTGAAGAACCATGTGGCCGGCCAGTGGATCGGGGGCGGCGGTGCAGGCATCACGCTCACCGATCCGGTAACGGGCGTTGCGCTCGTGCGCGTATCGAGCGAGGGCCTCGACCTCGCAAGCGCATTCGGCTTTGCCCGCGAAGACGGCGGCGCCGCATTGCGAGCGCTGACCTATGCGCAACGCGCCGCCCGCCTCGCCGATATCGTCAAGCTGCTGCAGGCGAAGCGCGACGACTACTACGCGATCGCCACCGCGAACTCAGGCACCACGCGCAACGACTCGGCGGTCGATATCGACGGCGGCATTTTCACGCTGTCCTACTACGCGAAACTCGGCGCGTCGCTCGGCGAGGTGCATGCACTGCGCGACGGCAGCGCCGAGTCGCTGAGCAAGGATCGATCGTTCAGCGTGCAGCATGTGCTGACGCCGACACGCGGCGTCGCGCTCTTTATCAACGCGTTCAATTTCCCGTCGTGGGGCTTGTGGGAAAAAGCCGCGCCTGCCCTGCTATCCGGCGTACCCGTTATCGTGAAGCCCGCCACAGCCACGGCCTGGCTCACCCAACGCATGGTCGCCGATGTGGTCGACGCAGGCATCCTGCCGCCCGGCGCGCTCTCCATCATTTGCGGTAGCTCGGCGGGCCTGCTCGATCAGATCCGATCGTCCGATGTGGTGTCGTTCACCGGCTCGGCCGAAACCGCCGCGACGCTGCGCGCGCATCCGGCTTTCGTGCAGCGTGGCGCACGCCTGAACGTCGAAGCGGACAGTCTGAACAGCGCGATTCTATGCGCCGACGCCACGCCCGACACACCCGCCTTCGACCTGTTCATCAAGGAAGTGGTGCGGGAAATGACGGTGAAATCCGGCCAGAAATGCACGGCGATCCGTCGTGCTTTCGTACCGGAGGCAGCACTCGAACCCGTACTCGAAGCACTCAAGGCGAAGCTCGCGAAAATCACCGTGGGCAATCCGCGCAACGACGCGGTGCGTATGGGTTCACTGGTGAGCCGCGAGCAATACGAAAACGTGCTGGCCGGTATCGCGGCGTTGCGTGAAGAAGCGGTGCTCGCCTACGACGGCTCTGCTGTGCCGCTCATCGACGCGGACGCAAACGTCGCGGCTTGCGTCGCGCCGCATCTGTTCGTGGTCAACGATCCGGATAGCGCGACGCTGCTGCACGACGTCGAAGTATTCGGACCAGTGGCGAGCGTGGCGCCCTATCGCGTCGCCACCGACGCCAACGCGTTTCCCGAAACGCACGCGGTCGCTCTCGCGCGACGCGGCCAGGGATCGCTCGTCGCATCGATCTATTCGAACGACGACGCGCATCTCGGCCGCCTCGCGCTGGAACTCGCGGATTCGCACGGTCGCGTGCATGCCATTTCGCCCTCGGTGCAGCACAGTCAAACCGGCCACGGCAACGTGATGCCGATGTCCCTGCACGGCGGCCCCGGCCGCGCGGGCGGCGGCGAAGAACTCGGCGGTTTGCGCGCGCTGGCTTTCTATCACCGGCGCTCGGCGATCCAGGCTGCGAGCGCGGCAATCGGGACGCTGACGCAAGCGACGCATTGGCCCGCGGCCTGACCGCGCACGAACCAGGCAATCAGGACCGGGCACGTCAATGAGCGTGCAAGCATCAAGCGGATCATGAGCACAGAACGGCCGGACCGCGCCCACCCGATGGAGGAGACATATGGAAGCTCTGCTGGAAAAGGCGGCGAACCCGCCCGCCGCGACGGTCGAAGCACCGCCCGCGCTATTCAACTTCGCGGCCTATCTGTTTCGCCTGAACGAATCGCGCGCCGGCAAGACCGCCTATATCGACGACACCGGGAGCACCACCTACGGCGAACTCGAAGAACGCGCGCGGCGTTTCGCCAGCGCGCTGCGTACGCTCGGCGTGCATCCCGAAGAGCGAATTCTGCTCGTGATGCTCGATACCGTCGCGCTGCCGGTTGCCTTTCTCGGCGCGCTTTATGCGGGGGTCGTGCCGGTCGTCGCGAATACGCTGCTCACACCGGCCGACTATGTGTACATGCTCACGCACAGTCACGCACGCGCCGTGATCGTCTCGGGTGCGCTAGTGCAGAACGTGACGCAGGCGCTGGAGTCCGCCGAACATGACGGCTGTCAGTTGATCGTCTCGCAGCCCCGCGAAGGCGAGCCGCTCCTCGCGCCTTTGTTCGAAGAACTGATCGTTGCCGCCGTGCCCGCCGCCAAAGCCGCCGCAACCGGTTGCGACGATATCGCTTTCTGGCTGTATTCGTCGGGTTCGACCGGCAAGCCGAAGGGCACCGTTCACACGCATGCGAATCTGTACTGGACCGTCGAACTGTATGCCAAGCCGATTCTCGGCATTGCCGAAAGCGACGTGGTGTTCTCCGCGGCCAAGCTATTCTTCGCGTACGGTCTCGGCAACGGATTGACGTTCCCCCTCTCGGTCGGTGCCACCGCGATCCTGATGGCCGAGCGCCCCACCGCCGACGCGATTTTCACGCGCCTCGTCAAACATCGGCCCACTGTGTTTTACGGCGTGCCCACGCTGTACGCGAACATGCTCGTGTCGCCCAACCTGCCCGCACGCGCCGATGTCGCGATACGCATCTGCACGTCGGCGGGAGAAGCGTTGCCGCGTGAGATCGGCGAGCGCTTCACCGCGCACTTCGGCTGCGAGATTCTCGACGGTATCGGCTCGACGGAAATGCTGCATATCTTCCTGTCCAATCGCGCGGGCGCGGTCGAATACGGCACCACGGGTCGACCGGTGCCCGGCTACGAAATCGAATTGCGCGACGAAGCCGGCCATGCGGTACCCGACGGCGAAGTCGGCGATCTGTATATCAAGGGACCAAGCGCCGCAGTGATGTACTGGAATAACCGCGAGAAGTCGCGCGCCACCTTTCTCGGCGAATGGATCCGCAGCGGCGACAAGTACTGCCGGCTGCCCAACGGCTGCTATGTCTATGCGGGCCGCAGCGACGACATGCTGAAAGTCAGCGGCCAGTATGTCTCGCCTGTCGAAGTGGAGATGGTGCTGGTGCAGCACGACGCGGTGCTCGAAGCGGCCGTGGTCGGCGTCGATCATGGCGGCCTCGTCAAGACTCGCGCGTTCGTTGTTTTGAAGCGTGAATTCGCGCCGTCTGAGATACTCGCTGACGGGTTGAAGGCTTTCGTGAAGGACCGGCTCGCGCCGCATAAATATCCGCGCGATATCGTGTTCGTCGACGATCTGCCAAAAACCGCCACCGGAAAAATTCAACGCTTCAAACTGCGCGAACAGTTATAAACAAGGTGATTTATGCAGAACCCTGCCATTGGCAACGTTGCCGACACGACCGCTAGCGACTTCGCTGAGTTGCCCGCTACCGCGTCGCATGGACCGTTGCGCATCGAGTATCGCTGGGTGAATGAAGCGGCGGGCAACGCGCCGATCGCCGTCTTCCTGCATGAAGGGCTCGGCTCGATCGCGATGTGGCGCGACTGGCCGCAAGCGCTGTGCGAACGGCTCGGCATGCGGGGGCTCGTCTATTCGCGGCCCGGCTACGGGCTTTCCACACCGCGTCCACATGACGTGAAGTGGCCGACTGATTTCATGACGACCCAGGCGCGCGATATCCTTCCCGCCTTGCTCGATGCACTCGGTATCGATATGCGCGAACGCCGGCGCATGTGGGTGATCGGCCATAGCGACGGCGGCTCGATTACGCTGCTGTACGCGGCGCTCCATCCCGAAGAACTGGCCGGCGCGGTGGCGATTGCGCCGCATGTTTTTGTCGAAGATATTTCGGTGGAAAGTATCGCGCAGACCCGACAACTGTACGAAACCACCGACCTGCGCAACAAACTCAGCCGCTATCACGCCGATGTCGATTCCGCGTTCTATGGCTGGAACGACATCTGGTTGAATCCCGCATTCAGGCAATGGTCGATTGCCGGAGAGTTGGCGTCTATCCGCAAGCCGTTGCTCGCCGTGCAAGGTCATGACGACAATTACGGCACGATGGCTCAGATCGATACGATCGCGGTGCACGTGTCGCATGCGCAACTGGTCAAGCTGGACGCTTGCGGGCACTCGCCGCATCGCGACGCGCCGCGGCCTTTGAACGAAGCCATCGCGGCGTTCGTTTTGAAAGACGGCGTAGCTTAGGTATCGAGCACGGTAGCGCGGGGTATCTTCACGACGCCCCGCGCTACCGCGTGGAAACTACGCTCAGATCACCGTCGAAAGACCCAGCGTCAACAGCAACGCCGTTACCGAAATGATCGTTTCGCAAACCGTCCACGTCTTGAAGGTTTGCGGCACCGTCATGCCGAAGTACTCCTTCACCAGCCAGAAGCCGCCGTCGTTCACGTGCGAGAGAATCAGCGAGCCCGCGCCGGCCGCCAGCACCAGCGAGATACCCGCGGTCGGCGTGGGCTTGCTGCCGGGCAATATTACCGTCGAGATCGAGGCCATCGTCGCGCTCCACGATTGACGGCACCTCAATTTTCAACAAATACTCATATTTCCACATCTTCACAAAAGTTACACAGGTAAGCGACTATTCTTGCGCATCGCTGACCTGGGCACATCGATGCCCTGGCGCAACCTCCCCGTGCCGGAGACATTGCCATGTCCGTTGTGTCGAAGCCGTCTAAAACCTTGCATTGCAAACGTTTGGCGGGCGTACTGGCCGCCGTGTCGCTTTGTACGCTGATCGGTGCTTGCGGCAACGACGACGAAAAAACGCCGGACCCGAGCGCGGTGAGTTCTGCCGAACGCCCCGCCGACGGCAGCAGCAGCGCCACGGTCCTCTCGGCGAATCCGTCTTCCGCCTCACCCGCACCCGCCGCACTGACGATTCAAACCCCCGCATTACCTGCATCAAGCGCCGACCCGGCATTGTCCGCTGCCGCTTCGACGCCGCTCGCCACACCCGTGATCCACACCGTGGACTGAGTTTCGCGCCCCCACGCGACGCGCGGGCGAGGCTCGCACGCCGCGTGCATCGTTCCTCCACCGAAGATCGAAAGCCAATACCATGACCTCAAAAAATCGCCGTGATTTTCTGCGCTCCGCCGCGCATGCAGCCGGTTCCGCCACCGCATTGAGCATGCTGCCTCTGGGCATTCGCAATGCGCTCGCCATTCCTGCCAACAACAAGACCGGCACGATTCGCGACGTCGAGCACATCGTCGTGCTGATGCAGGAAAACCGCTCGTTCGACCACTACTTCGGCACGCTCAAAGGCGTGCGCGGTTTTGGCGACACGCGCGCCATCAATCTGCCGAACGGCAAGCCCGTGTGGTATCAGCCGCTCGCGGCGGATATCGGCTACGTGCTGCCGTTCCGCCCCACCGCTCCGAACCTGGGGCTGCAATTCCTGCAGGATCTCGCGCACGACTGGACCAGCACGCACGCGGCATGGAACGGCGGCCGCTACGATCAATGGGTGCCCGCGAAAGGCGCCACGACAATGGCCTACCTCACGCGCGAGGACATTCCGTTTCACTATCAGCTCGCCGACGCGTTCACGATCTGCGACGCGTATCACTGCTCGCTGATGGGACCGACGGACCCGAACCGCTACTACATGTGGAGCGGCTGGGTGGGTAATGACGGCAGCGGCGGCGGTCCGGTGATCGACAATTCGGAACTCGGCTACGGCTGGTCCACGTATCCCGAAGTGCTGCAAAGCGCGGGCATTTCGTGGAAGATCTATCAGGACATCGGCACCGGTCTCGATGCGAACGGTTCGTGGGGCTGGACGCAGAATCCGTATATCGGCAATTACGGCGACAACTCGCTGCTCTACTTCAACCAGTACCGCAACGCACAGCCCGGCAACCCGCTCTACGACAATGCGCGCACCGGCACGAACGCGGCGAAAGGCGACGGCTACTTCGATATCCTCAAGCGTGACGTGCAGAACAATGCGTTGCCGCAAGTGTCGTGGATCGTCGCGCCCGAAGCCTATTCCGAGCACCCGAACTGGCCGGCGAACTACGGCGCGTGGTACATCGACCAGGTCTTGCAGATTCTCACGTCCAATCCGGAGGTGTGGAGCAAGACGGTGCTGCTGGTCAACTACGACGAGAACGACGGCTTCTTCGACCACATGGTGCCGCCCTTCGCGCCGTCGTCGAACGCGAACGGTCTGTCCACCGTCGACACCACCAACGAAATCTATGCGGGCGACGCGAAGACTCCCTCCGGCCCGTACGGACTCGGACCGCGCGTGCCGATGCTGGTGGTTTCGCCGTGGTCGAAAGGCGGCTATGTGTGTTCGGAACTGTTCGACCATACGTCGGTGATCCGCTTTATCGAAAAGCGCTTCGGCCACGATCACAATCTCGGCGAATCGAATATCACGCCGTGGCGCCGTGCAGTGTGTGGCGATCTGATGTCCGCCTTCAACTTCAGCAATCCGAACGACGCGGTCCCGGCGCTGCCGAGCACGAGCGGCTACGTTCCGGCGGATCAGAACCGCCACCCGGACTATGTGCCGCTGCCGCCTGCGTTGCAGGCCGTGCCGAAACAGGAACCCGGCGTGCGTCCCGCTCGCGCGCTGCCCTATGAGCTGTTCGTGCGCGTGCACGGCGAAGGCGCGGCCAACACACTCACCATGCGCTTCGTCAACACGGGCCGCGCCGGCGCGGTGTTTCTCGTCTACGCCGCTCACAGTCTCGACGCACCGCGCACCTATACGGTGGAAGCCGGCAAGCGGCTGCAGGATCCGTTGCCATTGAATGCCGACGGCAGCTACGACTACACGGTGTACGGCCCGAACGGCTTTCTGCGCCGGTTCGCGGGCAAGCCGGTCTCGCGCAGCTGGTGGCATGGTTCGGACATCGCGCGTCCTGAAGTTGCAGAAGGCTACGACGTCTCGAACGGCAACCTGCAATTGCGGCTGGAGAACGTGGGCAGCGCGCGTTGCCAGTTCACGATCGTCAACGCGTACGATCCAGGCAATGCGATCAAGCATTCGGTGCGCGGCGGCGATACCGAACAGCTCTATCTGGATCTGCGTAATGCACATGGCTGGTATGACCTGGCCATCGCGGTCGATACCGATCCGCTGTTCGCGCGGCGCTTTGCCGGACACGTGGAAACCGGCAAGAGCAGCATGAGCGATCCTGCGCTGGGCGCTTGAACCTGGGCTTGAGCTCAGCTTCAGCCGAACGTTCCGGCTAAATACAACGGCCGCTGCGATGAAAAACGCAGCGGCCGTTTTTTATGCGGCTACCCGAGCGCCTGGGCTCAGCTACGTCATGCAGCCACCGCAGCCGCCAACGACGCGCGCTCCCGCGCCTTCTCGCGAATCGCATCCACGATAAACTCCGCATCGCGCGCGATGCCGGAAAAACGCCCCGAACCCCACGTATGCAGCCACGGCAAGCCGACGAAATACAAACCGTCGATCGGCGTAATGCCGCGCGTATGCGCCGGATAACCGCGACCGTTGAACACGGGTGCATCCAGCCAGCTGAAGTCCGGCGTAAAACCAATGCACCAGATGATCGCTGCAATGCCGCTCCCTTCCAGATCAAGCGTAGTGCGCTCCTGTTCCGGACGCCAGACAGGTTCGTACACGCCACCCGCCGGCGCATCGATCCCGTGCTTTTCGATGAAGCCGTCGATGCTCGCGTTGATCCGGTTATACGTATCGTCGGCGGCATCGAGATTGGCGGCCAGCGTCGGCGCAAAATGGAACTGCCCGTCGCGCAGATCGTCGAGCCGGCCATACAGCTCCATGCCCTCGGCGGCGAACTTGCGCAGGTCGATGTCGCGGCCGCCGTCGCGGCCCGTCACATAGTGATTGGTGTTGTCGCGCACCCCTTCGCGCAACGGATGCTTTTCGACCGGCATATCGTAGTACTGCATGTCTGCGAGCCAGTCGACCACGTCGCGGCCCCGATAGAAGCGCGCGCAACGCGGCGCCTCGCCCACGGCGAGTACCACCTTGCGGCCGGCCAGATGCAGATCCTCCGCGATCTGCGCGCCGGATTGCCCGGTGCCCACCACCATAACCGCGCCTTCAGGCAGCGCCTGCGGGTTGCGATATGCCGACGACTGCAGTTGCACGATCCGCGCGGGCAAGCGCTCCGCGAGGCGCGGCACGATCGGCGTGTGATAGCCGCCCGAGGCCACCACCACCTGGTCCGCGGCGAAATCGCCCTGCGTCGTCGTGATGGCGTAGACGCCGTCGTCGCGCTGCCTGACGCGTTTGACTTCCGTGTGCTCCATCACCGGCGCATCGACCTGCGCAATGAAGCCGTCGAGGTACGCAATGATCTCGTCCTTCTTCATGAAGCCGTGCGGGTCGTCGCCGCGATACGGATAACCGGGCAACGCGCATTGCCAGTTCGGCGTGACCAGACAGAACGCGTCCCAGCGCTGCTCGCGCCACGTATGTGTCACCGTATTTTTCTCCACGACCAGATGGTCGATGCCGGCCTGCTTGAGGTAATAGCTGACCGACAGACCCGCCTGCCCGCCGCCGATGACGAGCACGCTGTAATGGCCCTCGGCGCGCGCGTGATGTGTTGGATTCGACATGATGCGTCCTCTGAAAGAATAAGCGCCTAGCTGAATTCGATAACCTTGACGGTCGCGTCGGGCCGATCGCGAAAGCGCGCCGCGTCGTGCTCGATCTGCGCAAGCTGATCCAGCGCCGCCGAGCATGCAAAGCCGTACTTCTCGCGCACCCGCTCGGACGCGATGCCGAGCGCCTGCCGCGAACGCTCGACGAAATCCTCCAGCGCGTAAGCGTGGCCCGGCGTGAAAAAATCGCCGATCACGAGCGAAGGCGAATAACAGTTCGCCTCGTCGCCATCGGGCCATTGAATGCGAAAGTGCATGACAGGCATCGTTAATCCTCGAATCAATGGGTAAGCAGCGCGCGCTTCGCGACGAAACGGCGGTACGCGTCCATATGACGCTGTGCGCTCGCCGTCCAGCTGAAGCGCGCGAGCAATGCGGGCACGGCATGCTCGAAGTCGATACCGCTCTCATTCAACGCACGCACGAGAGCCGCGGCGATCGACTTCGCGTCGAGAGGATCGGCCCAGCAGCAGGTGGTGTCGTCGAGATACTCGGTGAACGGCGCAATCGACGACACCACCACCGGCGTGCCGCTCGCGAGCGCCTCCAGCACGACGAGACCGAAGCCCTCGCGCAGGGACACCATCGACAGAACATCGGCGCTTCGAAACAGCGCGGGCATGACGGCGTCTTCGAGCGGCCCGGTCACCACCACGCTTTCATGCGGTCCGATGGAGAGGCCCAACTCGCTCGCCCGTTGCAGCAGCCGCCGGCTATAGGCGTCGTGGTCGAGCAGGCTCGCGCCACCGGCAATGACGAGTTGCGCTTGCGGCAAACCACTGCGCACGACGGCAAAAGCTTCGAGTAGCGCCAGCGTGTTCTTGCGCGCTTCGATTCCGCCCACTGCCAGCACTATCGGGCCGCCGTCCAGCCCGAAGCGCTGGAGAACCTGCGCGTCGTGTCGATCCGCCCGGGAAGAAAACCGCTGAACGTCCACGCCGTTCGGTACGGTGAACGCGTCAATGCGGTACTCCGCCTGCATTTCACGTGTCCACCTATCGCTCACACACAGCACCTCGTCCGCGTCCTGATATGCGCGGCGCTGCCAGGCCATCAGCCTCGGATCGTCGAAATGATCCAGGTGGTGCACCGTGCGCATGAAACCGTGAATGAGGCCTTGCGCTTTCAACTCGGCGAGTGCGTTGCCGCTGATACCGTCTTGCGCGTGCAGCACGTCGAACGCCGCGTCATGCCCGATCAACGCGCGCCGGAAGGCATCGATCCGCGCTTCGACCATTGCAACCGTATTGCCCTGCGCCAGAACGACAGGCGCATACACCACACGGCAAGGCGGCAGACGAAACAACGTCTCGCCGCGCGCGGCCGGCACGAACACTGTCACGTCGTGGCCGAGCGCGGTCAACGCCGACGCCAGTTCGAGCGTGTGCACCACACCGCCGCGCGGATTGACCGAATGCGTGAGCAAGGCGATACGCAGCGCGCTCATTTCACCTCATCCTTTCCGACAATGAACGGCTCACGCTGGAAGTCCCATAACGTGGCGACGTCATTCTGTCGATGCAGGACCACCTGGCTCGTTGCGTCAACGGAACCGATCACTGAGCATGCAAGCGAGCGGGCGTCGAACTTCGCCCGTACGGTCTCCACATGCTCGGGCCGCACGGACAGCAAATAACCGAAACTCGGAAACGCGGTCACCCATCGTTCGAGCGGCACACCCTCAGGCTTCGGAATGCACGCGAGATCGATCCGCGCCCCTACCTGCGAACATTCGAGCAGCATCAGCGCGGTGCCGAGCGTGCCCGCCATGCTGATATCCTTCGCGGCATCGCACAGACCGCCTTCGGCCAGTTGCGGCAGCAGTTCGAGGTCGGCGCGCAGACGTTCGGGCGGCGCCCCCACCGAAGCATTCCAGAACGGATACGGCTCTTCGAAGCGGCCGCGCAGATCGACCGCCATCATCAGGCTGTCGCCCGGTTTCGCGTTGAAGCTCGACAGCAGCGCCCTGGCGCGGCCGATAATCGATACCGCCAATTGCGCCGCCTCGCTGCGCGTATTCGTGTGGCCGCCGACAATCGGCACGCCGTACGCAACCGAAGCCGCCGCCATACCCGCCAGCACTTCCTCCGCAGCGCCAATGCCCTGGCTCCACAGCGCGTCCACCACTGCCAGCGGACGTCCGCCCATTGCATAGATATCGCTGACGTTCACCATCACGCTGCTATAGCCGGCGAACCAGGGCATCGCGCTCACGAAATCGCTGACCATGCCTTCGATCGCGAAGAGCAGATAGCCGTCGCCATCGGCGAGCGCGGCGCAGTCGTCGCCGAGCGCCACGGCCTGCGCGAGATCGCGCGTGCCGCGCGGCAAGCGCTTCGCCAGCGAGCCGACGACATCCACGATATCGGTCTTGTGGCGGAACCCGCGGCTTTCGCGCAAGCCGGCGACCAGATCGGCGACCGTCATGCCGCGCTCCGCTCACGCTCACGACGGCGCGACAGCGGCTGCGACTGCGTGACAAAGCCGCCATAAGGAGTCGCACACGGAGGATACCGGTCCAGCTGCGCCTGCATCAGATGATGCGGTCTGCCGAGCAGGGTTTCCTCCGCGAGTACGTCCCAATACATTGCGCGAAAGAGCGGCACATTCTGACTCTGCACATGCGCGAGGAACGTCTCGCAGCCGAGCGCATGCGCGCTGCTCACCGCGAGACGAATCAGCGTCGCGCCGATCTTTCCATGCCGGCGAAATGCCGCATGCACGGCGAGCCGCGAACCGAACCACACGTTGTCGTGATCGCGATGAATGCGCACGGTGCCGACCACCTGTTCCGGCATACCGCCGAGGCAACTCACCGCCACCAGTTGCTGCGCGTGCTGATCGATCTCGTCGCAATCATCGCCGATAAAAATGCCCTGCTCGATGCAGAAGACCGCGCGCCGCAACCTGAACGCCTCTTCGGCTTCCCAATTCAACGTGGTCCACTTGATACGGAATTCGCTCGGCGCATACGGCGCGAAACCCATGTCGCCGTCCAGCGCCTCACCTGCGATCGCTTCACCGAACATGATCACTCCTCGTACGACGACAGCGACGAACACGCGCCGCATTTACCGCAGCCCGCCTTGATATCGCTCGAACGCATGGCCGCGGCATTGAGCATGCCGCCAAGCGGCTGTAAAACCGACTTCATGAATTCGGGCGTGGGCGCCGGATGATCTTCGAGCGGCGTACCGCTAATCGGCACGAACGGCACGACGAACGGATAGACGCCGAGCTCGATCAACTCGCGCGACATCGCCAGAATCGCCTCGGCGCTGTCGCCTAGTCCCGCGAGAACATAGGTGCTGACCTGGCCGCGTCCGAATACCGCCACCGCGGACTTGAACGCTTCCATGTAGCGCGACAGCGGCACGCTCGCCTTGCCCGGCATGATGCGTTCGCGCAATTCGGGCGTCACGACCTCCAGGTGCATGCCGAGTGTGTCGATGCCGCTCGCTTTCATGCGCGCGAACCAGCGGTCGTCGTCCGGCGGCTCGCATTGTGCCTGGATCGGCAGATCGACCGCCGCCTTGATCGCAAACGCGCTCTCGCACAGAATCTGCGCGCCGCGATCCGGCGTGGGTGGCGTGCCGGTGGTCAGCACCATATGCTTCACGCCGTCGAGCAGCACGGCCGCGCGCGCCACTTCCGCCAGTTGCTCGGGCGTCTTGCGCGCAATCGTGCGGCCCGCCGCGAGCGACTGCCCGATCGCGCAGAACTTGCAGCTCTTGCGCCGGCTCTCATAGCGAATACAGGTTTGCAATACGGTAGTCGCCAGTACGTCCGCGCTATGCAATGTGGCGATATGCGAGTACGGCACGCCGTCGAGCGTCTGCATGCCGTAAAAACGCGGCGACTTCGGAAAGCTGATACTGGCAATCGGAATCGTGCCGCGCATCAGCGCACTCGAACCACTGGCATCCGGTGTTTGCGCGACGAACGGAGAGTGCCATGCGGTACTCGTATGCACGGGCACCATGATCGTCACGCCATCCACCGTCACCGCCTTGTGGTCCGACGGGCCCGCGCCGCCGCGCCGGCTCGCCGCGCCCGAATCTGGCGATACGAGCCGCAAACCGGCCGACTGCAATTCAGTCATCAATTGCCGGCTCTCTGCCGACAGCGGTTCGCTGGCGTTCATCGCATCCTCCTTCGGTTGAATTGAAATCGGCGCCCGGGACAACCGGCCACGCCTGCATCGGCGCCACGGTTTCCGCGGGCCGCCGGTTGATGGCGAGGCTCAGCAATTCGGGCCGCGCGTAATGTCCGACTGAATCCATCATGCGTTTGCGCTTGGTGATCAAGGCCATGTCGAGATCGGCGATCACCATGCCTTCGCCCTCGCGCAACGGCTCGGCAAGATGCTGGCCTTCCGGAGACACGATCGCGGTATTGCAGCCCCCGCGCAGCGCCCTCTGCAGATTCGTATCCGGAGTCACCGACGCAATCTGCGCTTCGCTCAGCCATCCCGTTGCATTGACGACGAAGCATCCCGATTCCAGCGCGTGATGGCGGATCGTCACCTCGATCTGGTCGGCGAAGATCGGCCCCACCAGCGAGCCGGGAAACTGGCTGCAATGAATCTCTTCGTGCTGCGTCATCAACGCATAACGCGCGAGCGGGTTGTAATGCTCCCAGCAGGCGAGCGCGCCCACGCGTGCCACCGCGGTGCGCGCCACCGTCAGCCCGGCCGCGTCGCCTTGCCCCCAGATCATCCGTTCATGAAACGTGGGAGTGATCTTGCGGCGCTTGAGTACGATCTGGCCATCCACGTCGAAGATCAATTGCGTGTTGTAAAGGCTGCCGTGATCGCGCTCGTTGACGCCGAGCACCACCACCATCCGATGCAAACGCGCCTGCTCGGCCACCGCCTGCGTCACGGGGCCCGGCACCACCACGGCCTCTTCGTAGAGTTTCATGTGATCGGCGCCGGAGGCGACGGGCGGCCGCACGAAAGAGAAGTACGGGTAATACGGCACGAAGGTTTCGGGAAATACGATCAGTTGCACGCCTTCGCGCGCCGCCTGTGCGATTGCCTCGCAGACCTTCTCGAGCGTGCCGCCGCTGCGCTCGAAGTCCGGTGCGATCTGGACCGCGGCGGCGCGCACGATGCGCTTGCCGGTCGATTTGTCGGACATGGTGGTCACTCGCCTTTCGTCAAACCGTCCAGGTGTGGATGACCAGCGCGTTGTCCTTGCGGTGAAGCAACTGGATGTCGAGCACGTCGAGTGGGCTGATGGGACGAATGCCTTCGATCAGCGAGGCTTCGCCGTGTCCGTACAGCGCCTGCAGTGCGAAGCGGCATGCGTAGACCTTGCCGCCTTCTTCCATGAACTTCGTCAGTTGCTTGTTGAAGTTCAGATGGCCGGGGAACGCTTCGTCGCCGAGCGTCGGAAAGCCGCGTTGCAGACCGAGCGTCACGCCCGGCCCGTAGAGCAATACCGATGTTTCGAAGCCCTTGCGTTGCAGGCGCGTGGCCTGCAGCAGATTGACGAAGCCGATCGAGCCTTCGAAGGCGACGGTATGAAACGTGACGAGCGCCTTCTCGCCCGGCTCGGCTTTCACGTCTTCAAAGACTTTCTCCTCATAGTCGACAAGGTAATCGCCTTTCTGATGCAGCGGTTTGTTGACGGCTGGCATGACACTCTCCGATCAGGTTTGCTAAGTAAAAGAAGGTGCGCGTTCAGGTACTGCGCGCTTCTTCCAATGCAACGGCCGTGCCATTGATCGGCCATGCCAATGCGATCAATCAGCAATCAATTCCGTCTCGATTCGAAATGCGACGTGAAAATTTTTTGGCGCGAAGGTTGCATACAGTCCGCTAATCCCGCGCAAACGCCTTTGGTGCGGCTTTACCGCACCAGCCATGTGCGATTTGCGCAGCCGAACGTGTCGGCGTGGTGCAGTCATTCACCACAGTCGATCAATCCGATCATTGATCGCATTCCGATGCGATCAGCTTTTTCAACACGAATAGAGACCTGAAGGCAATGAGCAGCCCGACACATCACTGGATCAAACGTCTTGCCGACATTCGCAAACCCGCCTACCTCGCGATTCCCGATCTGATCGAAGAAGATCTCGCCACCGGGCGGCTGCGTCCGCGCGACCGCTTGCCGGGCCTGCGCGATCTCGCCGAAGAGCTCGCGCTGAACTACACGACGGTGGCACGCGCCTACGCTGAAGCGCGCAAGCGCGGCCTGCTCGATTCGCGCGCCGGCAGCGGCACGTTCGTACGCGGCCGCACGGCCACCTTGCCGCTCGCGGGCGGCAGCAGCATCGAAATGTCGATGAACACGCCGCCCGAGCCGCCCGATTACGCCATGCGTCTGCGCGACTCCGCCGCGCGCCGGATGGCGGAGAGCGATCCTTATCAGTTGCTGCGTTATCAGGACTTCGGCGGCTCGGCGGCCGACAAGGATGCGGGCGCCGAATGGCTGAGGCGCCGGGTGCCGCATTGCGACGCGCAGAACGTGCTGGTGTGCCCCGGCATCCACAGCGCGCTGGTGGCGCTCGTCTCGCAGCTCGCGCGGCCCGGCGGCACGATCTGCCTCGATTCACTCGCCTACCCCGGCATCAAGGCAATCGCCGCGCAACTCGGTGTGCGTCTGCAAGCGCTGCCGCGCGACGACGAAGGGCCGCTCGCTCATGCCTTCGAAGCACTCTGCAAGACCGACAAGCCGAGCGCGTTCTATTGCAATCCGACGCTGCAGAATCCGAGCACGCTCACGCTCACGCATAAACGTCGCGAGGCGCTCGCCGACGTGGCGCTGCGCTACAGTGTGCCGATCATCGAAGACGACGCCTATGCAATGCTGCCGCAGAGCGCACCCGATGCGCTCGCGAGCTTCGCACCCGAACTGACGTACTACGTGACAGGTCTGTCGAAATGCTTCGGCGCGGGTTTGCGCGTCGCGCATCTGCATGCGCCGACACCGCGCCAGACACAGCGGCTGGCCGGCGCGTTGCGCGCCACCACGGTGATGGCAAGCTCGTACACAGTCCTGCTCGCGACGCAATGGATCGCGGACGGCACCGCCTCGGACATGCTCACCGCGATCCGCAACGAGTCGCGTGCGCGCCAGGCCATTGCCGCGCGCATGCTCGAAGCGTGGCCTTACGAAGCGCATCAGGACGGTTTTCATTTGTGGCTGCCGGTGCCGGTGGAAAGCGGCTGGAGCGCGTCGGAACTCGCCTTGCAACTGCGCAATCAGGGCATTGCCGCCGTGGCGGGTGCCGCGTTCTCCACCGACGGCAATCCGCCCAATGCCATGCGTGTATGCCTCGGCGGATCGAAAACGCGTGACGAATGCACAGAGGCGCTGCGCATCGTGGCGGAAACTCTGGACCATCCGCATCATCTGCATTCACCGGTGATGTAAGACGCGATCCGCCGCCTATTCAGCGCGGCGTTATCGTCGTACGAATACAACGCCTCACGACCCATCTTGCCGCCCCGCGGCACTGCGCCACACGCTGCTCTCACGGCGTTTTGTCAGCAATTGAAAGTATTTACCGCTCAAGTCTCGCGTGTTCAGGCCGTATACCGCAGGTGAGGCCCCCGCCTCACCAACTCCGGTTCACCGCTCACTCCGAAAGACTCCCGACATGTTCACCTCCATTCGCGCGCGCATCGTTGCCCTATGCGTCGCTATCGTCGTGGTGGCGCTTGCCGCCAACGCGGTTCTCAACTATGTCGTCGCCAACTCGTATAACGCCGAGGCCATCAATAGCAGCCTGACCGCGGTCGAAAGCGGACACGCGGCCGGCATCAGCGACTGGGTCGCCAGCAACAGCCAGATGATCAACTCGCTGCAGGACGCGGTGCTGCAACCCGATCCGTCCGCCGCACTGAAGCAGATCGCCGCGGCCGGCAAGTTCACCAACGTGTATGTCGGCTACGCAGACAAGACGGCGAAGTTCTCCGACCCGACCGGCATTCCGGCCGATTACGATCCGACCGGCCGTCCCTGGTACAGGCAGGCCGCCACGGCGGGCAAGCCGGTGGTGACGCCGCCATACGTGGACGTGGGCACGGGCAAGCTGGTGGTGGCATTCGCGGCGCCGGTGGTGCGCGACGGCGCGGTGAAAGGCGTGGTGTCGGGGGACGTTGCGATGGACAGCGTGATCGCCAACGTCAAGGCGATCCATCCGACGCCCGCAAGCTTCGGCATGCTGATCGATGCGAGCGGCCATATCGTCGCGCATCCGGATCCGAAACTGACCTTGAAACCGGTGTCCGATGTCGCGCCCGGCCTGACCGGCGACAAGCTCGCCGCTCTTTTTAGCGCAGACCGTCCGCTCGAAATGGACGTGAGCGGCAGCACCAAACTGATGCGCGCGCAAGCGATTCCGGGCACCGACTGGTACGCGGTCGTCGCACTCGACAAAGCCGAAGCGACTGCCGGCATGCGTTCGCTGCTGACCGCCTCGGTGATCGCGCTGATCGTGATCGCCGGCATCGCCGCCGCAGTCGTGGCGGCGGTCACCGCGGTGTCGTTCCAGCGTCTGTCGAAAGTGCGCGATGCGATGGACGCCATTGGCTCCGGCGAAGGCGATCTGACGCAACGCCTGCCGGCTGTCGGCAACGACGAAGTGGCGCAGATCGCGCGCTCGTTCAACACCTTCATCGACAAACTCAGCCGCGTGATGCGCCAGATTCGTGACGCCAGCGAATCGGTGCGCGTGGCCGCGAATGAAATCGCCGCGGGCAACGTCGATCTGTCGGGCCGCACGGAATCCGCTGCCGCGAGCCTGCAGCAAACCGCCGCCTCGATGGAAGAAATCACCTCGACGGTCACGCACTCGGCCAGCGCCGCGAAACAGGCCGACGATAGCGCCGTCTCCGCTTCGCAGGTCGCCTCGCGCGGCGGCGTGGTGATCTCCGAAGTGATTGCGACGATGGGCGAGATCCAGCATGCGTCGGTAAAAATCTCCGACATCATCGGCGTGATCGACGGCATTGCGTTCCAGACCAACATCCTCGCGCTGAACGCCGCGGTGGAAGCCGCGCGCGCGGGCGAACAGGGCCGCGGTTTCGCGGTGGTGGCCGGTGAAGTGCGCAGCCTCGCGCAACGCAGCGCGCAGGCAGCGAAGGAAATCAAGGCGCTGATCGAATCGACCGTGGCCAGCGTCTCGTCCGGTTCGGGCCAGGTGCGCCAGGCCGGCGAAACGATGACGGAGATCGTCAGCAACGTCGCCAACGTCACGACCATCATTTCCGAAATCACGCAGGCCGCCAACGAACAGACGCGCGGCATTCAGGAAGTCAACCGCGCGGTCAGCCAGCTGGACGAGATGGTTCAGCAGAATGCCGCGCTGGTCGAAGAATCGACGGCGGCCGCCGCCGCACTGCAAAGTCAGGCCGTGAGCCTTGCCGGCGCGGTGACGCAGTTCAAACTCGATTAAAAGCTACCGTTGGGACATTGCAGTGACGTTCTATAGAAATCTGAAGATCGCCGTCAAGTTGGCACTGCTCGGAGCGGTCTTGCTGGCCGCGACGATGATCGTGGGTCTGGAAGGCTGGCATGCATTGTCCCGAACGCATGCGCTGCAAATCGAGTCCGCTCGATCGCTCAGCCAGTATGCGCAAGCCGCCGATACGGCGCGCGTCGCGCAGGTCGAGTTCAAGAAGCAGGTGCAGGAATGGAAGGATCTGCTGTTGCGCGGCGCCGACCCGGCCGCCTTTGCGAAATACCGTGATGCCTTCAACAAGGAAAGCGGCACGACGCACGCTGCCCTGCTGAACCTGAAAGACCAGTTGAGCGCAGTGGGCGCCAACGTGGACGGTGTCGACAAGGCGCTCGCCACGCATGCCTCGTTGCAGGACAGCTACCTCGACGCGCTCAGGCACTACGACGCCGCCGATCCGAACACCGCGCACGTGGTCGACGGCCTCGTGAAGGGCATCGACCGCGCGCCAACCGCCGCTATCGACGACATCGTCGCCGCCGTGATGCAGCAGGCGCATGACTCCAGCGTACGGACGAGCGAAGTCGCCGAACATGCGTACACGATCGCGACCGTATTGTTGCTGTCGGTCGTCATCGGTTCGCTCGGCGTCGGTGCTTTCGCGGTCTGGTTCTTGAGCCGCAGTATCACGGTGCCGGTCAGACAGGCGGTGGGCGTCGCGCAGGCGGTCGCAGCGGGCGATCTGCGCGCGGACGTGCCCGTGGTAAGCCGCGACGAAACGGGCCAGTTGCTCGTCGCGCTCAACGACATGAATCAGCGCTTGCGGCATATCGTCAGCGAGATTCGTGAAGGCGCACACACGATTTCGTCGGCCACGCAGGAAATCGCCGCCGGCAACCTCGACCTCTCCGCACGCACCGAACAGCAGGCGGCCTCGCTCGAAGAAACCGCCGCGTCGATGCAGCATTTCACCGACTCGGTTCAACGCAACGCCGCCAACGCACGCGAAGCCACGACGCTCGCGCAAACCGCCGCGCATGCCGCGCGTGAAGGCGGCGCGGTCATGACCGACGCGGTGCGCACAATGGGCCAGATCGACGCGGCGTCCAAGCGCATTGTCGACATCATCGCGGTGGTGGAAGCTATCGCGGCGCAGACCAATATCCTCGCACTCAACGCCGCGGTCGAAGCGGCGCGCGCCGGTACGCAGGGGCGCGGTTTCGCGGTGGTCGCAAGCGAAGTGCGCAGTCTCGCGCAACGTTCCGCCGACGCCGCGCGCGAGATCAAGACGCTGATCCGCGAGTCGGTCGCCACGATCGAAGCCGGCACGCAACTGATCAATCGCGCGAGCAACACAATGGACGGCGTGGTGGAAAGCGCCGGCAGCGTGACGCGCATTGTCGAGTCGATCGCGACGGCGAGCGTCGATCAGGCAACGGGTATCGCGGAAGTCAACGACGCCGTCACGCAAATGGACCAGGTGACGCAAAGCAATGCGGCGCTCGTCGAGCAGGCGGCAGCCGCAGCCGACGCCGTGCAAAGCAAGGCATCGGGGCTCGTGCAAAGCGTGAGTTTCTTCAGACTGGGCGCCACGGCTTGACGCATCGGCGCCGTGCCCGTCGCGCGGCGCCCGCGGTGTGTGGATGAAGCAACGCGCCGCTTACGACTCGAAGTCGAGTCCGCCGATCAAGGCGACCGGCTCGGCCTGCGTATGCGAGACAAAGTCCAGTTCGCGCGCACGGTTCCAGGCCGCGAGCTTGCGCGGCAGCGCGGCCAGATAGCCCGCGAAACGCGCCGGCCCTTCGGCGCCCATCAGTCTCTCGATTTCGTCGCTGTCCCAGGTCAGATACAGATTCAGCGGATGCGGGTACAGTCCCATGTCTTCGATCGGCGCTGCATGAATCCGCACGCGGGTGGGATGCCCGTGGCCGCCGTAGGGCAGTACTTCGGTATGCACGGTGGTGGCGAAACACGCGGCAAGAGCCTCTGCAATGCGAGGCGCGAACTGTTTATCGAAACGGGCGGCACTCTCCGGACGCATCCATGTCTCCAACTTTATGCGTAATGTGCCGAATATCCTAGCATGCGGTCAGGCGCGCGCTTCTCGTGTATCCGCGCGGCTTCGCGCCGCACTGTTGTATCAAACCGTCTTCAGCATGCGCGGCCTCGCTTCGCTCAATCCGGCCGCCGGCTCGGGGACCGCGTCGGGTACATCGGCGCCCTTCTCGGTGCGCATGGACAGATAGCGCAAACAGCACACCCGCAGGAATGACGCGAAGTTGGTCGGCAGCTCGCCGCGCAGCGCGATCAATTCATCATAGAGCTGCACGGCGAACTGACTGGTCGTCATGTTCTCGCGCGCGGCGATTTCGTGCAGCACGTCCCAGAACAGATTCTCCAGCCGGACCGTGGTGATCACGCCGTGAATGCGCAACGAGCGCGTGCGCGATTCGTACAGGATCGGATCGGCGTTGATGTATATCCCACACATGGCGTTACTCCCGGTTTTCAGGCAGGTGTGCCGTGGCGCTCTTCATGCAGCCACGGCACGCCGCCCCTTCGTCAACATACGCCGGCATCCGCCGCCCGACAATCGCATCGAACCCGAACGCCGCCCTACCCCGTCGAATCGCGTTACACCGCGCGTTTATTCATCTGCGCCGCAATGTGATCGGCCTGCCGGATCGCCAGCGTCACGATCGTCATGGTGGGATTTTCCGCCGCGCCGGTGGTGAACTGGCTGCCGTCCGAAATAAACAGATTCGACACTTCATGCGTCTGGCCGAAACTGTTGCATACGCCGTCTTCGGCGCGAGCACTCATGCGGGCAGTGCCCAGGTTGTGCGTGGACGGATACGGCGGCACGCGATACACCGTCTTCGCACCTGCCGCCTCGTACACCGCCGTACCCTGCCTGAACGCGTGCTCGCGCATCGCTTCGTCGTTCGGATGGTCGTCGAAATGCACGTTGGCGACCGGCTGGCCGTATTGATCCTTCACGTCGGTATTCAAGGTCACACGGTTACTTTCGCGCGGCATATCCTCGCCGACGATCCACATGCCCGCCGTGTACGGGTATTGATCCATTGCCTGGGTAAATGTCGCCCCCCACGCACCCGGATCGAGAAAGGCCGCGTAAAACGGCAGACCGAGCGATATGGTCTCCATGTGATAGCCGCCCGCGAAGCCGCGCTGCGGATTGAATACCGCTTCGTCTTCGATGATCCCGGCCATCGTGGTGCCCTTGAACATCTCCACCTTATCGTTGAACACGGCGTAAACCGAGCCCGTGGTGTGACGCATATAGTTGCGCCCCACCTGTCCCGAGCCGTTCGCGAGCCCTTGTGGGAATCTGCTCGAATGCGAGTTCAACAGCAGGCGCGGCGTCTCGATCGAGTTGCCGGCCACCGCGACGATGCGTGCCTTTTGCCGCTGCAATTTGCCGTTGCCGTCGTAGTAGAGCACCTCCTTCGCTTTACCGCGCGCATCGGTTTCAATACGCACCACGTGGGCCTGCGTGCGCAACTCCATATGGCCGGTCGCCTGGGCGCGCGGCAACTCGGTGTAGAGCGTCGACCACTTGGCGCCCGTACGGCATCCCTGGAAACAGAAGCCGCGCTGGAAGCAATGCGCGCGGTCGTCGCGCACTACGCTATTGATCGCCATGTGCCCGGTATTGCAGTCCTTGTAGCCCACCTTCATTGCGCCGGCCGACATCACCTTGAAGTTGTTGTTGCCCGGCAGACCCGGCAAACCGTTGGTGCGCGTCACGCCCATTTTCTGCTGCGCGCGGTCGTAGTACGGATCGAGTTCTTCGCGCGTGAGCGGCCAGTCGAGCAGATTGGCGTCCTTGATATCGCCATACGTGGTCTTCGCCTTGAACTCGTACGGCCTGATCCGCAGACTCGCGCCGGCCCAGTGCGTGGTCGTGCCGCCCACCGTCTTGCAGATCCATGCGGGGAGATTCGGAAAGTCTTTGGCGACGCGCCAGGTGCCCGACGTGGTGCGTTTGTCGAGCCATGACAGCATCTGGAACGCGCCCCACTCGTCGGTGGTGAAATCGGCCTGCGTATGTAGTTTGCCCGCTTCCAGCACGACGACGTCGATACCCTTCTGCGCCAGTTCGTTGGCGAGCGTCCCGCCGCCCGCGCCCGAACCGATGATCACGACGACCTTGTCGTCGTTGTGCGAAAAACGCACCTTGTTGTTGTCCTGATTCATGTCCTGTCTCCTGTCAGCTATCCGTCGGAATCGGGCCGCTGGCACTGGCCGGCGGATTGGGCAGCCACGAGAGACTGTTGAAACCCTTGTTCAGGTAGCCGCCGTCTCCCTCCGAAGCGCCGTAGCCGAAGTGCGCATACGCCATCGTGTTGGCATACAGCGAGACCACCGCGGTGCTGCGTATCGTGTTGAAGAAAGGCGTCCCCGCGAGCGCCGCAACGTCCCGTGCCTGGTCCGAGGGCGCGCGCTTGAGCCAGTCCGAGGCGGCTTGCGCGTCGAGCTGTTGCACCCCATCCGCGAGTTGCCGGCGCACTGCCGGATCGGCTTTCGCTTTCGCGTCGAGATCCTTGACGACCAGCGCATAGACCGCGTTGTCGAGCGTGGGGTGCGGATAGAGTTGCCGCGTGAAGGCGAGAATCACTTCGCCCTGGTGCGTGTCCAGTCCTTGCAGTTCGAGCGCCCACGCGCGGCTCGGTGCGAGCGTCGACAACACCGATGAAACAGCCAGCGTGCCCATCAGCACACCCGTGCCTCTCAACAGCTCGCGCCGCGTGAGTGGAATCCGCAATGCGGCCGCGGCTGCCTTTGCCGCGCGATGTGCGCCGCCGTGCTCGTCAGCATGCTCGTGAGGGTGCGCATGGTGTGCGTGATCGGACGCGACGATCGGGATGATCGCTGTCTTCATGTCTGTCTCCTTTGTAGACCGGAGTCAGCGCGTCAGCACTTACTCCGGTCCCATGCAACCTGGTTGTTGTGGGGTATTGCAACTACGTGCGGCGGCCGCCTGGATTACTTTTACTATTGATAGTGGCCGTAGCGTTCCAGCACTTCGATTTTGTAGCCGTCAGGATCCTGAATGAAAAAGTAACGCGCCAGCAACTCGCCGTTGTCGTTGTGAAACTCGCGCAGATCGTTGGGCGCCATGCCGAGATCGAGCAGGCGTTGCCGTTCGCGCTTTGCATCGTCGACGCAAAACGCCACGTGGCCGTAGCCGTCGCCGTGCGAATACGGCTCCGCCCGGCCTTTGTTCCAGGTGAGTTCTATTTCGGCGTCGGCTTCCTCGTTGCGCAAATACACGAGCGTGAAATCCGGAAAGTCGAGCCGGTGCGATACGTCCAGATTGAAAGCCTTTTGATAGAACTGCAGCGAACGCGGCAGATCGTGCACGCGGATCATCGTGTGGATGAGTTTGGCCATCTGTGTCCCCTCCTGTTTGAATCCAGTGTAGGAGGCCGCACACGCGAGTGGTAATGCACGGCTAAATCGGGCCAGGGACTTGCCCTATGTTGCGCAAGCGTCGATTGCATGATCTTCGCGCGAGCAATTGCGATGCAAACGGCGATGGACATGACGCTACGGCAGGTTGCAATGCAGCACGCCAGGCTATTCGAGCGAGTGTTTGCCGAATGGCATCAGGCAAAACCCGACAGGGCCGGCAGGCAGGCGTGCGTCCGCTGAAGCCCATTCGTTTTTGCATTGAGGTCGTGCACATGCGCCGCGAGTTTCCATAAGATCCGGCTGTGGACACTTTTCCTGAATGACGGGCGATGCGACACCGATGCATCGGCCCAGGCTGTGGAGCGTAGTGCGTTATGGAATTCGATACGAAAGTCGCGATCATCGTGCTGGACGATCTCGCTGTCTGGCAAAAACTCAATGTCACCGCGTTTCTCGCAACAGGGATCGCGGGCGCGGCGCCCGAGGCGATGGGCGAACCGTACGAGGACGCGGCGGGCCGCCGCCATGCGCGGCTGTTCGGCCAGCCGATGATGGTCTATCAGGCGGACAACGCGGGTTTGCTGCGCGCGTTTCGCCAGGGCATTGAACGCGAATTGACGCGCGCCGTGTATGTGCGCGCGATGTTTTCGACCGGCCACGATCAGGCGAACCGCGATGTGTTCCGCGCCGAGCCGGCCGACGCCCCCGACCTGGTCGGGCTTGCCGTGCGCGGGCCGAAAAAAGCCGTCGACAAAGCCGTGAAAGGTCTCTCGCTGCACACCTGAAGCGCAGCGATTGCTCATCGCGCTCAGAGGTCCGGGCTCGGGCCGCGCTCCAGATAGGTGGTCAGCGCGATATAGCTGCGCGTGCCGGTGAAGCCTTCGATCGCGTGAATGCGCGCGAGCAGTTGTTCGAGCGATTGCGTGTCGCGCGTGCGGACTTTGAGCAGCATGGCGCTCTCGCCCGTTACGGTATGAATCTCCTCGACGTCCGATAGCTCCTGTAGCGCCAGCAGTTGCCGCGTTACCGCCCAGCTCGTCGTATCGACATGCACGAACGCGAGTAACGGACGGTTCAGTTTCGCGGCGTCGAGCGCGGCCACGGTGGCCTTGATCACGCCTTCTTTCTTCAGCCGCCGCGCGCGCTCGTGGACAGCGGGCGCCGATAGAAACAGCAGCTTGCCGAGTTCCGCGTAAGTGCGGGTGGCGTCTTCGGCGAGCAGCGCGAGCAGCTTGCGGTCGGTGTCGTCGAGCGAGGCCGCGCCCGGTTGCGCGCCCGAAGCTCTCAGCGCCCTGCCGCTGCGGGTGGTGAGCGAACGTCGGCTCGTGCTCATCGGCGCTCGGGTTTTGACGTGGGATTGTCC
The DNA here is from genome assembly GCF_902459535.1 of Paraburkholderia dioscoreae. Taxonomy (NCBI): domain Bacteria; kingdom Pseudomonadati; phylum Pseudomonadota; class Betaproteobacteria; order Burkholderiales; family Burkholderiaceae; genus Paraburkholderia; species Paraburkholderia dioscoreae. The sequence continues at coordinate 3,118,214 of NZ_LR699553.1, forward strand.
GCGTCCTGTTCCAGTCCCTCGCGCAAGGCTTTGCGGATCACCTTGCCGGTCGCAGTCAACGGCAGGCTGTCGACAAAGCGAATCTCGCGCGGATATTCGTGTGCGGCGAGACGCGTTTTGACATGCTGCTGGATCTCGCGCACCAGCGCCGCGTCGCCGACAAAACCGGGGTTCAGCACCACGAACGCCATCACGATCTCGGTGCGCTCGCGATCCGGCGCGCCGATCACGGCCGCCATCGAAACAGCCGGATGACGCAGCAGTGAGTCTTCGATCGAAGCCGGCCCGATGCGGTAGCCGGCGCTCGTGATCACATCGTCGCCACGGCCGACAAAACGGATGAAGCCGTCCGCGTCGCACGTGCCGAGGTCGCCGGTCACCAGAAACTTGCCGCGGAATTTCTCGCGCGTCGCCGCTTCGTTGCCCCAGTAACCGAGAAACATGACCGGATCGGGCGCGGCCACCGCGATATCGCCGATTGCACCCGGCGGAAGTTCGTTGCCGTCCATATCGACAATCGCAACACGATGCCCCGGCACCGCGCGACCAATCGCCCCGAAGCGCGGCTCGAAGAGCGCCGCGCACGACGACACCACGACGTTGCACTCCGTCTGCCCGTAGAACTCGTTGATCGTGACGCCCAGCGCTTTGCGGCCCCAACCGATCAATTCCTCACCGAGCGATTCGCCGCCGCTCGCCACCGAACGCAACGCGAGACTCCAACGTTCGGGACGTTCGACGCCGCGCATCATCTTCAATGCGGTGGGCGGCAGAAACGTATGCGAGACCGCGTGACGCGCCATCAGATCGAACGCGGCCTCGCCGTCGAATTTCGCAAAGCGGCGTGCGAGTACCGGCACGCCGTGATGCCAGGACGGCAAGAGCACGTCGAACAGGCCGCCGATCCACGCCCAGTCGGCGGGCGTCCAGATCAGCGTGGCATGCGCGGGAAAGCCCTGCTGCGACATCTCGACGCCCGGCAGGTGACCAGGCAACACGCGGTGCCCATGCAGCGCGCCCTTCGGTTTGCCGGTCGTGCCCGATGTATAGATGATCACCGCGGGATCGTCGGCACCGGTATCGGCGGGCATGAAACCGGCGGGCGCGCTCCTCAGCGCGTGCCAGAACGAACGCACCGGTGCGTGCGGATCGCCGTTGTCCTGATCGATATCCACGCTGAAAACATTGCGCAGCGACGGCAACGCCGCGCGGATTTCGCCGACCTTCTGCACGCCGCCGTGATCGGTAATCAACGCCACCGCGCCGCTATCGCCGAGCCGATGTTCGATCGCATCGACGCCGAACAGCGCGAAAAGCGGCACGGCCACCATGCCGGCCTTGTAGGCGGCGAGATGCGCGATAGCCGTTTCGACGGATTGCGACAGGAAGATGCCGATCCGGTCGCCGCGTTGCGCACCCGCTGCGAGCAGCGCGTTGGCGAAGCGGTCGGACAGCGCTTTCAACTCGTCGAACGTATAGCGGGTAGCGTTGCTCTCGGGATCTTCGTAGATCAGCGCGAGACGGCCCGAACCGTCGGCCCATTTATCGCACACGTCCACACCGATGTTGTAGCGCGCCGGGATCTGCCACGCGAAGTTTGCCGTCAGCGATTCGTAGGTCTGGCCGTCGAGGTTCATCGTGTCTGCTCCTGCAAGCCCGTCGGCGGTTGATAGCGCGGGAAGCCGTTATATTCGATCGTACGCTCCGCCGGCGGAAGCGGCCACGAGTGGCGCGCGTTCGGCACGCCGCCGTCGACGCGGATCACCGTGCCGTTGATGAACGCCGACGCCTCCGACAACAGAAACACCGCCGCGCCGGCAAGTTCGGATTCGGTGCCGAAGCGCTGCAGCGGAACCTTATGCCTGAGCGTGCGCAGCAGCGCCTGGTAGTCTTCGTTGTAGCTGTCCATGCCCGCGGACGCTATCCAGCCCGGCGCGACCGCATTGACTCTCACACCGGCGTGGCCCCATTCGCATGCGGCGGTTTCCGTGAGGTTCCATACGCCCGCGCGCGCCGCGCCCGAGTGCCCCATGCCGGGCATGCCGCCCCAGATATCCGCCAGCATGTTCACGATCGTTCCGCCGTGATGTTCCATCCATTGCGTATAGCACTCGCGGGACATCAGAAACGTACCGTGCAGATTGTTGCGCACCACCGCGTCCCAACCGTTCAGCGAAATTTTTTCGAGCTTTGCGGGGAACTGGCCGCCCGCGCAGTTGAAGAGGCCGTCTATGCGGCCGAGTTCCGCGACGATCGAAGCGATCGTTTCGCGGACCTGTTGCTCGTTGCGGATGTCGCAGGAATATGTTTTGTGTCCGGCGGACGCGCGTTGATGATCCTCGTCCAGTTCGGCTTGCACCGCTTTCAGCTTGTCCGCGCTTCGGCCGACCAGCGCGAGAGTTGCGCCTAAGGATGCGAGTTCGTGCGCGGTGCATCGGCCTAACCCGCTACCCGCACCGGTGACGATGATGACTTTGCCGGCGAAGAGACCTTCGCGGAAAACCGAACGATAGCCGTTTGACGGCGGCGAGGTGCTCGACGAAGCTGCGGGCATTCGGGTGTCTCCTTCATGTACTGCGCTTTCGATGTTTATTGAGTTTAGCTCAGGTTTTATTCTCGTGTTGTGCATAACCGCAATTTTATTTCATATTATTTATGCTTTACCACTTCTCCGTTATTTGAGCTAGACTCAACTTATGCCGACTCAATTTCGCGTGTATCCCAATCGATGACCGTGTCCGCCATTTCCCGCCGCGTGCCTGTGCAGGCGCGCTCCGAACAACGACTCAAGGCGATTCTGGAGGCGGCCCGGCTCGTGTTTTCCGAAGTCGGCTACGCGTCGGCCACCATGACGGAGATCGCCGGGCGCGTCGGCGTGTCCGAGGCGACGATCTTCACGTACTTCGCCAGCAAGCGCGATCTCTGCGTTCGCGTGCTCGGCAACTGGTACGACGAGATCATCACCCAGGTCGAAAACGAATTGCCGTTGATCGCGGGCACCCGCAACAAGTTCGCCTACCTCGTGCGCACGCACCTCTACCGGTTGACCGTCGACGGCACGGGTCTGTGCGCGCTCATTCTTTCCGAAGGACGCGAGAAGGACGACAAGTTCGGCGATGTGATCGTCGAACTTCAGCGCCGCTATACGGCACCGATGATGAGCGTGCTCGCCGAAGGCGTGGCGAGCGGCGACGTTCGCGCCGACATGCCGCTCGGTCTGTTGCGCTCCGCCGTGTATGGGCCGATGGAACACGTGCTGTGGGACGCGGTGCGCAAACAGAAAGCGGTGGATATCGAAGCGACCGCCGCTTCGCTGAGCGATCTGCTGTGGCAAGGGCTCGTGCCGCCCGATGCACAGGAGGCCGCATTGCGGCAACTGCGCAGCGATGTCGTCGGCGCGGTGAAGCGGTTCGAGGCGGCGGGATCGAAGTGAAGAAGGTGCGGGTGTCATGGGCCTCAGGCACTGTTCAGCAAAGTTCTTTCCCGCAGCCGATCACGCCGGCACGCCTCTGCCCGTGCCGTGCGCCTGCTGCAAAATGAAATCGATGAAGGTCGCCGCCGCGCGCGTGTGATGCCGGTTCGGCATATACAGCATGTACATATGCGTGCCGAAGATGCTCAAGCGCCATTCGTCGAGCGCGGTCACCGCATCGCCACGGCGCAGGTCGTCCTGCACCACGTAGTCCGGCACGAGACCCACGCCCAGCCCGGCGAGCACCGCCTGGCGCAAAAAAAGAAAGTTCTCGGAGATGAGCGTCGGCTCCAGCAGCACTTCGTGCCGTTCGTCACGCAAGTAAGCGGCCACGCGCAACTGCCTGCCGACCACGGCCGAGGTAATCAGCGGCGCCGTGCGCAGATCGTCGAGTTGCCGCGGCATGCCGTGGGTTTGCGCGAAAGCCGGCGACGCACACGCCACGTACCTGACCGGCCCCATGTCGCGCGCAACCAGGTTTTGCGGCGGCTCGGACATCACGCGCACGGCGATATCGACTTCGTCGCGCATCAGGTCTTCAACGCGGTTCTCGAACATCACGTCCAGCACGATGCCGGGATAAAGCCGCTTGAACGCGATCAGCCAGTCCGACATGACGAGTTGCCCATACCCGCTCGGCACGCTCAGCCGCACGCGGCCCTGCAGGCTTTGCCCGAGCGTGGTAACGGACTCGCGCGCGGCGAGCAGCGCATTCTGGATCGTGCGGCCATGCTCGTATAGCTGCAGGCCGATCTCGGTCGGCTCGACCCGGCGCGTGGTGCGCCTCACCAGTTGCAGGCCGATAGAGCGCTCCAACTGGTTCAGGTGATAGCTTACGTTCGCGCGGCTCATTTTCAGCCGGCGCGCGGCTTCGCTGAGATTGCCCGCGTCCAGAATCTCCACCAGCAAGGTCAGGGAATTGACGTCCACAGCGGCGCCTTTGTCAAAATAACCTTGACAGTCTGTCAACCTTCCATGTGATTGTCAATAAACCTTGACCGCCTCACAATCGGAGAATTCGCCAGACCCGGCATGCCTTTCCGCCTGCAACCGATAACAGTCAGGAGACGACACCATGACCCTCAACCCTTCAGCCGACGTTGTGACGCGCGAATTGCGCGGCAAGGTGCTGCTCGTGACGATCGACCACGCGCCGGTCAATGCCCTCTCCGCCGACGTGCGGCGCGGTCTGCTCGCCGCCGTCGAAGCCGCGGATGCCGATAACGCGGTGGAAGCCGTGCTGATCGTCGGCGCGGGGCGCAATTTCATCGCCGGCGCGGACATTCGCGAGTTCGGCAAGCCGCCGGTGCCGCCCGCGCTCCCGGACGTATGCAACCGCATCGAAGCGTGCACGAAACCGGTGGTCGCCGCGATTCATGGCGCGGCGCTCGGCGGCGGCCTGGAAGTGGCACTCGCGGCGCACTACCGGATTGCCGTGGAAGGCGCGAAACTCGGCCTGCCCGAAGTGCAACTCGGCCTGTTGCCTGGCGCGGGCGGCACGCAGCGCACGCCGCGCCTGATCGGCGCGCAGGCCGCGCTCGACCTGATCCTGAGCGGCCGCCATGCGAGCTCGAAGGAAGCGCTGGCGCTCGGTCTGATCGACCGCCTGGGCAGCAGCGACGACATCCTCGCCGAAGGACTCGCGTATGTACACGAGTTGCTGGCCGCCCACGCGCCGGTGCGCCGCACCCGCGAGGCCGCAGCGCTCGGCGACCGCGCCGCGAGCCTCGCCGCCGTAACCGCAGCGCGCGCGGAAACCGCGAAGAAATCGCGTGGCCTGTTCTCGCCGCTGAAAATTATCGACGCCGTCGAGGCCGCCATCGAACAGCCTTTCGACGAAGGTCTGCGGCTCGAACGCAAGCTGTTCCTCGAATGCCTCGACAGCCCGCAGCGCGCCGGCCTGATCCATGCGTTCTTTGCCGAGCGCGAAGTGCTCAAGGCGCCCGAAACACGCGACGCCAAACCGCGCGCGCTGAACGCGATCGGCGTGGTGGGCGGCGGCACGATGGGCGCGGGCATCGCGGTCGCGGCGCTCGACGCGGGCCTGCCGGTGACGATGATCGAACGCGATGACGCCTCGCTTGCGCGCGGCCTCGCACACATCGAGAAAGTCTACGATGGCCTGATCGCCAAGGGCCGCATGAGTGCGGACAAGAAAGCGGCCGTCATGGCGCGCTGGAACGGCAGCACCTCTTACGATGCGCTCGCCGATGCCGATCTCGTGATCGAAGCCGTGTTCGAAGACCTCGCCGTCAAACAGGCCGTATTCGCCGAACTCGATCGCGTCTGCAAAGCAGGCGCCGTGCTCGCAACCAACACGTCATATCTCGACATCGACGCGATCGCGGCGAGCATTTCGCGCCCCGCCGACGTGATCGGCCTGCACTTCTTCTCGCCCGCCAACATCATGAAGCTGCTGGAAGTGGTCGTGCCGAAACAGGTCAGCGCGGACGTAGTCGCCACCGCGTTCGAGTTCGCGAAAAATTTGCGTAAAACGCCGGTGCGCGCGGGCGTGTGCGATGGCTTCATCGGCAACCGGGTGCTGGCCGTGTACCGCGCCGCCGCGGATGCCATGATGGAAGACGGCGCCTCGCCCTATCAGATCGATGCGGCCGTGCGCGCGTTCGGCTTTCCGATGGGACCGTTCCAGGTGGTGGATCTGGCGGGCGGCGACATCGGCTGGGCGGCACGCAAGCGGCGCGCCGCCACCCGCAATCCCGCAGCACGTTACGTGCAGATCGCCGATCGCCTGTGCGAGCGCGGCTGGTTCGGCCAGAAAACCGGACGCGGCTTTTATCTGTACCCCGAAGGATCGCGCAGCGGCACACCCGACCCCGAAGTGGAAGCGATCATCGACGCCGAGCGCGCACGCGCCGGCATCACGCCGCGTAGTTTCACCGACGACGAGATCATCCGCCGCTATATGGCCGCGATGATCAACGAAGGCGCCAACGTCGTGCACGAGCGTATCGCGCTGCGTCCGCTGGATGTCGACGTGACGTTCCTGTACGGCTATGGCTTTCCGCGCTATCGCGGCGGTCCGATGAAATACGCGGACATGGTCGGCCTGCCGAAGATTCTTGCCGACATCCGCGAGTTCGCCAAAGAGGATCCGCTCTTCTGGAAGGCCTCGCCGCTGCTCGTGGAACTGGTGGAACGCGGCGCCGATTTCGCGAGCCTGAACCAGACGGTCTGAAACGGGGCATCATCGATAGGCATTACGAGCGGCGTGCCTTGCGTGCGCGGCTCGGCCCACTCTATCCGGAAAAACCGTCATGGATCTGAACTTCACTCCCGAGGAAGAAGCCTTCCGCGCCGACGTGCAGGCCTTCCTGCGTGACAAGCTGCCACCACGACTCGCCGACAAGGTGCACGGCGGCCGCCGTCTGACGCGCGACGACATGGCCGGCTGGCACGCCATTCTCAACGCGCAAGGCTGGCTCGCCAATCACTGGCCGAAAGAGTACGGCGGACCGGGTTGGAACCCGGTGCAGAAATTCATCTTCGAAAACGAATGCGCGCTGGCCGGCGCGCCGCGCGTGGTGCCGTTCGGCGTCAATATGCTCGGCCCGGTGCTGATCAAATACGGTAGCGAAGCGCAAAAAACGCCATTGGCTGCCGCGTATTCTCGACGGCTCGGACTGGTGGTGCCAAGGCTATTCGGAACCGGGCGCCGGCTCCGATCTCGCCTCGGTCAAAACTTCCGCGGTGCGCGGCACGGATGCGCAGGGCGAGCATTACATCGTCAACGGACAGAAGACGTGGACCACGCTCGGCCACTACGCGAACATGATTTTCTGTCTCGTGCGCAGCGCTACCGACGTGCGCAAACAGGAAGGCATCAGCTTTCTGCTGATCGACATGAAGACGCCGGGCGTCGAAGTGCGTCCGATCATCACGCTCGACGGCGAGCACGAAGTCAACGAGGTGTTCTTCACCGACGTGCGCGTGCCGGTCGAGAACCTGGTCGGCGAAGAGAATAAAGGCTGGACTTACGCCAAGTATCTGCTCACGTATGAGCGCACCAATATCGCGGGCGTCGGTTTTTCCGTGGCCGCGTTCAATCGACTGCGCAAGATCGCCGCGAAACAGCGGCGCAATGGCCGGCCGCTCGTGGAGGATCCCGCGTTCGCGGCGCGCATGGCGCGTGTCGAGATCGATCTGGAGAACATGAAGACCACCAACCTGCGCGTGATCGCGGCGGTGGCCGGCGGCGGCGTGCCCGGAGCCGAAAGTTCGATGCTGAAGATTCGCGGCACGGAGATCCGTCAGGAAATCTCGTCGCTCACGCGCCGCGCAATGGGTCCGTACGCGCAGCCGTTCGTCGAGGAAGCGTTGCAAGACGGCTTCGAAGGCACGCCGGTCGGCCCCGAGGAAGCCGCGAGCGCCGCTTCGCTTTACTTCAATAATCGCAAGCTGTCGATCTTTGGCGGCTCGAACGAAATCCAGAAGAACATCATTTCCAAAATGATCCTGGGACTGTAAGAGGCGCACGTCATGAATTTCCAGCACACCGAAGACCGCCGCATGCTGGCGGATACGCTCAATCGTTTTGTCAGCGAGCAATACGGCTTCGAGACGCGCGAGCGGATCGCGTGTTCGGCAGAAGGCTATAGCAGCGAACTGTGGAACCGTTTTGCCGAACTCGGCATTATCGGCGCACTGTTCGACGAAGCTGACGGCGGTTTTGGCGGCGGCGGCTTCGATATCGCCGTGGTGTTCGAGAGCCTCGGACGCGGCCTCGTGGTCGAGCCATTTCTGGATACGCTGATTGTCGGCCGCGCTCTTGCGCAGAGCGGCAACGCGGCGCAGAAAGCCGCGCTCGGTGAATTGATCGACGGCTCGCGGATCGTTGCTCTCGCGCACGGCGAACCCGACGGCCACTACGAACTGGCCCGCGTGACGACGCGCGCGCAGCGCAGCGGCGACGCGTGGCGGCTGAACGGCGCGAAGGCCGTGGTTCAGCACGGTGAGCACGCTTCGCTCTTTCTGGTCTCGGCGCGCACGCACGGCGATAACGATGAAGAAGCAGGCGTGACGCTCTTTCTCGTGCCGCGCGATGCGGCAGGCGTGAGCGTGCGCGGTTACCGCAAGATCGACGGCGGGCGCGCGGCCGAATTAACGTTCGACAACGTCGCGCTCGGCGACGATGCACTGCTCGGCTCAGCAGGCGCGGGCTTCGCGCCACTGGAATACGCCGTTGGCTGCGGCGTACTGGCCTTGTGTTCCGAAGCCGTCGGCGCGATGGATGTCGCGAAAGACCATACGCTGGAGTATCTGCGCACGCGCAAACAATTTGGCGTGCCGATCGGCAGCTTTCAGGCGTTGCAGCATCGCATGGCCGACCTGATGCTCGAAATCGAGCAGGCTCGCTCGGCGGTGATCAACGCAGCCGCGGCGCTTGGCGCCGAACGCAGGCTGCGGGAGCGTGCGGTGTCGGCGGCCAAATACAGTATCGGCAGGATCGGCGCGCGGGTCGCGGAGGAGTGCATCCAGTTGCACGGAGGAATCGGCATGACGTGGGAACTGCCGCTCGCTCACTACGCAAAGCGCCTCGTGATGATCGATCATCAACTCGGCGATGAGGACCACCATCTCGAACGGTTTATCGCGCTGGGGCGCGAATAAGCGCGACAGCCGGACGGTGAACGCAGTTTGGGCGTTCTGATCGCACTGGGATTTTCGCTCTCACGCGCAGTGGCAATTTCGCGCCCCGATTTATGGTTCAAGGCCGACACGCTGTTTCTTGCGCTCGATCATTGCACCCGTGGCGTCGCGCGATCGTTGCATTGAAAACGAAAAATGCCTTACAAGCATTGCTTGTAAGGCATTGATTTCTTTGGTCGGGGCGAGAGGATTTGAACCTCCGACCACCTGCACCCCATGCAGGTACGCTACCAGGCTGCGCTACGCCCCGAACAGCACAAAATTATAACAGACACTTCATTCGATTAGAACCGCTTCGTGTTAACAAAGGAGACTAATGGCTCAACAAATCGATCACCTTCAGCAATTCCTTGCGCAACTGCTCGACGTCTACTGTGGCTGCGGTCGTGGTCGTCGCCGGTATCGCAGCGCCTTCGCGCTCGTCGACCACGTCGGCCGGCACTGCGTGTGCGCCACCGCCATGCGAATCGAGCCGATTACGCGCACCGTTGATCGTGAAGCCCTGTTCATACAACAGCTCACGAATCCGCCGGATCAACAACACCTCGTGATGCTGGTAATACCGGCGATTGCCACGCCGCTTGACCGGCCTCAACTGCGTGAACTCCTGCTCCCAGTAGCGCAGCACATGCGGTTTCACGCCGCATAGTTCGCTGACCTCACCAATCGTGAAGTAGCGCTTCGCCGGAATCGGAGGCAAGACGACTTTTTCGATCGCCGCTGTCATCGTCAGTTAGCCGTCGTGGTGGGTTGCGCAGGAACGCGCCAGTCGATCAGCGCGTGAAACTCGCTTCAGCGCCGTTCTCGACCAGCGCTTTCAGCTTTTGACTTGCATGGAACGTCACAACGCGGCGCGCGGCGATCGGAATCGCCTCGCCGGTCTTCGGGTTTCTGCCGGGACGCTGGGGCTTGTCGCGCAACTGGAAGTTGCCGAACCCCGACAGCTTCACGCTGTCGCCACTCTCCAGCGCATCGCGGATCACCTCGAAAAACGCTTCGACCATGTCTTTCGCTTCCCGCTTGTTGAGCCCGACATTGTCGAACAGCAACTCGGCAAGTTCCGCCTTGGTGAGTGTCGGCGTTTCAGCGGAAACGACGGCGGGTGATGTCGGAATATCGCGAATCATGGCGCTGCGTTGCGCCGTAAGAAGGGCTTCGAAATCACTCGAGTTCATTTCATTCATATCTATCAAATGGCGCGCCAAGCAAAAAACAAAAGATGCGGAAACAGCCGTGCAATTGTTAAATGCGGGTTATCCGCGCAGCCGTGCGCCATATACTCGAGCCAGACGTTCCACCAGAGTTTGAATAGCCAGTTCGACCGTTTCGTCCTGAAGGGTTCCACCAGTATCTTGCAAGGTTACACGGAACGCAAGGCTTTTCTCATGAGCAGCCAGACCACCGGAAGTGTTTGATTTTGGACGGAATTCGTCGAAAAGCGCAACCTTCTGAACAGTCTTGCACGCGGGTTCGGACTGGGCTTTCTGAAGCTCGTCGAGCAGTGCCTGAACCTCGATTTTCTGATCGACGACCACGGCAATATCACGACGCACAGGCGGAAATTTAGACACTTCCGCCGGAGTAGGCAATACGCGCTGCATTAATGCCTCTGCTTCGATTTCAAACAGAATCGGCGCATGCGGCAAATCATATTTCTGCATCCAGCGCGGATGCAATTCACCAATCCAGCCAACTGCGCGGCCATTCAGTTCGATACGCGCGCTGCGTCCCGGATGCAATGCCGGATGTTCCGCTTTGACGAAACGCGCGACCGCCGGCGCCAGTATGGATTCCAGATCGCCCTTCACGTCGAAGTAGTCGACCGTGCGCGTCGCCGCGCCCCACTGCTCGTCGAGCGCGGGACCGTATGCGAGGCCGCCGATCATCTTCGGCTGCGCGAAGCCTTCGACCGTCAGCTCACCGGCCTTGATCGAGGGATCGTGCAGGAACACGCGGCCAGCTTCGAACACGCGCACGCGATCCGCGGCGCGGCGGTTCAGGTTCGTGCGCAGCACGTGAATCAGGCTGCCAAAAAGCGTGGTGCGCATCACCGACAACTGGCTTGCAATCGGATTCAGCAGACGCACCGGCTTGTCATTACCGGCGAAGTCCTGCTCCCACTCGGCATCGACGAAACTGAAGTTCACCGTTTCCGCGTAGTCGCGCGCGGCGAGCGCGTGACGGATCACGTGGATCGAACGCTGCGTTTCGTTGGTCGCGCGCATTTCGCTGGTCGCGACCGGCGGCCGCGCCGGAATTTTCTCGAAGCCGTAAATACGCGCGACTTCTTCGATCAGGTCTTCTTCGATTTCGATATCGAAACGATACGACGGCGGCATCACCGAGAACGTATCGTCACCGCGCTCGAACGACAGGCCGAGGCGCGTGAAAATCTGCGCGATTTCGTCCGCGCCGATCTCGATGCCGATGATGCGATTCGCACGCGAAACGCGCATTTTCACGGGCTCGCGCTTCGGCACATTGACGATCTGATCGTCGACCGGGCCGGCTTCGCCGCCGCAGATGTCGAGGATCAGTTGCGTGATGCGTTCGATATGCTCGACGGTGGTCGCATAGTCCACGCCGCGCTCGAAGCGATGGCCGGCGTCGGTCGAGAAGTTGTATTTGCGCGAGCGCCCGCGAATGCTATCGGGCCACCAGAAAGCGGCTTCGAGATAGATGTTGGCGGTGTCGAGCGTGACGGCCGTGCTGTCGCCGCCCATGATGCCCGCGAGACTTTCGATATGCTGCTCGTCGGCGATCACGCCGACCGTTTCATCGAGCTCGACGGTGTTGCCGTTCAGCAGCTTGAGCGTTTCGCCCTTGCGGCCCCAGCGTACGTCCATGCCGCCGTGGATCTTGTCGAGATCGAACACGTGCGACGGACGGCCCAACTCGAGCATCACATAGTTCGAGATATCCACGAGCGCGGAGATGCTGCGCTGCCCCGAACGCTCGAGGCGCTCGACCATCCATTGCGGTGATTTTGCACGCGCATTCACGCCGCGGATCACGCGACCCGAGAAGCGGCCGCACAGATCGGGCGCCGAGATTTTGACAGGCAGCGTCTCGTTGAGCTTCACTTCAACCGGTTTGATTTCGAGCGGGCGCAGCGGCGCGCCGGTAATCGCCGAGGTCTCGCGCGCCACGCCGAACACCGACAGGCAGTCCGCCTTGTTCGGCGTCAGCTTGATCTCGAACACGGTGTCGTCGAGATTGAGCGTTTCGCGGATGTCCTGGCCGATCGGCGTATCTTCCGGCAGGATCAGCAGGCCGCTATGATCTTCCGAGAGCTTGAGTTCGCGTGCCGAGCACAACATGCCCTGGCTTTCCACGCCGCGCAGCTTGGAGAGCCTGATCGCGAACGGCGCACCGCCTTCTTCAGCCGGCGGCAGTTGCGCGCCGACCAGCGCGACCGGCACCTTGATGCCCGGCGCCACGTTCGGCGCGCCGCACACGATGTTCAGTGTCGCGCCCGTGCCGGCGTCGACCTGACACACGTTGAGCTTGTCGGCATCCGGGTGCTTGACGACTTCCAGCACCTGGCCAACGACGATCTTCGAGGTCGGCGGCGCGGCCGGCCGCAGGTCTTCGACTTCGAGACCCGCCATCGTCAACGCGTGCGACAGTTCGTCGGTCGTCAGTTGCGGATCGACAAAGGTTCTCAGCCAGGATTCCGGGAATTGCATGGTTCTTTGTACGTTCTGATCAGGTTAGGTCCATGTCCGGCAGTGCTTTGCATGACTCGATGTTCGTGTGAATCATCAGGCTCTGCCGGGGACGCTGTGGCGGCATGCACTGCGTGCGTTGCCGCGCTCTATGCTTGTCGCGTTCGCACGCGCCGGTTCACGCGAATTGACGCAGGAAACGCAAGTCGTTTTCGAAGAACAGTCGCAGGTCCTGCACGCCGTAACGCAACATGGTGAGCCGCTCGAGGCCGCTGCCGAAAGCAAAGCCGATGTAACGCTCGGGGTCGAGGCCCATGTTGCGGATCACCGTGGGGTGAACCTGGCCCGAGCCCGAAATTTCGAGCCACTTGCCGGCGTTCTTGCCCGTTTCGAACAACATGTCGATCTCAGCCGACGGTTCGGTGAACGGAAAGTACGACGGACGGAAGCGCACCAGAATATCGTCGCGCTCGAAGAATTTCTTGAGGAAGTCGGTGTAGACGCCCTTCAGGTCCGCGAAGCTGATGTTCTCGTCGATCCACAGGCCTTCGACCTGGTTGAACATCGGCGAGTGCGTCGCGTCGCTGTCCACGCGGTACGTGCGGCCCGGCACGATCACCTTGATGGGCGGCGTGTTGGTGCGGGCGTAGCGAACCTGCATCGGGCTGGTGTGCGTGCGCAGCAGCAGTTGGCGGCCGTCGGCATCCTTACCGTCGACGTAGAAGGTGTCCTGCATGGAACGCGCCGGATGATTCTCCGGGCTGTTCAGCGAGGTGAAGTTGTACCAGTCGGTTTCGATTTCGGGGCCGTCGGCCACGTCGAATCCGATCGTACGGAAAATCTGTTCGACGCGCTCCCAGGTGCGCATTACCGGGTGCAGGCTGCCTGCGCCGGTGCCGCGGCCGGGCAGCGTGACGTCGATGGCTTCAGCGGCGAGGCGCTGGTTCAGCAACGCGTCGGCCAAAGCCTGACGGCGGGCCGTCAACGCGGCTTCCACTTGTTGCTTGACGAGGTTGATCCGTGCGCCTTCAGTCTTGCGCGTTTCGGGATCGAGTTTGCCAAGTCCCTTCAATAGCTCGGTCAGCGCACCCGATTTGCCGAGAAAGCGGGCTTTCTCGTTCTCGAGGGTGGTGACGTCTGAGGCTTCTGCGAAGGCTTTTTGCGCGTCGGCGACAATCTGGTCCAGATCCATTGATCCCATCATTTCAACGTCAGTGTTCAATCGAAGCAAAACTGGTTCTACCAACAAAAACGGGGCTCGGTGAGGAGCCCCGTTTTTGTTGCAACGTCACCGAGACTACCGGATGTTCGCTGCAACGAACCACGCAGTTTTAATTGCCAGAAGCGCAATCAGGCTGCAACGGCGGCTTTCACCTGCTGAACGATCGCAGCAAAAGCAGCCTTGTCGAACACAGCCATGTCGGCCAGCACCTTGCGGTCGAGTTCGATCGAAGCCTTCTTCAGGCCGTTGATGAACACGCTGTACGTCATGTCGTGCTGACGCACCGCCGCGTTGATACGCGTGATCCACAATGCACGGAACACACGCTTCTTGTTGCGGCGATCGCGGTAGGCGTATTGGCCCGCGCGCATGACCGCCTGCTTGGCGATGCGATAGACGTTATTGCGACGGCCGCGGTAACCCTTGGCCAGCTTGATGATCTTCTTGTGACGGGCCCGTGCGGTAACCCCACGTTTTACTCGAGGCATGTTTCGCTCCTATGAGTTTCGGTTAAGGGTTAAGCGAACGGCAGCATTGCGCGTACGGAGTTCAGATCGGAATCATGAACTGCCGTCGAACCGCGCAGATGGCGTTTGTTCTTGGTGGTTTTCTTGGTAAGAATGTGGCGCTTGAAGGCTTGACCGCGCTTGACGGTACCACCCGGACGCACCACGAAGCGCTTTGCAGCACTCTTCTTGGTCTTCATCTTCGGCATGACAACTCCATTATTTGATGGATATGGGTGTGCGGTCGGCCAGTTGGCCATTACCCGCCCTTCGAAACCCACTCCACTTGGTATGCAGACCGCCTGAACCGCTGACGGCCGCTTTTTCAGGAAGCGGCGTGCATTTAGTCACACACGCGCCGCCCCGAAACCTGCCGATACCGCACCGGGCACCCGGTGCCGCACCGTTTCAATCTTTTCACGACGGGAGCACACGCCACACGGCGCGCCGCTGTTCCGGCCGGTTACTTCTTTTTCTTCGGAGCGAGCACCATGATCATCTGGCGCCCTTCCATTTTCGGCATCTGCTCGACCTGACCGACTTCGTCGAGGTCCGTGCGCAGGCGCTCGAGCATGCGCATACCGATTTCCTGGTGGGCCATTTCGCGGCCACGGAAACGCAACGTAATTTTCGTCTTGTCGCCGTCTTCGAGGAAGCGGATGAGGTTGCGCAGCTTGACGTTGTAATCACCGTCGTCAGTGCCCGGTCGGAATTTGACTTCCTTGACCTGGACGACCTTCTGCTTGAGCTTGGCCTCGTGTTGTTTCTTCGCTTCCGAGTACTTGAACTTGCCGTAGTCCATCAAGCGGCAAACCGGTGGAACCGCCTGGGGCGCGATTTCGACCAGATCCACATCTTGCTGTTCCGACATGCGGAACGCATCAGCCAGTTTCACGATGCCGAGCGGTTCGTTCTCGACCCCGACCAGACGCACCTCGGGTGCCGTAATTTCACCGTTGATGCGGTGCGCAGACTTATCAGTAGCGATGTTACGTTTCCTCTAAAAATTAAAAAAACGAGCCGGGCTGCCAAGTGGCTCAATTGAACGACTGCACATCCTGGCGCAGACGCTCAATGAAGGTATCGAGGGGCATCACACCCAGATCGACACCACCACGGGCACGCACGGCTACCGTTTGGGCTTCACGCTCTTTGTCGCCGACCACAAGCAGGTACGGCACCTTCTCTAGCGTGTGCTCCCGTATTTTATAGCTAATCTTCTCGTTGCGCAAATCGGCCTCCACTCTAACCCCTTGTTTTTGCAACGATTGAGCTAAAGACTGCGCATATTCGGTCTGACTTTCCGCGATATTCATCACAACGACCTGCATTGGCGCGAGCCACGCAGGCATTGCACCAGCGTGGTGCTCGATCAGAATACCGAGAAAACGCTCCATTGATCCGACAATTGCCCGGTGCAGCATGATCGGCCGGCGGCGGCTATTGTCTTCGGCTACGTATTCCGCGCCGAGGCGCTCCGGCAACACCATATCGAGCTGCAACGTGCCACACTGCCACGAGCGGCCGAGCGCATCCCTGATGTGGTATTCGACCTTCGGGCCGTAAAACGCGCCCTCGCCCGGCAGTTCTTCCCACGTTACACCGCAGGCCGTCAGCGCCTCGCGCAGACCCTGCTCCGCGCGATCCCACGTCTCGTCCGTGCCGGCGCGCGCGTCCGGGCGCAGCGACAACTTGATCTCGACATTGTCAAAACCGAAATCCTTATAAACGCTCATCGCCAGCGTATTGAACGCGATCGATTCGCTGATAAACTGGTCTTCGGTACAGAAAATGTGCGCGTCGTCCTGTACGAAACCGCGCACGCGCATCAGTCCATGCAGCGCGCCCGACGATTCGTTGCGGTGGCACGAGCCGAATTCCGCATAACGCAGCGGCAGATCGCGATACGAACGCAGACCGTGGTTGAACACCTGCACGTGACCCGGGCAGTTCATCGGCTTGATCGCGTAATCGCGCTTTTCCGATTCCGTCGTGAACATGTTTTCACGATAGTTCTGCCAATGGCCCGACGCTTCCCAGAGCGAGCGGTCCATGATCATCGGCGTCTTGATTTCGAGGTAACCCGCGTCGTTCACGCGACGGCGCATGTACTGCTCGACCTGCTGCCACAGCGTCCAGCCACGCGGATGCCAGAACACCATGCCCGGCGACTCGTCCTGCATGTGGAACAGATCGAGTTGCTTGCCGAGCTTGCGGTGGTCGCGCTTTTCCGCCTCTTCGAGCATGTGCAGGTACGCTTCCTGGTCTTCCTTCTTCGTCCAGGCCGTGCCGTAGATGCGCTGCAATTGTTCGTTCTTCGAATCGCCGCGCCAGTAGGCACCCGCGACCTTCATCAGCTTGAAGACTTTCAGCTTGCCGGTGGACGGCACGTGCGGGCCGCGGCACAGATCCGTGAAGCCGCCATGCGAGTACAGCTTGATCTCGTCGGTGGCGGGAATCGATTCGATGATCTCGGCCTTGTACTTTTCGCCGATGCTCTTGAAGTAGTCCACCGCTTCGTCACGCGACACCACGCGGCGCGAAACCGGCTCGTCTTTCTTCGCGAGTTCCTGCATGCGCCTTTCGATCTTCTCGATATCTTCCGGCGTGAACGGACGGTTGTACGCGAAGTCGTAGTAAAAACCGTTGTCGATAACCGGGCCGATCGTGACCTGCGCTTCCGGGTACAGATCCTTCACCGCGTACGCGAGCAAGTGCGCCGTGGAGTGGCGAATGATATCGAGACCGTCTGCGTCTTTCTCGGTGACGATGGCAAGCGCCACGTCGTGATCGATCAGCGCGGACGTATCGACCAGCTCACCGTCGATCTTGCCGCCGAGCGCGGCCTTCGCGAGGCCGGGGCCGATCGAGGCGGCCACTTCGGCGACGGTCACCGGATGCTCGTACTGTCGAACAGAACCGTCAGGCAAACGTATCGAAACCATTGCGTTCTCCGTGGTGCCGACCGGCGGCGGCACATACAACCATCAAACAAGCCAAAAAAAATGCGGCCCCGCTTTCGAGGGGCCGCATTCACATTTCCTGCAAACTACATTGGCGAAAGTGGTCCTCGACTAGCGTCGCTCCGAAGTAGTTTCGGTCAACGTTCGCGGTGTCATAACCGTATTCGCCTTTTGCGCCAAATGCGCTTACTGCAGTTTGCGAAACCCCGGCGAAACCGGAATTTCTCTTTCGTTGGTAGGCTCGATTGGACTCGAACCAACGACCCCCACCATGTCAAGGTGGTGCTCTAACCAGCTGAGCTACGAGCCTGAAGAAACGAGATTATATGGAGCGCCACACCGCTTGGCAAGTACTTTTATGCATCGACTTTAAATATCTACTCGCGAACTCGAACATGTCCACGAGACGCGCACACCTATCAACAGCATCAACTCCTGCGCGATGCACGCACCACGCCCGTCACCTCACCGAGCAGCGTACACGCGCGCTGAATCTGCGCGGCGTTCGATACCTCGACGGTAAATTGCATGAACGCAGCGTTACGCCGCGTCTGCGTCTTCACGCCGATCACGTTCATCTTTTCACGCGCGAACACTTCGGAAATATCGCGCAGCAAACCCTGCCGGTCCGTGGCTTCGATCGAGAGATCGACCGGATAGACCGACTGGCCGCGGCCGCTCATTACCTCCGCCGACCACGCCGTTTGCAGCACTCGCTCGGGCGCCCGCTCGGCCATGCGCAGGAACGTCGCGCAATCGCTGCGGTGAATCGACATGCCTTTACCACGCGTGACAAAGCCGCAGATGTCGTCGGGCGGCGCCGGCCGGCAACAGCGCGCGAGTTGCGTGAGCAACGCGTCGACACCGACCACCAGCACGCCGGTGGACGCACCGCGCGCTACGCTCGCGCCACTACTGCGCTTTTCGAATTGCTCAGGCGCGTCGACCACCGGCTCAGGCGGAGGCGCATCGTGCAGCGCCTGCTCGACGAGCCGCAAACTGAATTCTTCCTTGCCCACCACCGAGAACAGATCGTCGGTGGTCTTGAAGCCAAGCTTGGCCGCGAGCTGATCCAGATTGACCGACGTCTTGCCCTCGCGCTGCAAGGTCTTTTCGACCATCGCGCGGCCGCTCGCGATATGTTCCTGCACTTCGACCGCGTTGAACCACGCGCGCACTTTTTGCCGCGCGCGCGGACTTTGCAGATAGCCGAGTTGCGGGTTCAGCCAGTCGCGCGACGGGCCGCCCTCCTTGACCGCGACGATCTCGACCGTCTGACCGTTCTGCAGCGGTGTGTTGAGCGGCACCATTGCGCCATCCACGCGCGCGCCGCGGCAGCGATGCCCCAGCTCGCTATGCAGGTGGTACGCGAAATCGACGGGCGTTGCGCCGTGCGGCAACGGAATCACCCGCGCCTGCGGCGTCAGCACATAGATATGGTCGTCGTCGAGCGTGGCCTGGCGCAGTTGCTCCCATGGCTGCGCCGCACGCTTCTCGCCGTGCTCGCCCTCGGAGACTTCGTCTTTCCACGCGAGCAATTGGCGCAGCCACGCGATCTTCTCGTCGTACTTCTCGTTCGCGGTGAACTGGCCGCCGTACCCGCGCACGCCCGCTTCCTTGTAGCGCCAATGTGCCGCCACGCCGTATTCGGCGAACTGATGCATTTCCTGCGTTCGGATCTGCACTTCGAACGCGCGGCCGTCGTCGCCGATCACGACCGTGTGCAGCGATTTATAGCCGTTCGGTTTCGGCCGCGAGATATAGTCGTCGAACTCTTTCGGCACCGGTTGCCACAGGTTGTGCACAATGCCGAGCACGGTGTAGCAATCCTTGATGTCCGGCACGATCACCCGAAAGGCGCGCACGTCGTACAGTTCGGCGAAGTCCAGTTCCTTGCCGCGCATCTTGCGCCAGATGCTGTAGATGTGTTTCGGCCTGCCGCTCACCTCTGCACGAATATGCGCCGCGGCCAGTTCCTTTTGCAGGCGCTCGATAGCCTGCGCGACATAGCTCTCGCGCTCGACGCGTTTCTCGTCGAGCAGTTTGGCGATGCGCTTGTAAGTGACCGGCTCTTCGAAGCGCAGCGCGAGATCTTCGAGCTCCCACTTCAGTTGCCAGATGCCCAGGCGGTTGGCGAGAGGCGCATAGATATCGAGCGTCTCGCGGGCCACGTCCGGCGAGGGCGTGATTTTCGCCGCCGCGTAATAACGCAGCGATTGCAGGCGCGACGCGAGCCGGATCAGCACCACTCGAATATCTTGCGCGAATGCGAGCAGCATCTTGCGCAGCGCCTCGACCTGCGCGCGGCGCGCGGCCTGGGCGTCGCGCCCGGCTTCGGGCATGGCATTCTGCGCGGCACGCAAGCTCACGGTGCCAAGGCGCAGCAACTTGCGCACATCGCCGACCAGTTGCGCGACTTCTTCGCCGAAGTTGTCGGCGATCACACGCTCCGGATCCTGCAGATGCGGCGTCAGCGCAAACAATGCCGCCGCCAGCACCGCCGGCGGATCGACGTTGAGCGTGCGCATGATCGACGCCGTACCCGCCGCATGATCCGCCAGCATTTCGCCCGACGAGAGCCGCACCTCGCCCGCATGTTCACGCACGAACGCCATTGCTTCATCGAAAGAAGGCAGGGGCTTCGGCGTGCTCGTAACGATTTCGGTATTCATGGTGCGGTGGCCCACCGGGCCGGACAAATCAACGGAATTTCAACGACGCATGTGGCTGGCTTAGCTGCGCTGCGCGGCGACCACGACGACTTCGACGAGGCACTTCGGATTGGCGAGCTTCGCTTCGACGGTAGCGCGCGGCGGCGTGGCGCCGGGTGCGATCCACTCGTCCCACACGGCGTTCATGCCGGCAAAATGCGCCATGTCCGAGATGAAGATCTGCACCGACAGCAAATGCGACTTGTCGCTGTTCACTTCGCCCAGCAGACGGTCGATGTGGGCAAGCACTTCGCGAGTCTGCCCGGTGATGTCCTGATCCGCGTCTTCAGCGATCTGGCCCGCGAGATACACAGTACCGTTGTGAACGGCAATTTCCGAGAGGCGCTTGCCGACGTGGTGACGAATGACTGCCATGAAGGATCCTGAAGTTGGTTGGAAGTTGAACGTAGATGCGTTCCGCATCGCGCCCCGTCAAGGGCGCCGGGCGGAGCCACATATTATGACGCGTCGGCGGCCGGTCCGATAAAGAACCGTCTTGCAATATCGATCTGTTCGGCTGACAGGAACGCCGGCGCATGTCCGACGCCAGCGATCTCCGTGCTCGATACGGCGCGGCCGGTCTCGACCATCTTCGCGACGGTTTCACGCGAGAGCAGATCGGATTGCTCGCCGCGCACCACCAGCACCGCCCCCTGGAAAGAGGCCAGCGAATGCCACAGCGCGGCCTCGCCGAGTTTGGCTGCTTCCTCGGTGGTCGTGGTAAAGGGCTGTGCGATACGCGGGTCGTAGCGGAACAGCCACGCGCCGTCCTGCTCGCGCAGAAGCGGTGTGTTGATCTCACGCCATTCGTCCGGCGTGAGCGGGCCGAAAGTCTGCGCGAGCAAGGCTGCGTAGTCGATGCCTTGCTGCAGCGTTTCGAAACGCACGGGCTTGCCAAGATAATCGCCGATGCGCTGCACCGCAGCCGGCTCCAGATGCGGACCCACGTCGTTCAACAACATCTTGCGAATCGGCGTTTCCGGCAAGCCGGCGAGCGCGAGTCCGATCAGGCCGCCCATCGAGGTGCCGAACCAGTCGACCGTTTCGACATTCAGGCGCGCGATCAACGTGACCATATCGGCGACGTATTGCGGCACCGTATAGAAGTTGGGGTTGGCGAGCCACGATGACAAGCCCCGCCCCGCGACATCCGGACAAACTACGCGGTAAGTGCCGGCGAATTCCGCCGCGAGGCGGTCGAAATCGCGCCCTGAACGGGTCAAGCCGTGCACGCACAGCAGCACGCGCGGGTTGGCCGGGTCGCCCCACTCAGTGTAGGCGATGCGGTGCAAGCCACCGGCGCTCGCGCACTGCACATAGCGTTGGCGCGGCGCGGGCCGCCCGGCGGTGGAAGCGGACGTGGTTGCGGTCATCTGGGTTCCTTGCGAAAGCGCTGAGGGTTCGGCCTGGGCACAGCAGGATGGATAAGCGTCCAATCTTCGAACGATTGTAAACCGCTTTGCCGCGCGACAAGAGTCGGCCGAACGGCATAGGACAGCCCAGGACGGCCTAAGACACCCCGTAGAACAACTATCCGCGACACAAACGGAAGCGGGCGAGACTCGCGCCTCGCCCGCCCGGGAACCACCTTGCCGCCGCCTGCGACCACCCGCCGCGAGAACAGCTCACGCAAACGGCCTACACAACCGTTTCAGACCGCTTCAGGCGGCCGCACGGCACGCCGTTCAGCTCACCGCGCTCACGTCGAGCGGTGCGCCCGTCTTCGCCTTGATTTCCTCGACGCTCACGCCCGGCGCCAGTTCGGTCACCTTCAGACCGTCTTCCGTGATTTCGATCACGCCGAGGTCGGTAATGATCTGATCGACCACGCCCACGCCCGTGAGCGGCAGCGTGCATTCTTCGAGAATCTTGTGCTGGTCGCCCTTCGCGACGTGCTCCATCAGCACGACCACGCGCTTGACGCCCGCGACCAGGTCCATCGCGCCGCCCATGCCCTTGATCATCTTGCCCGGGATCATCCAGTTGGCCAGATCGCCCTTCTTGCTGATCTGCATCGCGCCCAGAATCGCCAGGTTGATGTGGCCGCCGCGAATCATCGCGAACGAATCCGCCGACGAAAAAATCGACGAGCCCGGCAGCGTGGTCACCGTCTGCTTGCCGGCGTTGATCAGGTCGGCGTCCACTTCCTCTTCGGTCGGCGACGGGCCGATGCCGAGCAGACCGTTTTCCGACTGCAGCCACACTTCGACGCCCGCCGGCACATGATTGGCTACCAGCGTAGGCAGGCCGATGCCGAGGT
Source organism: Paraburkholderia dioscoreae (assembly GCF_902459535.1). NCBI lineage: Bacteria > Pseudomonadati > Pseudomonadota > Betaproteobacteria > Burkholderiales > Burkholderiaceae > Paraburkholderia > Paraburkholderia dioscoreae. The sequence goes on from NZ_LR699553.1 coordinate 3,140,683, forward strand.
TCACATAAAAGCCGTCCTGCAATTCCTTCGCCGCGCGCGCGGCCATTTCGTCACGAGTCCATGCCATGATCAGTCTCCTTTCGCGCGGACGACGCGTTGTTCGATGCGTTTTTCCGGATGCGCATTGAGCACGATGCGCTGCACGAAGATGCCTGGCGTATGGATCGCGTCCGGATCGAGTTCGCCCACTTCGACGATTTCTTCGACTTCCGCGACGGTGATCTTGCCGGCCATCGCGCACATGGGGTTGAAGTTGCGCGCGGTGCGGCGGTAGATCAGGTTGCCCGATTTGTCGGCCTTCCACGCCTTGACCAGCGCCACGTCGGCCGTCAGCGAGTGTTCGAGCACGTAGTGGTTTTCGCCGAACTGGCGGGTTTCCTTGCCTTCGGCGATCAGCGTGCCGTAGCCGGTATTGGTGAAGAACGCCGGAATGCCCGAACCGCCCGCGCGCAGCTTCTCGGCGAGCGTGCCTTGCGGCGTGAATTCGAGCTCGAGTTCGCCGGCCAGATACTGGCGCTCGAACTCCTTGTTCTCGCCGACATACGACGAGATCATCTTCTTGACCTGACGCGTTTCGAGCAGCAGACCGAGGCCGAAACCGTCGACGCCCGCGTTGTTGCTGATACAGGTGATGCCCTGCACGTTCGAATCGCGCAGTGCGCCGATCAGCGCCTCGGGAATGCCGCACAGCCCGAAGCCGCCCACGGCAAACGTCTGCCCGTCCTTGACGATGTCTTTCAGCGCCTCGGCGGCGCCTGGATAGACCTTGTTCATCAGTTTGTCCCTTCCTTTATGGAAATCCGAAACCCGAACGCGGGCCGCCGGATCGTTGCGGCTGGTATGGCGTTTTGCGGGCTCGAGCCCGACACGTCATTCTAGTCATCCCCGGCAGGCTGTGTGCCCAGGTTTCCCTGCGCGTCGTGCAGATGCCTGCCGCGGATGACTTCACCGCGATATCGTGTGGTCGAAAGAGTACGCCGTGCGCGCCATACGGCACAATACGCAAAAATACATAAGTACTTGCCGCCAGCCCATGCCCGCACTGGATTACAAAACAGCGTTCCACCTCGCTCCGATCGGACTCGTGCTGTCGCGCGAACGGATTATCGAAGACTGCAATGACGAGCTCGCGTCGATTTTCGGCTGCACGCGCGAGTCGCTGCTCGGCCAGTCGTTCCAGGTGCTGTACCCGTCCACGGACGAATTCGAGCGGATCGGCGCGCGGATTCCACCGATCATGACCGCGCAAGGCAGTTACGCGGACGACCGCATCATGAAGCGGGCTAACGGAGAACTGTTCTGGTGCCATGTGACAGGCCGCGCGCAGGAACGCGCCGATGCGCACGCCGCGGGCGTCTGGACCTTCGAGGATTTGAGCGCGACGCGGCGCGTGGCGGTCGAACTGACGCCGCGCGAACGCGAAATCGCCGCGCAACTGGTCACGGGGAAAACCAGCAAACAGATCGGCCGCGTGCTGGATATCAGCCCGCGCACGGTGGATGTCTACCGCGCGCGGCTGATGCGCAAATACGATACGGGTAACGCGACGGAGCTATTGCAGCGCCTGCTCGGGCATTGAAGAAATGAAACGCGCGCGCAGGTGAGCGCCGGGGCCCGCCGGCCTAATACCGCCGCTCAGGCTGCCTTCACCAGCGCGGCGCGCTCGATGGTTGCGCGCAGCAAGTCAGGCACTGGCACCGACTTGCCGGCCGCGTAATCGATCCACACGCAGCGTGCGGCGCCGCGCGCATACACGGTAATCGGATCGTCGGCGCGCACGAGTTCAAACCCCGTGTCGAAGCTGCTGCGGCCGGGCGTAGCCACTGTCATCCGGCCGATCACGTCGCCGGGATAGTGCAGCTGCTTGAGAAACTCCATCGAAGCATTGACGATCACCGGCCCCTGTCCGTCGGCATTGCTGCCGGCCAGACCCAACTGCTCGAACCAGGAAATCCGCACCTGCTCCATGTAGCGGAAATAGACCGTGTTGTTCACATGGCCGAACGCGTCCATATCGCCCCAGCGGATCGGCATCGACATCTCAAAAACAGCGTGAAAATCGCTCATCGCACTTCTTTATCGGATTGAAACCAGGTTGAAGCCGGCACGCGAACCGGCGCGGGGATAGATCGCAACATAGCGCGCGCCCTCGAGCGGCGCAAAGGCCAAAACGCGTAAAACAGTTTCTTCGAATGGGCGCCAATCCGGCCTGCACGCTCTGAAATGCGCGGACCGGACGCGCCGTGACGCGCTCAGGAGAGCCCGAATCCGTCGTCGGCGGCAATCACCGAGCCGTTGATGAACTGCGATTCGTCGGCTGCCAGCAGCAGCAGGAGCCCGTCCAGGTCGTCCGGTTTGCCGACGCGATGACGCGGCAACATGGACACGAGCTTCTGCCCTTGCTCCGTCGACCAGTGATGATGGTTGAGCTCGGTGTCGATATAGCCGGGGCAGATTGCGTTCACGTTGATGCCGTGCTTGCCCCACTCCAGCGCCATCGCTTTCGTCATATGCACGACGGCCGCCTTGCTGATCGAGTAAAGGCCGATCTGCGGCAGCACGCGCAAGCCCGCCATCGACGCGATATTGATGATCCGGTACGACGGTTTCTGCGCGTTGTTGCCGCGCATGATCATGCGCTTGGCGACCTCCTGGGCGACGAAGAACGCGCCGCGCGTGTTGGTATCGAACACGTATTCGAAGTCTGCGGGCGTGACCTCGGAGAGCTTCTGCGTGGTCGACACGCCCGAATTGTTCACCAGGATGTCGATCGTGCCGGCCTCGGTTTCCGCATGGGCGACGGCCGACTTGATGCTCTGATAATCCGTGACGTCGAGCGACACGACGTGCGCCGCGCCGCCGGACGCCTCGATCTCGGCGCGCAATTCCTTCAGACGCTCGGTTCGGCGGCTCGCCAGCACGACCTTGGCGCCCGCCTGCGACAACACTTGCGCAAAGCGCTTTCCCAACCCGCTCGAAGCGCCGGTGATCAGCGCAACCTTGCCTTCCAGATTAATCGAACGGCCCATTGTCGTTCCTTGTTCGGTTGTTTTTGCAGATGCGGTTGACAGGTGCGGTAAGACCGCCAACGCGGGTCGATACCGTATCACGTAAATAGAACGATCGTGCTAATGTCTGCTCATCGGGTTGCAGTGCGGGAGTGCATCACCCACAATACGAACCCGAAAAAAGCATTCTAACGGTAAGAGGAGCATCAATGACCCCCGCAAGTCTCATTGAGCAGTACGGTCCGCGCGAGTCGATGGAATACGACGTCGTGATCGTCGGCGGCGGCCCGGCCGGGCTGTCCGCGGCGATCCGCCTGAAGCAGCTGGCGGCGGAACAAGGCGCTGAAATTGGCGTGTGCGTACTGGAAAAAGGCTCGGAGATCGGGGCACATATCCTCTCGGGCGCGGTGATGGATCCGCGCGCGATGACCGAGCTGATCCCGGACTGGAAGGAAAAAGGCGCACCGCTGACGGTGGATGTGACCGAAGACCGTTTCCTGTTCCTGACCGAAACCGGTTCGAAGAGCGTACCGGTCTGGGCGTTGCCGGATAACTTCAAAAACCACGGCAACTATGTGATCAGTCTCGCGAACGTCACGCGCTGGCTCGGTCAGCAGGCTGAAGCGCTGGGTGTTGAAATTTTCCCCGGCTTTCCGGCTGCCGAGATTCTGTACAACGACGATGGCTCGGTCAAAGGCGTCGCAACCGGCAACCTCGGCATCGGCAAGGACGGCCAGCCGACCGAGAACTTCCAGCTCGGCATGGAGCTGCACGCGAAGTACACGCTCTTCTGCGAAGGCGCGCGTGGACACCTGGGCCGTCAGCTGAACGACAGATTCAGGCTGCGCGAAGGCGTCGATCCGCAGGTCTACGGTATCGGCATCAAGGAACTGTGGGAAATCGATCCGGCGAAGCACAAGCCGGGTCTGGTGATGCACACGGCCGGCTGGCCGCTGGAGAGCGACACCTACGGCGGCTCGTTCCTCTATCACATGGATAACAACCAGGTGGTGGTGGGCTTCGTGGTGGGCCTGGGTTATACGAATCCGTACCTGTCGCCGTTCGAGGAATTCCAGCGCTACAAGACGCATCCGGCGATCCGCACAATTCTGGAAGGCGGCAAGCGCGTCTCGTATGGCGCACGCGCGATCACCGCCGGCGGCCTGATGTCGCTGCCGAAACTGGTGTTTCCGGGCGGTGCGCTGGTCGGCGACGATGCGGGCTTCCTGAACGCATCGCGGATCAAGGGCTCGCACGCGGCAATCAAGACCGGCATGCTGGCCGCTGAAGCGGCATTCGAAGCGGTACAGGCAGGCCGCACCAGCGATGAACTCACCGCCTATCCGGAGAGCTTCAAGACCTCGTGGCTGCACACGGAACTGCATCGCGCACGCAACTTCAAGCAGTGGATGAGCAAGGGCCTGTACCTCGGCACGCTGATGGTGGGCATCGAACAGAAGCTGCTGGGCGGCAATGTGCCGTGGACGCTGCATCATCAGCACTGGGATCACGAGATGCTCAAACCGGCTTCGCAATGCAAGCCGATCACCTATCCGAAGCCCGATGGCAAGCTGACGTTCGATCGTCTCTCGTCGGTGTTCATCTCGAACACGAACCACGAAGAGAACCAGCCGGCTCATCTGACGCTGAAAGATCCGTCAGTGCCGGTGAATGTGAACTGGCAGACGTATGCGGGTCCGGAGTCGCGTTATTGCCCGGCGCAAGTGTACGAATTCGTGAAGAACGACGACAACACCGAACGCCTCGTGATCAACGCGCAGAACTGCGTGCACTGCAAGACGTGCGATATCAAGGATCCGACGCAGAACATCGTCTGGGTCACGCCTGAGGGCGGCGGTGGTCCGAACTACCCGAACATGTAACTTCCGCACGCGTCACCTCCCTTCGCAGCGCCGGCGACTGAATGCCCGCGCTGTGAAGGCAACCTGCTTCAACTCCGCCCCACCGCTTCAATCCGCTCCCGCACTTTCGCCACGACCGGCGCCCAGTCGCCGACGCGCGGCTGTCGAACCAGTTCGATCGAATCGTACCAGGCCGTCACTGGGGATCCGTCGCCCCAGAACCACGCGGAAACGTGATCGATCATCAGACAGGTCGGTACGCCGAGCGCCCCCGCCAGATGCGCGGGCCCGCTATCGATCGTGACCACGAGATCCAGATTCGCCAGCAACGCCGCGACATCGTCGAAGCCGGACTGAAAATGATGCGTAAGATCGACGATGTCGAAACCCTTGGCACGCCACTGCGCGACCGTCTCTGCGCGTCCCGGCGACAAAGCAAAATAGCTCACGCCAGCTACGTTCAGCAGCGGTTCGATTTGCCCGACGGGCACCGACCGCCGCATGTCGCGGATGTGGTCCGGATTGCCGTTCCACACCAGCCCGACCTTTCGATTGCCGCATTTGCCGAGTTTGCCGGCCGTGTGCACATCGACTCGCTCGCGCCATGTCTGCCTGAGCGTTGGATCAGCGCTCAAGTACGGAGCGCCCCACCCCGTTGCGTCGAAAATGCCGAGCCGCAGCGGCAGGCTCACCAGCCCGCAGTGAAAATCAGGGCGTGTCTCCAGACTCGTCTCGAGTGGAAGATCAGCGGGCAGCATCCGTTCGAACAGATGGCGCAACGGCCCGTCGTGACCGAAAATCACCCGGCCGCCCTCGCGCCGCGCCCGCTCGGCCAGCATCGGCAAAAAGCGCACTGCCCAGAGGCAATCGCCATTGCCTTGCTCGCCATAGACCACTAGCGTCCTGCCGGCAAGCGACTCACCCTGCCAGGGCGCACTGATCGCGGCGAGCGCCTGTTGCGCATTATTCAGTTCGCCGCCGGCAAACGCGACGCGCGATTCGTAATGCGCCCAGCCCTCGGCGAAACGTCCGCTGCGAATTTCGAGTTCCGACAGATCGAACAACGCATGGGCATTCTCCGGCGAGAGCACCAGGACTTGCCGGAGCAACGCCTCGGCCTCAGCAAACCGCGCCTGTTCCTTGACGCACAACGCCAACTTGTGCAGCGCCACCGGATTGCCGGGCACGACGCGCACGGCTTCGCGCAACAGCGCCTCGGCGCTGGCGAAGTCGTCGCGTTGCTGCACGGCCGCCGCGCGCCAGATCAGCGCATTGGCATCTTCGGCATGGTGCGAGAGCAGCAGCCCGGTGGCGGAGTCGACCAGCGCCCAGTCGCGCAACACGAAGGCCGTTTGCGCGATCGTATGCAACAGCGTGGGTTCGCAGAATGGATCGAGTTGGTATGCACGCACCAGCGCAACAAGCGCCTCACGTTGGCTCGCCTTGTCGCGCCCCGCGTGTTGCAACAGCGTCTGGCCGAACGCCAGGCAGTCGGCAGCGGTGGCATGGGGTGCGGCGGCACGCGCGCGCAGATCCGCGAGGCGGCTTGCTGCCGGCTCGGCGCCGAAATCAGTCATGAGAGACGACACTGCTCGCGTAGACGAATACAGATGCGCTTGACGCAGGCTCGTTAAGGCGCGCTCGCCGCGATCTTCGGCGTGCTGACGGACACGTCGCCGCATTGCGCGCGATGGCGCAGCGCGTGGTCGATCAGCACCAGCGCGAGCATCGATTCAGCGATCGGCGTGGCGCGAATGCCGACGCACGGGTCATGCCGCCCGAATGTTTCGACGACAGCCGGTTGCCCCGCCTTGTCGATGGAGCGGCGCGGCGTACGAATGCTAGAAGTCGGCTTGATCGCGATCGACACCGTGATGTCCTGCCCGGTCGAAATACCGCCGAGCACACCGCCCGCGTGATTGCCGACGAAGCCCTCCGGCGTCAATTCGTCGCCGTGCACCGAACCACGTTGCGCGACGCTCGCGAAGCCCGCGCCGATTTCGACGCCCTTCACCGCGTTGATGCCCATCATGGCATGCGCAATGTCCGCGTCGAGGCGGTCGAACAGCGGCTCGCCGAGGCCGACCGGCACGCCGGACGCCACGATGTTGATGCGCGCGCCGATCGAGTCGCCCTCCTTGCGCAGCGCGTCCATATACGCTTCCAGTTGCGGCACGATCTGCTCGTTGGGCACGAAGAACGGGTTTTCGCGCACGTGCGCCCAGTCGACGAACGGCACGTCGATCTCACCGAGCGCGGCCATATAGCCGCGAATTTCCGTGCCGAATTTCTCGCGCAGCCACTTCTTCGCAACCGCGCCCGCGGCCACCGTCGGCGCCGTGAGACGGGCCGACGAACGGCCGCCGCCGCGATAGTCGCGAATGCCGTACTTCTGCCAGTAGGTGTAGTCGGCGTGGCCCGGGCGGAACGTGTCGGCAATGTTGCCGTAGTCCTTGCTGCGCTGGTCCGTGTTGCGGATCAGGAGCGCGATCGGCGCGCCGGTGGTCTGACCTTCGAACACGCCCGCCAGGATCTCGACCTTGTCTTCTTCCTGACGCTGCGTGACATGGCGCGACGTGCCGGGCTTGCGGCGGTCGAGTTCCAGCTGGATGTCGGCTTCGTTGAGCGCCAGGCCCGGCGGGCAGCCGTCGATCACGCAGCCGATAGCGGGACCGTGCGATTCGCCGAAGGTCGTGACAGTGAAAAGCGTACCGAGCGTGTTGCCGGACATGGGCGTCGTCCAAAGAAATGCGGGGAAAGCGCTATTATGCCAGCCCCGTGGCGACCGGACCGCGTCGTACGGCGGTTCTGCCCGATTGGCCAGGGGCGCACGCGCGGCCGGTTCCCGCCGCCATACCCCAGTTCGCCGATACACATACCGCCGCCGGCCAGAAAGGTCCGACCACGCTACTTCCGCGCGCCGCGCAATTCGGTGACAAGTTGCTGCAGTTTCTCCGGCGTCGCCTGCGCCGGATCGATCGGCTCACCCACCGCCAGCGTCAGTCGGCTCATGACACCCTTCTGGATAGGCCGCAGCCAGCGCGCGTCGCCCGCCCGCGAAAATACGCTGCCCCACAACCCGCGCAACGCCATAGGAATGACCGGCGCCGGCGTACGCTTGATGATCTCGGTCACGCCATGACGGAACGGATTCATCTCGCCGGTTCTGGTGAGTTTGCCTTCCGGAAAGATGCACACCAGATCGCCCTCGGCAAGCGCCTGCGCGCAGCGCTCGTAGGCGCACGTCAGCAACTGCGCGTCCTGATGCGCCGGTGCGATCGGAATTGCTTTTGCGTGACGGAACACCCAGCCGGCGAACGGCGTCCTGAATATCTGATGGTCCATCACGAAACGGATCGGGCGCGGACTCTCGGCCATGATGACGATCGCGTCCACAAGACTCACGTGGTTGCACACGAGCACGGCCGCGCCCTCCTCCGGAATCCGCTCGGCATGCACGAGGCGAATCCGGTAAAACGTGTGCACCAGCACCCACGCGATAAAGCGCAGCAGAAATTCCGGCACGAGCGAATAAATGTAGGTCGCCACCACGATGTTCAGCAGCGCCGTGACGAGAAAAATCGCCGGAATGCCGAAGCCTGCCGCGGTCAGGGCCACGGCCATCAGCGACGAAACGATCATGAACAGCGAGTTCAGAATGTTGTTCGCCGCGATGATCCGCGCCCGGTGGCTCGGCTGGCTGCGGCTCTGGATCAGGGCGTACAGCGGTACGCTATAGAAGCCGCCGAACATGGCGAGCAGGAACAGATCAGCCAGCACGCGCCAGTGGGCGGGCCGCACGATGAATTCGCCTACGCTCAGCAGAGGCCCCGCGGGCGGCAACGCATGGCTCGCGAAAAACAGATCGATCGCGAACACGCTCATGCCGATCGAGCCGAGCGGCACGAGGCCGATTTCGATGCGCCGCTTCGAGAGCTTTTCGCACATCAGCGAACCCAGGCCGATGCCGACCGAGAAGGTGCCGAGCAGCACGGTCACGACATCCGGGTCGGCGGACAGCACGTCTTTCGCAAAGCTGAAAAACGACGACAGGAAGATCGCGCCGACGAACCACAGCCAGGATATTCCCAGCAGACTCAGGAACACGGTCCGGTTTTCGCGCGCCAGTTTCAGGTTGCGCCACGTCTCGCTGACCGGATTCCAGTTGATGCGCAAATCCGCTTGCGGCGCCGGCGTGAGCGGCACGAAGCCCGACACCACGCGCCCCACCAGCGCAATCGCAACGCAGGCGCCGGCCAGCACAATCGCGCCGTGTTCGACGAAACCCGCGCTCACGCCGCCGACGATCGTGCCGACCAGGATCGCCACGAAAGTGCCCATTTCGACCATGCCGTTGCCGCCGACGAGCTCCGACGTCGACAGATGCTGCGGCAGGTACGAGTATTTGACCGGGCCGAACACGGTTGAATGGACGCCCATCAGAAATGTGCACAAGTACAGAAGCGGCGCGCTATGCAGCCAGAAACCCGCGCCGCCGATCAGCATCACGACGATTTCGAAGCTCTTGACCAGACGCGTGAGCATCGCCTTGTCGTACTTGTCGGCAATCTGCCCGGCGGTGGCCGAAAAAAGCACGAACGGCAGAATGAAGATGGCTGAAATCAGGAACGCCGCCGTTTTCGGATCGACGCCGGAAAAACGCGCCGCCTGATAGGTGACGAGCGACGTGAAGCCGATCTTGAAGACGTTGTCGTTCATCGCGCCGAGGAACTGCGTCCAGAAAAACGGCGCGAAACGGCGCTGGCCGAGCAACCGGAACTGGGATTCGTGCGCGTCGCGTTGGCGGGCGGCGCGGCGGGCAGCGGGTAACGGACGATCGCTCATGAAGTTCCGGAAGCAAGCCAAAGAGCAACGATGAAGAAAGCACCCTGCGCGCAGCTGCGCGTGGGCGGCTCACCGGGCGGCACACATGGCACTGGCGCCCTGCAAGCCGATCACGCGGGCTCGCACCAGCCTTGGCGTCGAGTCAGCCGGAAGGCCGCATCCAGGTGCAAAGCTGAACGGAAGCCGAACCCGGCGCCGGACACAAAAAAAGCGCACGCTTTCGCGCGCGCCTTGACCGCCTCTTCGCGCTCACGACAACGGCTGAAGCGTCGCAGTGAGTCGCCGCGCATTAGCGCGCCGGTTGCTGTTCCTGCTGTTCTTCCGGCCAGTCGCGGATATAGGCCTTGAGCATGCGGTTTTCGAAGCCCTGCTCTTCGACCACTGCCTTGGCGACGTCGTAGAACGAGATCACGCCCATCAGCGTGCGGCTTTCCAGCACCGGCAGATAACGCACGTGGTGTTCGAGCATCATGCGGCGAACTTCGTTCACGTCCGTTTCGGGCGTGCAGGTGAGCGGATGATCGTCCATGACCTTGCGGATGGTGGACGTGCCGACGCTGCCGCCGTTCTTGCTCAGCGTCAAAATAATTTCGCGAAAAGTCAGCATGCCGACGAGGTCGCCGTATTCCATCACCACCAGCGAGCCGATGTCGTGCTCCGCCATGGTATTGACTGCGTCGTGCAGCGTGGTATCCGGCGTAACCGTGAAAAGGGTGTTGCCTTTGACTTTGAGGATGTCGCTGACTCGCATGATCTGTCTCCCGTAATGCCGCTAAGCTCGTAATACATCAATGACTTTCGATCCTAGCGGAAAGACCCGTAAAAGGAAAGCCGCCCGCCCACCAAGGCGTGCCGGGTGCACGAATGTTCGCACCCGGGGCCTCGCGCCCATGCGCATCGGGAAAACCGCGCTTGAAGCGCTGCATGCCGGTGATAGGATGGCCGCCACTTTCACCTTTCGCGAGGCCGTCCGTGGCCCCGCCGCCCAGCATGTCCGCGAACCGTTTCGACACGCTTGCGCTGCACGCCGGCGCTGCTCCCGACCCGACCACCGGCGCGCGCGCCACGCCGATCTATCAGACTACCTCGTTTTCGTTCCGCGATTCGGACCACGCCGCGGCGCTCTTCAATATGGAGCGCGCCGGTCACGTTTATTCGCGCATCTCGAACCCGACCGTGGCCGTATTCGAGGAACGCGTAGCCGCCCTGGAAAACGGCGCGGGCGCGATCGGCACGGCGAGCGGCCAGGCGGCTCTGCATCTGGCCATCGCCACGCTGATGGGCGCGGGCTCGCATATCGTCGCCTCCAGCGCGCTGTACGGCGGCTCGCACAATCTGCTGCACTACACGTTGCGGCGCTTCGGCATCGAGACGACTTTCGTCAAACCCGGCGACCTCGGCGCGTGGCGCGCCGCGCTGCGCCCAAACACGCGGCTGCTGTTCGGCGAGACTCTCGGCAATCCGGGGCTCGACGTACTCGATATCGCCGCCGTCGCGCAGATCGCGCATGAGCACCGCGTGCCGCTGCTGGTCGACTCAACCTTCACCACGCCTTATCTGCTCAAACCGTTCGAGCACGGAGCGGACTTCGTCTATCACTCGGCCACCAAATTCCTCGGTGGCCACGGCACGACGATCGGCGGCGTGCTGGTGGACGGCGGCACGTTCGACTTCGAAGCCTCGGGGCGCTTCCCCGAATTCACCGAACCTTACGACGGCTTTCACGGCATGGTGTTCACCGAGGAGAGCACCGTCGCGCCGTTTCTGCTGCGAGCGCGCCGCGAGGGCCTGCGCGACTTCGGCGCATGCCTGCATCCGCAAGCCGCATGGCAACTGCTGCAAGGTATCGAGACACTGCCGTTGCGAATGGAACGGCACGTTGCCAACACGCGCCGGGTGGTCGATTTCCTCGCCGGTCACGCCGCGGTCGAGGCCGTCGCCTATCCGGAACTGCCGACGCACCCCGACCACGCGCTCGCGAAGCGGCTGCTGCCGCGCGGCGCCGGCGCCGTGTTCAGCTTCAATCTGCGCGGCGACCGCGCGGCCGGACGCAGCTTTATCGAGGCGCTCTCGCTGTTCTCGCATCTCGCAAACGTGGGCGACGCGCGCTCGCTCGTGATCCATCCCGCATCGACCACGCACTTTCGCATGGACACCGCCGCACTCGCCGCGGCCGGTATCGCCGAAGGCACGATCCGCCTCTCGATCGGCCTCGAAGATCCCGACGATCTGATCGACGACCTCAAGCGCGCGCTAAAGGCCGCACAGAAAGCGGGCAGTTCGAGCGCACTGCACGGCGGCGCGTCCGGCAGTGCCGCCCAACCCCGCCCGGAGTCCGCATGATCCTCACCGTTCAAGGCAAGCCCGCCTTTGCGTACACCGGCGGCAAAGCGTTCGACGCTAGCCTGCCGACCGCCGTATTCATCCACGGCGCCGAGCATGACCACAGCGTATGGGCGCTGCAGACCCGTTACTTCGCGCATCACGGCTTCGGCGTGCTGGCCGTGGATCTGCCCGGCCACTGCCGCAGCAGCGGCCCGGCGCTCACCACTATCCCGGCGCTCGCCGACTGGCTGGCCGCGCTGCTCGACGCCGCGGGCGTGCAACGCGCGTTCATAGCCGGCCACAGCATGGGCTCGCTGATCGCGCTCGACTTCGCCGGCCGCTATCCGGAGCGGGCGACGCACCTCGCCCTGCTCGCCACGGCAATGCCGATGGACGTTTCCGACGCGTTGCTCGACGCCGCCCTCAACCGCGAACCCGAAGCGATCGGCATGGTCAACCAGTGGTCGCATTCCACCATCGCCGCCAAGCCTTCCTGTCCCGGCCCCGGCTTCTGGCTGCACGGCATGAACCAGCGGCTGATGGAACGTGTGTCGGCACGCGGCGAGCCACACCTGTTCCACACCGATTTCACCGCCTGCAATACCTACGCGGACGGGCCGGCCCGCGCCGCACAGGTGCGCTGCGCCGCGCGCCTGATCGTAGGCCGGCGCGACGCGATGACGCCGCCGCGCGCAGCCAGGGCGCTCGCCGACACGCTCGCGCAGGCAGGCATACCGGTCGATACGGTCACGCTCGAAGCCGGCCACGCGTTGATGACCGAGCAACCCGACGCCACGCTCGACGCCCTCTTCAGCTTCGCTTCCTGAACACCTCACGAAGCTCGATGAAGGTTGCGAGCCATCACGATAGCTGCGTCGGGAGCGCCGCGCCATCGGCCGAATGGCCAGGTTGCGTGCGTGGCACGATAGCCGCACAATGGGTCAAGCCTGTCCTGTTTCGAGTGCGTGCGTCCAGCATGCCGGCGCACGCCGGAAAATAGGGAAGCGTAGCAATCCGGAGGCCGTGATGGCTCAAACCACACACACCGATCACTTTGCGAGTTTCGCGGAGTTCTATCCGTATTATCTGAACGAGCATCGCAACACCGTCTCGCGGCGGCTGCATTTCGTGGGGTCGCTCGGCGTGATCGGCTGTCTCGCGATGGCGCTCGCCACGGGCGACTGGCTATGGCTGCCCGCTGCCGTGATCTGCGGATACGGCTTTGCCTGGGTCGGGCATTTCTTCTTCGAGAAGAACCGGCCGGCTACCTTCCGGCATCCGCTTTACAGCCTGATGGGCGACTGGGTGATGTTCAAGGACATCTGCGTCGGCAAGATTTCGTTGTAGCGAGGCGTTGACGTCATCGCCGTATCCAGGCCCGAACTTCCGCAGCTTCACGCGGCATCGAGGCGCGCGTCAAGGAGCCGCATGCGGGCGGCATCGAGGCTGCGTGGAGCGGCTTGAAACCGGCTTCAAGCCGCCTGATGCGGCATGGAAGACGTGCCGGATTCGTTCTCCGCGGCCTGCGCGGCACGGGCGGCTGCGCGTGCGGTCAGCAACGCGGCGAGCGTCACTTTCAGCTTGTCGTTCTCCAGCGCCGCCAGCAGCATTTCACCATCCACACGGGTGGACGCCAGTTCGAGTTGATACCCGAGCTCCGCGCGGTCGATCACGAACAGGCCGAACAGGCGTTCGACCGTGATCTGCGCCGGATTCGCGAGCAGCAGGAAATGCGGACGCGCCCCGTTCTCCTGCAAACGCGCGATCCACTCGATCTCCTCGAGCTTCTCCAGCAGGTTGATCGTGGTGCCCATATCGCGGCGAAGCATGCGCGAGAGTTCCGGCACGGTGTAGCCGCGCTTGCCCGCGTCGCGCGCTTCCGAGAGCCGCGCGAGCAGTTCGAGCGAGTCGAACAGATTGCTGCCCTCGAAGGTGGGCCGGTGAAACTGGCCGATGCGTATGGCCGGCAACGCCGAAGCGATCATCGCGCCCGCGAGCGTGATGAACCAGCACAGGTACATCCATAGCAGAAACAGCGGCACGGCCGCGAATGCGCCGTACACCGCGGTGTAGGTTGGAATGCGCCGCACGTAATAGCCGAAGCCGCGCTTCGCGAGCTCGAAAGCGACCGCGGCGGTCACGCCGCCGATCACCGCGTCGCGCCATTCCACGCGGCAATTCGGCAGATAGACGTAGAGAATCGTGAAGGCGACCGCGGTCAGCGGCAGCGCGGCGCCGGCGAGCGCCCACTCGATCACCGGCGTCATGCGCTGGGCCGCCGTGAAGGTCATGGATTGCGTGAACAGGTACGATGAAATCGACAGGCTCACGCCGATCAGAATCGGGCCGAGCGTGATGATCGCCCAATACACCAGAATGCGCTGCGCGATCGGCCGCGCCTTGCGCACGCGCCAGATCACGTTGAAGGCGGACTCCACCGTCATCATCGTCATCACGGCGGTGACGAACAGAAAAATCATACCGATGGTCGTCAGGCCCTTCGCCTTCGAAGCAAACTGATTCAGATAATTGAAGATCTGACTGTTGAGCTGCGCGGGCATCAGATGGTCGGCAAGAAAAATCTGCAGCGACATCTGGAACGAAGCAAAGATCGGAAACGCGGTGAACAACGCGAACGCGACCGTGGCGAGCGGCACGAGCGAGAGCATGGTGGTGAACGTGAGGCTGCCGGCCACCTGCGGAATGCGGTCTTCGCTGCTGCGCTGCGCGGCAAATTGCGCGAGCCGTTTGAGCGTATCGAGATCGAAACGCACCCTGGACAACAAACCCACCTCCCTGGCTTCCTGTAGCAATGTTTCGGGACCGCGCGCAAGACCTGGCCGAACGGCTATGGGTGGCCTATCGAGCGGACCCAGCCCCTATAATACCCGTTCACCGATGAGGCCTATGAAAGACATTCTCGTGCTCTATTACAGCCGTCACGGCGCCACGCGCGAGCTTGCGCTGGCGGTCGCGCACGGCGTCGACAGCATCCCCGGCATGCAGGCGCGTGTGCGCACCGTGCCGCCGGTATCCACCGTCTGTGAAGCGACCCAGCCCGATATTCCCGCCGAAGGGCCGCCCTACGTCGAACTGCGCGATCTCGAAGAATGCGCCGGTCTCGCGCTCGGTTCGCCTACCCGCTTCGGCAACATGGCCGCGTCGCTCAAATACTTTCTCGACGGCACCACGCCGCAGTGGCTGTCCGGCGCCCTTGCCGGCAAGCCAGCCTGCGTGTTCACGTCCACCGGCAGCCTGCACGGCGGCCAGGAATCCACGCTGCTCTCCATGATGCTGCCGCTTCTGCATCACGGCATGCTGATTGTCGGCATTCCGTACACTGAGAGCGCGCTGAGCACCACGCAAACCGGCGGCACACCTTATGGTGCGTCGCATTTCGCGCGCGCGGGCAGAGCCGAACACGGCATCTCCGCAGACGAGAAGACGCTCGCCATCGCGCTCGGCGCACGTGTCGCACGCACGGCGGCATCCATGAGCGAAAGGCCGTGAACAAGCCGGACGCCCAACAACCGGCCGCAGACGTCTCAACGCATGGGCCGCTGCGCCCAAACGCTACCTCTGTGCAGCGAAATCGCGCCGCCGCGCTCGGCGCGACCACTGCACTGGCTGTGCTGATCGCCCTGTGCGTCGCGTGGGAGTGGCGGCTCGCGCCGCTGCGCCCCGGCGGCTCGGCGCTCGTGCTCAAGGCCTTGCCGCTGCTGCTCGCGCTGCCGGGCGTGTGGCGGCAGCGGCTTTATACGCTGCAATGGGCGTCGATGCTGATCCTGCTGTACTTCGCCGAAGGCGTTGTGCGGGGCTGGAGCGACCGCGGGCTGAGCGCCGGTCTCGGCTGGCTGGAAGCCACGCTCTCCGCGGTGTTTTTCGTCTGCGCGCTGGCTTACGTCGCGCCGTTCAAACGCGCGGCGAAACGGGCCGCAAGACAAGCTGCAAAACAGGCCAACACGACCACCTGACCGAGCCAACACAGCCGTCCGCACAACGCCCCGACATTTTTTGCCAGAACAAGCTGACCGACCCACATGACCCAAACCGCTTTTCTCGCTGCCTGCCGCGAGGCCATCGGCGCCACGCAGGTGCTGACCGATCCGCACGACACCGCCCCCTACCTGACCGACTGGCGCCGCCGC
This sequence comes from Paraburkholderia dioscoreae, assembly GCF_902459535.1. Taxonomy (NCBI): domain Bacteria; kingdom Pseudomonadati; phylum Pseudomonadota; class Betaproteobacteria; order Burkholderiales; family Burkholderiaceae; genus Paraburkholderia; species Paraburkholderia dioscoreae. The sequence continues at coordinate 3,156,871 of NZ_LR699553.1, forward strand.
TACACCGGCGCGGCGGGCGCGGTGCTCTGTCCGGCCACGCCTGACGAAGTCGCGGCGCTCGTGAAGCTCGCCGTCGAGCATCGCATCGCGCTGGTCCCGCAAGGCGGCAACACGGGTCTCGCCGGCGGCGCAACGCCGGACGCAAGCGGCGCACAGGCAGTCATCAGCTTGCGGCGTCTGAACCGGGTGCGTGACATCGATCCGCACAACAATACGATTACCGTGGAAGCCGGCGTCATCCTCGCCGAAGTGCAGAAGCACGCCGAGGAGGCCGGCCGTCTGTTCCCGCTGAGCCTCGCTGCCGAAGGCAGTTGCACGATCGGCGGCAATCTCGCCACCAATGCGGGCGGCACCGGTGTGCTGCGCTACGGCAACACGCGCGAGCTGTGCCTCGGCCTCGAAGTGGTCACGCCGCAAGGCGAACTGTGGGACGGCCTGCGCGGACTGCGCAAGGACAATACCGGCTACGATCTGCGCGACCTCTTTATCGGCGCGGAAGGCACGCTCGGCATCATCACCGCCGCCGTGCTCAAGTTGCATCCGCAACCGGCCGCGCGCGTCACGGCGCTCGCCGCACTCGCGTCGCCGCACGCCGCGCTCGATTTTCTGTCGCTCACGCAGCGCGTCGCCGGGCCGCTGCTGACCGGTTTCGAATTGATGTCGGATTTTTGCCTGCGTCTGGTCGGCCGGCACTTCGAGCAGATGCGTTATCCGTTCGCCGAGCCGTACGCGCAGGTCGTGCTGCTCGAACTGTCGGACAGCGAAAGCGAGGAGCACGCGCGCGAACTGTTCGAGCGTCTGATGGAAACGGCGCTCGAAGACGGCCTGGTGCAGGACGCCGTGGTCGCGGAAAATCTGGGCCAGTCGCGGGCGTTCTGGAATCTGCGCGAACACATTCCGCTCGCCCAGGCCGAAGAAGGCCTGAACATCAAGCACGATATCGCGGTGCCGATCTCGCGCATCGGCCATTTCATCGAGGAAACCGACGCGGCAATCGCGCAGGCTGTGCCCGGCGCGCGCATGGTGACGTTCGGCCATCTCGGCGACGGCAATCTGCACTACAACGTGCAGGCGCCCGAGGGCGTCGACGCAAAGGCGTTCCTCGAACAGTACCAAGGCGCGATCAATCAGATCGTCTACGACAGCGTGCATCGGCATCGCGGCAGCATTAGCGCGGAACACGGGCTCGGCCAGTTGAAAATCGACGAGGCTATGCACTACAAGCAGGACGTCGAGGTGCAGTTGATGCGCGCCGTCAAACGCGCGCTCGATCCGCTGAACCTGATGAATCCGGGCAAGGTGCTACGCTAGCGTCTGAAGCTTCGCGTTCCCTTGCGGAGCCCCTTGCAGGAGTCGTGGTCGTGAAGATTCGAGTGCTGTCCGATCTGCATCTGGAGAATGACGAGCCCGAACTGATTCCGCATGCGCAGGCGGATCTGATCGTGCTGGCGGGCGACATTCACAATCACGCGGCCGGACCGCGCTGGGCCGCTCAGACTTTCGACGGCGCCGTGCCGGTGGTCTACGTGCCCGGCAATCACGAGTACTACGACGGCGAGTTCAGTGCGCTCGAAGCCGCGCTTCACGACGCGGCCGCGCAGGTCGACAACGTGCATGTGCTGAACAACGCCGCGCTGGTCGACCCGCAAGGCCGGTGGCGGGTGCTCGGCACGACCTTGTGGACCGACTTCGCGTTATATGGAAACGACACGGATACGCTCGCCGGGTCGATCGAGGCTTCGCGCCGGGCCATGCTCGATTTTCGCGGCCTGATCCAGATGAACTGGCCGCACGACACTCACGACGCAACGCGCGACTTCACTCCCGACGACTCGCTCGCGCTGCACCGGCAAGCGCACGCCTGGCTGGAAAGCGAACTCGTCAAACCGTTCGGCGGCAAAACGATCGTCGTCACGCATCACGCGCCGCACCGGTTGAGTCTTGCCGAGCGCTATGCGGAAGACCTCGTGTCGGCGGGCTTTGTCAATCATTTGCCGGACCTCGTGGGACCGCCGGTCGCGTTGTGGATTCATGGGCATACGCATACGCCGTTCGACTACAGCGTGAACGGCACGCGCGTGGTCTGCAATCCGCGCGGCTATCTCGACCGGCGCACAGGGCTGCTGGAGAATCCGTTGTTTGCGTGGGATAAGGTTGTCGAGATCTAGCGGGAAATTGGGAGGTGGCTTGAGTCGCCTGGATCGGTTGGGTCACTTGAGGCGCTCGGGCCGTTTGAGCCCGTTTGAGCCCGTTTGAGCCACTCGGGCCACTCGGGCCACTCGGGCCACTTGAGCCACTTGAGCCACTTGAGCCACTTGAGCCACTTGAGCCACTCGGGCCACTTGAGCCACTTGAGCCGCGTCGGTCGCCCAGGTCGCCCGACTCCGGGCCGATCTGGGTAGCGAGTCCGCACGCCAGGCGCTACGCTGGTGAAGTCGTCGAACCGCCGCCATCCGGCCGCGGCTGTCGAAACCCGCGCCGGTCGTCTCCGGAGGTTGCTCATGTGTGGTCGAATCAGCCAGTACCGCGATCCGCATCTCTACGCCGAGCTCCTCGGCCTTGCCGATCCGCTGATGCTCTTCGATGCCGCTGACCGGCGTCCCGGCTACAACCTCGCTCCCGGCACGCACCCGCTCGCGGTCTACCCGGATCAGACGATGCGCGCGATCCACTGGGGGTATTGCCCGGACTGGGCACGCGAACAGCATCTGCCGCAGACTGTCAACGCGCGCGCCGACGCCGCGCCGAACGGGCGCTACTTCAAGGAGCTGTGGAAAACCGGACGGGTCTTGGTACCCGCGGACGGCTGGTTCGAATGGCGCGTGGAAACCTCGCCCGTGGCCAGCATTGCGGAGAGCAAAGACAAAGCAGACGAGTCCTCGGTGCGCCAGCCCTACTTCGTGCACCTGAAAAGCGACGCCCCCATGTACCTGGCGGCGCTATCGAGCGTACGCGGCACCGGGGCGCAAACGGAAGGTATGGGAATGGTGATCGTGACGGCCACTGCGGACGCGGGTCTCGTAGACGTGCACGGTCGCCGTCCGCTGGCATTCGCGCCGGACGCTGCGCGCCGCTGGCTGGACCCGGCGTTGCCGCTCGACGAACTCGAGCAGTTGGCGCGCAGTGCGGGTTTAGCCGCCGCGCGCTTTCGCTGGCACAAAGTGAGCCGCGAAGTGGACCGCACGCTCAATGACGAACCGGGTTTGATCGCCGCGGTGAACTGAGGATAAGCGCGGAACGCGAGCCACCAACCTGGATAAACCGGCGCGCGCCCGAAGACGCAACAGGCCGCGCAACAGCCCGCCCGCTAAACAGCCACCCCCACGAAACTCAACGATCGCGCCGTTGTGCCTGCAAATCCGGGCGCTCGACCTTGACCGGCACCAGTTGCGGCTGCTGCTCGCGCAGGCGGCGCAGCAGATCGCGCGACGCGGCAATTCCGATCAATCCAATCATGACGGCCACGCCGATCATCAGATGCGTATCCATGAATCCCTCGTGCTTCTGTTGTTGCAATAGTGCCGGACGGCAGCGAACTGAGCGGCTCCGGTGCAGAACCGCAGCGCATGAATGACACGTTAGCAAATCGACCGCGCGGCAGAAGTAAGGAAATGTTGCGATGCGGCACTTATGTAACAGGCGCGCACACCGGCGCCCGCCGCTTAGTCAACTATTGTCAAAAATCGCGCCGCGCCGTACTTCAGGTGCGCGCGAACTCGCGCAGTTCGGCGTGATCCGCGGCCAGCGTCGCGGGCAATACGTCGCGCAGGAACTCGACCCACGTGCGGATCTTGGCGTCCAGATACTGCCGCGACGGGTACAACGCGTACAGATTCATCGCCTGCGACGTGTATTCCGGCAGCAGCCACACCAGTTCGCCGCTTCGCAAGCCGCTGATCGCCGAGTAGATCGGAATCAGCCCGACGCCCATGCCGCTCGATACAGCCACCGCCATCGCTTCGGCCACGTTCACCTGGAAGGTGGTCGGTCCGAGGGCGATCGTTTCCTCGCCGTTCGGGCCGTCGAAGGTCCATTTGTCGGTCGGGAAAACCGGCGTGACCATTTGCAGACAGGTGTGACGCACAAGGTCCGCGGGCGTTTGCGGCACGCCGTGCAGTTCCAGATAGGCCGGCGACGCGCATGCAATGCTGAACGCGCTGCCGAGGCGCTGCGACACCAGCCCCGAATCCGGCAGACCGGTTGCGAGCGTGAGCGACACGTCGAAGCCTTCGTCGAGCAGATCGGGCATACGCTGCGCGAGCGTCAGTTCGATCTGGACGTCCGGGTAGCGCTCCTGATAGCGGCCCGCGGCGGGCACCACATAGTGCTGGCCGAAGCTCGTCATGGCGTGCACCTTGAGCTTGCCGGACGGACGGGCGTGGGCGTCGCCCGCCTCGGCTTCCGCCTGATCCACGTACGCGAGAATCTGCTCGCAGCGCTGCAGGTAGCGCTCGCCGGCCTCGGTCAGCGCGATGCGGCGCGTGGTGCGGTTCAAGAGGCGCGTGCGCAGATGCGCTTCCAGATCGGACACTGCGCGCGACGCATAGGCCGTGGTCGTGTTCAGATGCTGCGCGGCACCCGTAAAGCTGCCCGCTTCGACGACGCGGACAAATACGCGCATGTTTTGAAGCGTATCCATAACTTTCCCTTGTGATCGGAAGCGATTGTTACACGATTCGCAAAGGCGATTGTCACACATTGCGTAAAAATGCCTTGCACCTTTACCGGTTATTCCGCAATTGATCAAAAAATATAATGACGCACATGCTTCTATAGTCATTTCTGGAGGAAATCGTGCAGTCTCCGGTACCTAAAGGGATCGCCGCAGCCGCGGTTCTTACGATCCTATTAACAATCGCCGGCTGTGCCAGTACCGGAGGCGTCGCGCCGCAAGCGAGCGGAGTCCAGCCCGCTTCGCTCGACGTCGGCAACGCGATCCGCGCCGCCAATGCGGACGCCCAATGGCCGTCCGTCGACTGGTGGCGCGCCTACAACGATCCGCAATTGAACGAGTGGATCGACGCGGCGCAGGCCGGCAATCCGAGCCTCGCGGCTGCCCAGGCACGCGTGCGCGAAGCCATGTCGATGGCAGGCGTCGCCCGTTCGGCGTTGTCGCCGCAAGTCAACGGCAACCTGTCGGTGCAGCGCCAGAAGTGGGCCGACAACCTCTACTACGGCCCAGGCGCGCTCGCGGGCGAGCAATCGTGGAACAACACCGGCACGCTCGGCCTGTCGTATCACCTTGATATCTGGGGCAGGGACAAGAACGCCGCCGAGCGCGCGCTCGACGCCGCCCACGCGAGCGCGGCGGATGCCCGCGCCGCCCAGCTCGAACTGGAAGGCAACGTGGTGCGCACGTACATCGAGATGTCGATGAACTACGCGCTGCTCGACATCGCCAAATCCACCTTGCAGCAGCAGCAACAGATCGTGGATCTGGCCAACCGGCGCCTGAAAGGCGGCATCGGCACGCAACTGGAAGTAAGCCAGGCCGAAACGCCGCTGCCGGAATACGAACGCCAGATCGACGAGATCGAAGAAAAGATCGCGCTCGGCCGCAATCAGCTGGCCGCGCTGGCCGGCAAAGGTCCGGGCGCGGGCGATTCGATCCAGCGCCCGACGCTTTCGCTGAACACGCCGGCCGGACTGCCGAGCGCATTGCCCGCAGACCTGATCGGCCATCGGCCGGACGTCGTCGCGGCGCGCTGGTCGGTCGCGGCGCAGGCGCGCGGTATCGACGTCGCCAAGGCGGACTTCTATCCGGACATCAACCTGCTGGCCTCGATTGGCGGATATGCGGCCATGGGGCCGCTGTTCCAGTTCCTGAAGAACCCGTCGCACAGCTGGAGCGGTGGGCCGGCGCTGTCGCTGCCGATCCTCGACGGCGGCCGCCTGCGTTCGCAACTCGGCGCGGCCTCGGCGGGCTATGACGAAGCCGTCGACCGCTACAACCAGTCGATTGTCGGCGCGCTCAAGGACATTTCCGATCAGGTGATCAGGATCCGCTCGCTTGCGACCCAGGCCGAGGACGCCGATCGTTCTGTCGCGACGGCCCGCAAGAACTACGATTTGTCGCGCGAAGGTTACCGGCGCGGGCTGACCGACTATCTGAACGTGCTGATCGCGCAAAACCAGTTGCTGCACGCGCAGGAAGGCGTGGCGAAGATTCAGGCCGAACGGCTCGGCGCGCATGCGTCGCTGGTCACGGCACTGGGCGGTGGGCTCGACGACCCGGCCAACGGTCCGCTGGCGAACGAGACTTTGCCGGCGCATGGCAAGGGTAAGACGGTGGCGCCCGGTTCGACCGCCAGCGCCCAGCCGGCCAGGTCAGGAAGCTGACCATGTCCGCTTCCCCTTTTTCCGCGCCGCGTTCGGCGTCGTTCGCTGCGTTATACGCGGCCGCCGCCGACTGGGCGCGTAACGACGGCCTGACGTGGGTCTATCTGTTCAAAGCGCTCGCCGCCTGCTTCCTTGCGCTCGGCGTCGCAATGAAACTCGACTTGCCGCAGCCGCGCACGGCGATGACTACCGTCTTCATCGTGATGCAGCCGCAAAGCGGCATGGTGTTCGCAAAGAGCTTCTACCGGATCTGCGGCACCCTCGTCGGTCTCGTCGTGATGCTCGCGTTGATCGGCCTGTTCGCGCAGCAGCCGGAACTGTTCATCGTCGCAACCGGCGTGTGGGTCGGCATCTGCACGGCGGGCGCCGCGCGCAACCGCAACTTCAGATCGTATGGTTTCGTGCTGGCCGGCTACACGGCCGCGCTGATCGGCATCCCCGCTTCGCAGCATCCGGACGGCGCATTTCTGAGCGCCCTCACGCGGGTGGCCGAAGTGGTGGTCGGCATCGTCTGCGCGGGTGCGGTGAGCGGCCTCGTGTTTCCGCGCTTCGCCGGCATGCAGATGCGCGGCACCGTGCGTGCGCGTTTCTCGGCGTTCGTCGAGTATGTGTCGGCGTCGCTCGCCGGCCATAACGACCGCGAGCAGATCGAAGCGACCAATGCGCGCTTTGTCGCCGATATCGTCGGCTTCGAAGCGGCACGCAGTGTCGCCGTGTTCGAGGGCCCGGATTCGCGCATGCGCGGTGGCCGTCTCGCGCGTCTGAACAGCGAGTTCATGACCGCCTCGACGCGCTTTCACGCGCTGCACCAGTTGATGAACCGCTTGCGCAACTCGAACACGAGCGGCGCGGCCATTGCAGTCGGAGCGCTCGAGCCGTACTTCAGGGAAATCGCCCCGCTGCTCGCGAAATCCGGCGAGCCCGTGCTGACCGCCGCCGACGCTGTGCACGCCGCTGCGCAACTCGAGGTCTTCAAAGCCGAGCTGCCCAAACGCGTGCGCGCGACGCGGGCCGAACTGGAAGTGCATCCCGACGCGCCGCTGCTCGACTTCGACACCGGCGCCGAACTGCTGTACCGCTTCATCGACGATCTGCATGCCTATGCGGCCACGTATGCGTCGCTCGCCGTCGATACACATGAGCGCGAGCGCTGGATCGAGCGTTACGAACCGAAGACGAACGCGATTGCCGCCAGCGTCGCGGGCGTGCGCGCCGCCATCGTGATGATCGCGCTCGGCGCGTTCTGGATCGCGACTGCGTGGCCGAGCGGTTCGACCTTGACGTTGACGGCCGCGGCCGTGTGCGCGCTGGCGTCGTCGTCGCCGAATCCGAAACGCACGGCGTTCCAGATGGCCGCCGGCACCCTGGTCGCCACGGTGATGGGGATGATCGCGGTATTCGGCGTGTTCCCGCACGTGGATGGCTTCCCGCTGCTGTGCGCCACCCTCGCGCCGTTCCTGCTGCTCGGCGTGCTCATGACGACACGGCCCGCGCTGGCCGGTTACGGTGTCGGCTATTGCATCTTCTTCTGTTTCCTGGCCGGCCCGGACAACGTGATTCACTACGATCCGAGCGGCTACATGAACGATGCCGTAGCGCTCGTGCTGTCCATGCTGGTGGCGTCGATCGCGTTCGCGGTGTTGCTGCCGCCTTCGACGCCCTGGCTGCGTAACCGCCTGCTGGTGGATTTGCGTCGCCAGGTGGTGCTGGCGAGCCGCGCGGGCATGCGCCGGGTGCGGTCGCGCTTCGAGAGCGGCGCGCGCGATCTGATGTTCCAGATCAACGCGCTCGCGCAGCACGAGCCCGAACTCAAACGCGACACGTTGCGCTGGCTCTTCTCGGTGCTCGAAGTGGGCAACGCGGTGATCGACCTGCGCCGCGAAGTGGCGGCGCTGCCCGCCGACGCGCGTTACGCACGGTCAATGCCGTGGCGCGTCTCGCTGCGTGCCATGCGCGACGCGCTGGCCGCGCTATTCGAGCGGCCGCGTGAAGACCGCTTCGACCGCGCGCTCGCCGCGACCGCGGACGCGATCGCCGCCATTCAACAGATGCTGGCCGCTTTTACGCCGCCGCGTGAAGAGCGCCACCAGCTGCAACGCATTTTGAGTCAACTGCATTTCATTCGTACCGCGCTGCTCGATCCGCAATCACCGCTTGAGTCGCTGATGAGCGGACGTGCCAGCGCGTCAGAGGGAGTTCGTCATGCCACGTGATATCGCCGTTCTGGACGCGTACATACCGGCCATCGTGCTGCTGTTTATTGCGGGCGCCGCGCTTACCTGGATGCTGGACCGCGTGATTGCCCACACGGGCCTGTATCGCGTGGTGTGGCATCCGTCCTTGTTCCGGGCCAGCCTGCTCGTGTGTGTATGCGGCATGCTGGGCCTTGCCGTTTATCGTTGATAAGAGTCGAAACATGACCATCCGAAATATTGTGGGCTTCGTCGCGACAGCCGTTATTTTTATCGTCGCGATTCTGATTGGACGCGTGCTGTGGGTCCATTACATGGACGAACCGTGGACCCGCGACGGTCGCGTGCGCGCCGAGATCATAAATATCGCACCGGATGTCTCGGGAGCGATTGTCGATCTGCCCGTGAAGGACAATCAGCTGGTGAAGAAAGGCGATCTGCTGATGCAGATCGACCCGTCGCACTATCAGCTTGCGGTTGAACAGGCCCAGGCTGCGGTCGCCGCGCGAAAGGCCGAGTTGCAGATGAGGCGCGATGACGCGCAACGGCGTGCGGATATGGATGCGCTGGTGGTGTCGAAAGAGAACCGTGAAAATGCCACTCACACGGCTTCGGCCGCCGAGGCTTCCTATCAGCAGGCTTTGGCTACGCTCGATGCAGCCAAGCTGAACCTCGAACGCACGCGCGTGGTGTCGCCGGTCGACGGGTATGTCACGAACCTGAGCGTGTTCCGCGGCGACTACGCGACGGTTGGTTCGGCCAAGCTGGCGATTGTCGATAGCCACTCGTTCTGGGTGTATGGGTATTTCGAAGAAACCAAGCTGCCGCACGTGCACGTCGGCGATAAGGCAGCAGTCCGGTTGATGAGCGGCGGCACGCTGCAGGGGCATGTCGAGAGTATTTCCCGAGGGATTTATGATCGGGACAATCCTGAAAGCCGTGAGCTGCTTGCTGACGTGAATCCGACTTTTAACTGGGTGCGGTTGGCGCAGCGCGTGCCTGTAAGGGTGAAGATCGATTCGGTACCCGACAATGTCGTGCTGGCGGCGGGGATTACTTGTACGGTTGTGATTACGCCTGGGAGCGCCAAGGCTAGCTGATTTTTTTGCTTGCGTGCTTTTGGGAGTGTTGCGGGGATGTCGGCTTTTTGGGCGGTCACGGTGGTTGGTTAGCGGTGGCCCTGTTTGGACAGGTTGTGGCCACCCTAGTGATAATCGAGCGTGTCGTCGACTTTGGTGATTTTCCAGCCGCGCGCCTCCTTTCGCAGGAAAACCAGGACGCTGATTCGATCTCTGGAGCCAAAGGTGACGGGCACCACGGCAACCTCGCCGAGCATGACGGGAGCGTGTGTTGCGATATGGTCGGTCCAGTCGGACGCGTCATGGTCCTGAACTTTCGTGAAATAATCGGTATCGCCCGGCAGGCGGTTGCGAAGGTAGGCGTCACGCAGCCGATCGACTGTCCCTTTTGCGACATAGGCGTAAACGCCTTTGTTCAACAGAGGATAGGTGTCGGCAGACTGTGATTTGATGTACCAGGCGTAAAACGCTTTCGTGTTTACGTCTGCCTAGATATTGTCGTCGGCTGATGCCGTCTGTTGGAAAAGGATCCGGCGGAGAGCAATAGCGCAGAGACGATCAGGGCGGTGAGTTTTTTCATATTGCCTCAGTCAGCCCGGTACATTCAAGTACATCGCGGCGCTTGATTTACTGAACGGCAAGATGGGACTCAGGTGAAGAACGTTTTTGTGCTGAACAGGCTATCAGCGGAGTCACGCGAAGATTGTCGGATAAGTTCTGGTTTTGGACCACGGGCCGTGGTTTATGCCAACGGAATAATCACGCTCCGTAAACCGTCGCCACGCAGAGGGAAATCTTTTCAGGGATGCGAATTAACCGCCGGGAGGCGCGACGATTCTCCCGCATGCCCAATGCATGCTCAATGACTGGAAGGCAGCAATCAATCAGCTCGCGATCCTCTACGAGGATCGCTTCACCCGAACTCACAACCTGAACTTCCCCACCATCACCTTCAACCCGCGCGCCTGATCGTCCAGCGACCTGGCCGCGGCTGTCGCCTGTTCCACCAACGCCGCGTTCTGCTGCGTTCCGGAATCCATCTGCGTCACCGCGAGGTTGATCTCTTCGATCCCGGCGCTTTGCTCGGACGAAGCCGCCGAAATCTCGCCCATGATGTCGGTAACACGCTTCACGGCCTTGACGACTTCATCCATAGTCTGCCCGGCGTCCTGAGCCAGAGTCGACCCGTTGCTCACCCGCTCGACCGACGTGCTGATCAAGCCTTTGATCTCCTTGGCCGCCGCCGCGCTACGCTGCGCCAGATTACGCACTTCCGCGGCGACCACGGAAAACCCGCGCCCTTCCTCGCCGGCACGGGCCGCCTCGACCGCCGCGTTCAACGCAAGAATATTGGTCTGAAACGCAATCCCCTCGATCACGCCGATGATGTCGCCGATACTGCGCGCGCTATCGTTGATCTCGTTCATGGTCGCGACCACCCGGCTCACCACCGCGCCGCCCTTCTCCGCGATCTCCGAAGCGTTATTGGCCAGCGTGCTCGCCTGCTTCGCATTGTCGGCGTTCTGACGGACGGTCGAAGTCAGCTGCTCCATGCTGCTCGCGGTGCGCTCGAGCGCCATTGCCTGCTGCTCGGTACGCTGCGACAGATCCAGGTTGCCCATCGAAATCTCGCCTGACGCGGTCGCAATCGCGTCCGCGCTCGACGCAATGTCGGCGACCGTCGTCGCGAGGCCGCTTTGCATGTCTTGCAGCGCGAACAGCATGCTCGACCTGTCCTTGCGGCCCAACGCGATCTCGACGGACAGATCGCCCGCCGCGATCCGGCTGGCAATTTCCTTCGCGTACACCGGCTCGCCGCCGAGCTGGCCGGCAAGGCGCCGCACCACCCACTCGCTGATGCCGAATGCGAGCACGATCAGGCCGAGCGTGGCCAGCGCGATCATCACGAACGACGAGTGGTAAATGAACCCCGACGCCTCGATAGTCGCCTTCGCCGCCGTCGCGCGCTGCGCGACGAGTTCGTCGACGAGTTTTTCGAGCTTGCCGGTTTCGACCAGCAGCGACACGTCCTGCGTGCCGACCTGCCAGTTCATCTGCGACAGATCGAGCGGCTGCGCTTTCACGAGCGTCACGAAGTCGCGCAGATGGCCGCTCCACGCCGTCACGGCGGCGGCGAATTTCTTTTGCTGGTCGACCGCCTTCGCGTCGGAGGTGTCGACGTACTGTTGCAGCATGCGCAGTTGCGTAGCGAGACCGCTCAGGCCCGTCTCGATGTCGGCGCCGAGATCGTCGCGTTCTTTCGCGGTGGTCGCGGTGAGCAGCATTTTCTGCGCGCGGCTCGCGCGCAGCATGTAGCCGCGCGCCTCTTCGGCCGCACGGCTGGCAACGTGCCCCTGATCGTAAATGGATTGGGCGGACGCGTTCAGACGGCTGATCTGGGTCAGCGCAAACACGCCGATCAACAGTGTACCGATCAGCAAGACGGCGAACGCGAGGCGCAGCATCGCCTTCACCGACAAACCCTTGAGCCTGACCGCCCGCGAGCGGCTGCGCTCGCCCTGCGGCGGCGTTTTGCCGGCCGCTTCTCCTTCCGGTATGAACCCGGCGCCTGTCTGGCTACCCAGCGAAACTGCTTTCATATTTCCCCGTCCCCACGTGTAGAACTGCCGGAAAGGTCGGTTCCGGCATTGCTGCCCATCTCTCCGGGTCTACGGCACAAACGTCTGCGATCTTTAGCGTCGCTCGCGAAATGCCGACCGCATGTCGCCCGGTCCTCGACGCGCCGCCTCGTAAGCTTCGCGCCCGCGACGGGTTTTATACACGGCCAAAAATCCCGGAGGCGGCATTTATCAGACGAGATATCGCCCACACGTGGTCGCGGCATGACACCACCTGGCCGCACCGCTGCGGTGCGCACGGCTCCCGGTTTCGGCGCACGACTTCTGTCCCTCCTGAGCATCGTGCGTCCGATTCGCGACAAAACTTGTCCTTACAATTCGCTCAGGCCACATTAAACTTCGACGAATAGCTGACGACGCCAGATGTCGCGTCCCAATGCCGCAACGTTCAAAATGTGCGTTTTAGCAGCGCAGGCGGCTTCAAATCACTCTCTTTCTCCTCTCTCATCTACCGTATGGAAACGAGCCTCGATAAAAGCGCCCTCGCCGGCGCGCCAGCCGGAGCCGGAACCACCGGCGCGCCGCAGCCGGCGGCCAAAGTCCAGCGCACGGTCTACTCCGTGCTCGGCGCAATCAGCTTTTCGCATCTGCTCAACGACATGATCCAGTCGTTGATCCTCGCGATCTACCCGATGCTGAAAGACAACTTCTCGTTGTCGTTCGGACAGATCGGCCTGATTACGCTGACTTACCAGATCACCGCGTCGCTGCTGCAGCCGCTCGTCGGCATTTATACGGACAAGCATCCGAAGCCATATTCGCTGCCCGTCGGCATGGGCTTCACGCTCGCCGGCCTGCTGCTGATGTCGGTCGCGCCCAATTTCGGCGTGCTGCTGGTGGCGGCGGCACTGGTGGGCTGCGGTTCGTCGGTGTTCCACCCGGAATCGTCGCGGGTGGCGCGCATGGCGTCGGGCGGCCGTCACGGCCTCGCGCAGTCGCTGTTCCAGGTGGGTGGCAACGCGGGTTCGTCGCTCGGCCCGCTGCTCGCCGCGTTGATCGTGATTCCGCACGGCCAGCGCAGCATTGCGTGGTTCTCGGTGGCGGCGCTCGTCGCGATCGTGGTGCTGACGCAGATCGGCCGCTGGTACAAGCAGCATCCGTCGGTGAAGAAGGCGCGCAGCGCGGCCGGCCATGCCACGCTCTCGCGCAATAAGGTCATGTTCGCGATGGGCGTGCTGATCCTGCTGGTGTTCTCGAAGTACTTCTATCTCGCCAGCATCAACAGCTACTTCACCTTCTATCTGATCGACAAATTCCATCTGCCGGTGCAGGCCGCGCAGGTCCATCTGTTCGTGTTCCTCGCGGCGGTGGCGGCGGGCACGGTGATCGGCGGACCGATCGGCGACCGGATCGGTCGCAAATATGTGATCTGGGTGTCGATTCTCGGCGTGGCGCCCTTCACGCTGCTGCTGCCCTACGCCAATCTGTTCTGGACCGGCGTGCTGACGGTGGTCATCGGCGTGGTGCTGGCGTCGGCCTTCTCGGCGATCCTCGTGTATGCGCAGGAGTTGATCCCCGGCAAGGTGGGTATGGTCGCGGGCCTGTTCTTCGGCTTCGCGTTCGGCATGGGCGGGATCGGCGCGGCCGTGCTCGGGCAACTGGCCGATGCCACGAGCATCACGTACGTCTACAAGGTCTGTTCGTTCCTGCCGCTAATCGGCGTGCTGACGGTGTTCCTGCCGGACGTGGAAGGCAAGCGCGCAAAGGCTTGATGGCAGTCCGACCTCGGGTCTGATGAGAAAAGGCGCTTCGGCGCCTTTTTTCTTTGTCGTTGTCCTGGCGTGAACTCAGGGACTGCGCCGTGTCGGGGACGCGGCCCATTGCCGCGCCCGACAGTACGCCGCGCCGCTCATGGTGAACCCGCGTTGTCCGCCGAGCCGCGCGTGCTCTATGCTTGCGCGGATACCCCCGTGTTCTCGCGCCGCGCCGCACGGCCGCACGACCCGACAACCGTTCACTTACGCAGCAGAAGGATCGCCGCAGATGACCAGCTATCGCGACTTCCACCGCCGTTCGATCGAGCACCCCGAGGCATTCTGGCGCGACGAAGCGCGGCGCATCCATTGGCAGACGCCGTTCGACACGGTGCTCGACCGCTCGAATCCGCCGTTCGCGCGCTGGTTCGTCGGCGGTCGCACGAATCTGTGCCATAACGCAGTGGACCGCCATCTGGCCGAGCGCGCGCAGCAGAACGCGCTGGTGTACGTATCGACGGAAACCGGTATCGAACGCCGCTACACCTACGCCGAGCTGCACGCGGAGATCAACCGGATGGCCGCGGTCATGCGCTCGCTCGGTGTGAAGCGTGGCGACGTCGTCCTGCTTTATCTGCCGATGATCCCCGAAGCCCTGTTCGCGATGCTCGCCTGCGCAAGGCTCGGCGCGATTCATTCGGTGGTGTTCGGCGGCTTCGCGGCGCCCAACCTCGCGGCCCGCATCGACGACGCGAAGCCGGTGCTGATCGTCACCGCCGACGCGGGCGCGCGCGGCGGCAAAGTGATCGACTACACGCCGCTGGTGGACGAAGCGCTCGCACGCGCGACCCACAAGACGCCGCGCGTCCTGCTGATCGACCGGCAGCTCGCGCCCGAGCGCCTCAACGCCAGCTATCTGGTCGCCTACGAACCGCTGCGCGAACAGTTCTTCGACGCCCACGTGCCGTGCGAGTGGCTCGAATCCAACGAGCCTTCCTATGTGCTGTACACGTCGGGCACGACCGGCAAGCCGAAGGGCGTGCAGCGCGACGTCGGCGGCTACGCGGTCGCACTGGCGGCCTCGATGGAACATATCTTCCAGGGCAAGCCGGGCGACGTCATGTTCACCGCGTCGGACGTGGGCTGGGTGGTCGGCCATAGCTACATCGTCTACGCGCCGCTGATCGCCGGCCTCACCACGGTGATGTACGAAGGCACGCCGATCCGTCCCGATGGCGGCATCTGGTGGCGCCTCGTCGAGCATCACAGGATCAATCTGATGTTCACTGCGCCGACCGCCTTGCGCGTGCTGAAAAAGCAGGATCCGGCGTTCCTGAAGCAAGCCGATCTGTCGAGCCTGCGCACGCTGTTCCTCGCCGGCGAACCGCTCGACGAACCGACCGCCGCATGGATCGCCGACGCGCTCGGCAAGCCGGTGATCGACAACTACTGGCAGACCGAAACCGGCTGGCCGATGCTGGCCATTCCGCGCGGCGTCGAGGCGCTGCCCACCAAGCTCGGCTCGCCGGGCGTGCCATCGGCCGGTTTCAATCTGACCTTGCGCAACGAATTGACCGGCGAGCCTTGCCCGCCCGGCGAAAAGGGCGTGCTCACGCTGGGCTATCCGCTGCCGCCGGGCTGCATGTCGACGGTATGGGGCGACGACAGGCGCTTCGTCAGCACGTACTGGTCGAGCATTCCGAACCAGCAGGTCTATTCGACGTTCGACTGGGGCGTGCAGGACGAAGACGGCTACGTGACGATCCTCGGCCGCACCGACGACGTGATCAACGTCGCCGGCCACCGGCTCGGCACGCGCGAAATCGAGGAGGCGTTGTCGAGCCACGCGGGCGTCGCGGAAGTCGCGGTAGTTGGCGTAACGGACGCGTTAAAGGGTCAGGCGGCGATGGCCTTCGTGGTGCTGCGCGACGCGCAGGCCTATGCGGACGCCACCAGGCGCAGCAAACTGGAGGTGGAACTCATGGCGACGGTGGACCGCCAGCTCGGCGCGATTGCGCGGCCGGCGCGCGTGGTCGTAGTGTCGATGCTGCCGAAGACGCGCTCCGGCAAGCTGCTGCGCCGCGCGATCGCGGCGCTCGCGGAAGGCCGCGATCCGGGCGATCTGCCGACCATCGAAGATCCGGCGGCATTGCAGCAGGTGAGCGACGCGCTGGGCGACGCCGGGGACAAGTAGCGGGCACGGGCGAGGCGGATCGAAGCGCGCGCCATTGTTGCAGACACGGACCACCGGCAATAAGGCTCCGGCAATACGCGTTCGACGCCGGCCGTCAGGCCCGCGAGCTCCGCGCCTGCAGAAACCGCGTCAGGATCGCGTTCGAATACGCGCCGGCAATCTCCGTGAGAAACGACACGAAAGATGCCGGCGCGTGATCGTCCGCCGTATCCGAGATGGTCCGCACGACCGCGCACGGCACGCCGTATTCGTGACAGACCTGCGCGATCGCCGCGCCTTCCATTTCCACGGCGAGCGCGTTCGGCAGTGCATCGCGCAAAGCCCGAACGCCGGCTGCGCTGGCCACGAACTGATCGCCGCTGATGATCAAACCGCGATGCACGCGCGGCTCGCGCGTACCGAAACGCGCCGCCGAGGCCGGGCCCTCTTCCGCGACGAAACGCTCGCAGGCCGCGGCCAACTGTGCGGCCAACGCCGCATCGGCGCTGAAATGCGAGACGCCCAGCAACGGCACTTCGAAACGCGGGAACAGCGGCGACGCGTCGAGATCGTGCTGCAGCAACGCGTCGGCGACGACGATATCGCCCACCCGCACCTCCGCCCCGACGCCACCGGCCACGCCCGTAAACACGATCGCTTCCACGTCGAACGCGTGGATCAGCGCGCTGACCGTGGCCGCCGCCGCGACCTTGCCGACGCGCGCCAGCGTGACGACACACGGCGCACCGTGAACGGTGCCCAGGTGATAGTCCCGTTGACCGTGAGTGATCGTGCGCACGCCGGCCTCGGCGCGCATCGCTTCGAGCAGATCGCCGAGCTCTTGCGGCAAAGCCGCCAGAATCCCGAGCGGCCGATGCGAAACCGGCGCGCCGCCGCGGTCCGGATCGATAGCGGACATGGGCGCCGACATCATGCCTGCGTCAGCCGCTCCCGCGCCGGTCACTGGTGTGCCGGCCGCTGCTGCGCCGGGCGCGCCCGTTCCCGGCATGCCTGCCCCCGCCCCGCTCATTCCACCGCCTGCAGTTTGGCGACCGCGAGCGCCAGCCACTTCTCGCCATGCCGCTTGAATTTGACCTGTGCCTTCGCGTCGGTGCCGCCGCCTTCGAGCGCGGTGATCGTGCCTTCGCCGAACTTGGTGTGGAACACTTGCTGGCCCACGCGGAAACCCGTTTCCGCCGCGCGCTGTTCGTTCGCGAACGCAGGTAACGGCGCGGGCGTCGACGACGCGGCGCCCGTATAACCCGGCCGCGCGAACCAGTCGCGCCCATAACCCGCGTTGTCCGAACGGCCGCCCCAGCGCGCGCCCGGCTCGATCTTCGGCGTGAGCCACTTGAGCGTTTCCTGCGGCAGTTCGTCGAAGAAACGCGAACGGATGTTGTAGCGGGTCTGACCGTGCAGCATGCGGCTTTGCGCGAACGACAGATACAGGCGCTCCTTGGCCCGCGTGATCGCCACGTACATCAGGCGGCGCTCTTCTTCCAGGCCGTCCGATTCCATTGCGCTGTTCTCGTGCGGGAACAGCCCTTCTTCGAGACCGGTGATGAACACCGCCGTGAACTCGAGGCCCTTGGCGGCGTGGACCGTCATCAGTTGCACGGCTTCCTGGCCGGCTTGCGCCTGGTTGTCGCCCGCTTCGAGCGACGCATGCGACAGGAAACCGGCGAGCGGCGTCATCGTGTCCGGGTTTTGCGCCGGATCGGCGATGCCGGGGGCGTCCAGCACGACGGTGTTCGGATCGTCGGTGGCGACCGCCAGTTCGGGCGCGGCGGTCGCACCCGGACGCAGCGGAATGGAGCGGGCCGGCGTGTCCATGCCGTAGCCCTCTTCGCTGACGAACGCCGCTGCCGCGTTGACCAGTTCCTGCAAGTTCTCCAGCCGGTCCTGGCCTTCGCGTTCATTCTGATAGAACTCCGACAGACCACTCGCGCGAACCACGTATTCGACGGTTTCCGGCAGGCTCATCTGCTGCGTTTCCGCGCGCATCTTGCCGATCAGGTTTGCGAAGCCCGCGAGACTCGAACCCGCCTTGCCCGCCACGTACGGAATCGCCGCGGCCATCGAGCAGTTGTACAGACGCGCCGCGTCCGCGAGTTGCTCGATAGAGCGCGCGCCGATACCACGGGTCGGGAAATTGACGACGCGCGCGAACGCGGTGTCGTCGTTCGGATTGTCGATCAGGCGCAGATAGGCAAGCGCGTGCTTGACTTCCTGGCGCTCGAAAAAGCGCAAGCCGCCGTACACGCGGTACGCGATACCCGCGTTGACCAGCGTGTGTTCGATCGTGCGTGACTGGGCGTTGCTGCGGTACAGGATCGCGATTTCGCTGCGCGACGTGCCGGTGCTGATCAGCGCCTTGATTTCCTCGACGATCCAGCCGGCTTCCTGCGAATCGGTTGCGGATTCATACACGCGCACCGGTTCGCCGTGACCCGCGTCGGTACGCAGATTCTTGCCCAGACGCCGCGAGTTGTTGGCGATCAGCTGATTGGCCGCGTCGAGAATATGGCCGTGCGAGCGGTAGTTCTGCTCGAGCTTGATCAGGTGGCGAACGTTGAACTCATGTTCGAAGTCGCGCATGTTGCCGACGTTCGCGCCCCGGAACGCGTAGATCGACTGGTCGTCGTCGCCGACCGCGAAGATCGAATTGGTCTGGCCCGCCAGCATTTTGAGCCACGCATACTGCAGCTTGTTGGTGTCCTGGAACTCGTCCACCAGAATGTGCCGGAAACGCGCCTGATAGTGCGCGCGCAGCGGCGGATTGTGCGCGAGCAACTCGTAGCAGCGCAGCAGCAGTTCCGGAAAGTCGACCACGCCTTCGCGCTGGCATTGCTGGTCGTAGGCTTCGTAGAGTTCGACGAACTTGCGGTTGAAGTTGTCCGTGGCGTCGACGTCTTTGGGCCGCAGGCCTTGTTCCTTCGCGTTGTTGATGAAGTACTGGAGGTTTTTCGCCGGGTACTTTTCGTCGTCGATGTTAAGGCCCTTCATCAGACGCTTGATCGCGGACAGTTGGTCCGCCGTGTCGAGAATCTGGAAGGTGGCCGGCAAACCCGCGTCACGATGATGCGCGCGCAACATGCGGTTACACAGACCGTGGAAGGTGCCGATCCACATGCCGCGGGTGTCGATCGGCAGAAGCGCCGACAGGCGCGACATCATTTCGCGGGCGGCCTTGTTGGTGAAGGTCACCGCCAGAATCGTGGCGGGCGACGCCAGGCCGTGCTGGATGAGCCACGCGATGCGCGTGATCAGAACGCGGGTCTTGCCGCTGCCCGCGCCGGCGAGAATGAGCGCGGGCTCGTTGGGAAGCGTGACGGCGGCGTGTTGTTCGGGGTTGAGATTGGCTAGCAGGTCGGGCATTTGTCTGGAGGGGCGGCGGATCGTTCGTCATTATATGCCCCTGGGAGGAATGGCTTTTTTGTCTTCACGGCGCTTTTGTCTGTGCGTGTTCGGGTGTGTCAGCGCGCTTCCCAACCTGGCGGTGTGCTGGCGTTGCGCCTATGAGGGAAAGCGCCCTCGCCTGCGAGGCGTCGCTGCGCTGAGGAAGCACCCCGACATACAACAGGCCCTTCCTCATTGGATGCCCGGGTGCTCAGGGATTCGAGCTCAGGACTCTTTTTATGTCTTCCTCCGACGCACCAAACAATTGGCCAATGAATGACGGGCTCAATCCGCTCGTCCGTGCAAGATTTCGAATTTCAGCTTTATCGGCTTCGCTGAACACCATCGTTCCCTGAGGAGGCCGTTCTGCTGGCGGGGCGTCAACAACATCGTCCTGTGGCGCCACAAGGGGAAGATCCTCTTCATACAAGCGTTCAATAGCCGCGTGAGGCTGCTTGAGCTGGGTCGCGACGTCCTTGAGGCTATCGCCTTCATTCATTGCACGAATCGCCTCGATTTCCTGCTCTGGCGAAAGCGGTGGAATCCATTCGTAGTGATCGACCATCTCCGGCGACAGGGCCGAAGACGTGCCGGGTTTCGGCGACATTGGGCGCGATATGAAGCCGCTCGCATACTCCTGTTCGACGAGCGCGACCGTACTCTCGGGCAGATTGGTGCCCCGGGCGAGATCGCCGGTCGTAAAGCCGTAATCCCGGGTGCCGAGCGCGCGCGCAATATCGTCAAGTTGCTCCGGCGTCACGGAGTCCATGGTTTGCGTACGGAATTCGTTAGCAAGACTACGGGCTTTCCACGGAGAGATGCCGAGTTTCGTGGCAACCTCCTCCCGGGTATAGCCCTTTTCGAACATGGCCATTGCCGCATCCCGATCTTTCGGTGTGAAATGGATGTCATGCGTGCCCTCGGGCACGCCCTGCTTCAGACGCCTGACATAGCCCGGAGGCATGTCGAGCGAATCAGCAACCGCTTCGGGCGATTTTTCCTGCGCCAGAAGCTCGGTTGCCAACGAATCCCTGGCCATTCGGTGCTGATTGGCAATTCCCCGCACGGTTTCCAGCGGGAGTTCCAGCTCCCCGGCAACTTCTTTGGGAGTTTTGCCGTCGTCCAGTTGCTGAATGGCCGCGGTCCGCTTTTCCGGCGTCGTGTCCCACCACGACTTTTTGTAAGTGTTGGCGTTGTAGTTCGCCAAAATATCCCTGACTTTTTTCTGCGAAAGCTTGACTGCATCAGCAACTTCGCGAGTGGATTTCCCCTGGTTTTTCAGTGCAAATACCTGATCTATCTGCCCGGGCGTAACACTCCCCGGCATGCGAGCAGCGATCCCATTCTGCTTGGCGATCTTCCCTACCGTGGTTCTAGACACACCCATCAGCTCGCCTATTTTCCGTTGTGACATTCCCTCGTTGAGCAGTTTGATGATTTCCTGGCGGTCTCCCGGTGAGATTTTCAAAGCGCGCAAAGAGGCCGCAACCTTTAAGGGAATATTTTGCTGACGGGCAATATTGCTTACCGAAGATTGCGCTATTCTCAATTTTTGCGCTATTTCTTTATGTGTCAACTCGCCTTGCTCCAGCAACTGGATAGCTGTCCGTCGAATTTCCGGCTTTAACCCCGCAGGTGATTTGACACCATTGGCGCGGGCAATTTTTTTCACGGCAAACGGAGATACTCCCAGTTGCGCGGCGATCTCCTTTTGCGTCAGCTGACCGTTTGTCAACAGCTTGAGAATGTCTCGTCTGGTTACATCTGAGAGGGGTCGTCTACTTAAGGAAGCGGGGGCAGAAAGGGGGATATTTTCTTCTCTGGCAATTTTGCTTACTGACCTAGGGTCTATTCCCACCTCCTTGGCTATTTGATTCATCGGCATCTCCCCTTCCCTCAATAGTCTGATGACTTCCTGCCGGATTTCACCGCTAATTTTGGGGGGCATTCCACCCCTCAGCCCCACCTCCCCATCAAGCTCCCATTGGCGCGACGTCTCATTCAGGCGGACAGGATATTGCGGCTTCAGATCCGCTCCCTTGTTAAACACCCGCCAGCCGTTTGTGTCCCGGTCAAAGCGGACGTGATAAGCCTTTCCGCCCAGTTCGATATACCGGTCACCGTGGGCATCCACCAGAATGCCTTCGGTCGGCCCCGCACGGAGATCCTTCACCGCAACGTCGGGATCGGCATAGCTCACCAGTGACCCATAGGGGTTGTCTCCCACGCTCTGGTGCGCCAGCAGGCTGGTCGGATCCACCGCCGGTCCAGCCTCGGCAAGCGTCTTCTCCTGCAGCGCCTTTTCCGCGGCCAATGCCTCGCGGCTCAAGGTCTGTTCTGCCCGTAGCCCATCGACGATGCCTCGACCCGCCGCCTGAACCAGGTCTTTGCCCGCAGTGCCCCCGCCTTCCCCGGCCATGCTGGCCGCCTCGGCCTCCCGCGCTGCCGCAGAAACCGCTTTACCCGCAAGGCTGACTTCCCTCGCAACACTCGAGCCCTCTCCACCCAGCATGCCCAGCAGCGCCGAACCATAATCGAGCCCCATGCGGACGTTGTCCGGCAGGGTCGAGGGCAATAGATCAGCCAGCGGGGCCAGAGGCGTCAGACCGAGCAGCACCCGGGCTATGCCTTCCAGCACCTGGCCGGCCAGCTTCTCCGCCCGCGCCGCAGGCGTGATGGAATAGTCCTTGTAACTGGCGTCCTTGAGGACGGCGTTGTACCGGTCGCTCAGATCGCGCACGTAGTCGGCGCCCACCGGCGGCAGGTTTCCGAGAATGTCCGTATATCGTTTGGCCGCGCCCACTGATTGCGCATTCAGTGGGCCGCTCACCTGATCATGCCAGGCGTCCAGTTTGTCCCGCAGTTCCGGCGAGTCGTGCATGCGTTGCATAAAGGCCAGAACCACCTTGTCTTTCAACTCGTCCTGCCCGGGGTTGATCTGAAACAGTTGACGGCCTACCAGTTCGTAGCGTTTTGCGGGATCGGTCTGCGCCTGGGCTTCCTGCACGATGCGGTCCACTTCGCCGTTGGCCTCCTTCCACTGCGCCCGTTCTACCTGCTGGCGTTTGCCGACTTCGACGGAAATGCGTTCCTGCAGTTTTCTTTTGAGGTCGCTGGCTTCGGCGAATATGTCCTCCCGTTCGTCCGCATCCGTTGCCCCGAGAAACTCTTCGCGCAGTTTTTCCAGCCTGCCCACCCGTTCCCGGTCTTCCCTGTTCAGATAGGCCTCCCCCATCGGCGGGTTGAACTGGCCCAGCACCCGGTCCACAGGATCGTTGCGAACCCGGTTGCTTTCTTCAAGAACGGCGTTCTCCAGACCGGTCAGTTTCTCATCGATCGCGTAGCGTTTGTCGTTATCGGTTTCAAGCTGGTAGGCCGTGCCCAAAGTCGCAAGCACACCGCCGTAAAATTGACGTTCGCTATCGGGCAGTTCAGCCAGCATGCCTTGCAGGCGCGTTTGTCTTTCCTGGAACCGGATCACCTCAGGAGGATAGCCGGTCATTTCCTGCTGGATGCCCGCTTCGATCTTTTGTGCAATTTGCGAGTTAGCGTCGCTGCTGCGGTGAACCTCGCCATCTACCGTGTCGTACTTGCCGAGGAGCCCCTTGAACTCCTCCAGGCTTGCATTGGGCAGCGTGCCGGTGGCTTGCGTGGTCCGCTGCGGGTTGGCGGCCGCAGCGGAGCGCGCGCCGTTCGATCCCTGGAGATCCTTTCCCGTCACGGCACCGGCGCGAGCGGATACGGTCTGGCGCGCGGATAAAACGGCTGATGTGGAAGGCGTTACCGGACGCGCGGGTACATCGCTCTTCTTCTTCGAGGTTGCCTGTGGAGCTATCGGCGGTGCGAGAACCGGTTTCGGCAACGCACTGTCTGCCGGTCCTAGCTTTCCAGTATCGCTGTTCGACCTGTAAACCTCCTCCCGGACGGAAGAAGTCGCACCGCTGGCCGGGGATATCGTCATTTTTCCAGACTCCGTGTGAGGGAAAGAACGGCAGCAAACAGGCGCACAGGCACGGTGCTGTCGGACCCATTCCAGCACGGCCGAACTCCAGAAATGTGATACCTGTGTATGGGCCGGACGTCGGCCTTCACGGGCAGCCTCGGCTTGCGCGAAAAAAGCCGCATGTCATGCCGCGAACACCCGTTCGTGACAGACCCGACAGGCCAGGCGGCGCCAACACGACACAGAAATGGCCGAAGCCGCCGACGCACACGTCACAACCCTCTCAACCAGCAAAAATCCCCCGCCGCGGAGCGCCGCTTATAATCGAGCATTCTTTGCATTCACCAGCCGAATCGACACAATGAGCGAGACCCCGAGCGACACCACCTCCACGCTTGCCAAAAGCTTCGAGCCCCAGACCATCGAAGCCCATTGGGGCCCCGAATGGGAAAAGCGCGCGTACGCGACGCCCGTCATCCAGGAAAACCGGAAAGATTTCTCGATCCAACTGCCGCCGCCGAACGTCACGGGCACCCTCCACATGGGCCACGCGTTCAACCAGACGATCATGGACGGCCTCACCCGCTACCACCGCATGCTCGGCGAAAACACCCTGTGGGTGCCGGGCACGGACCACGCCGGTATCGCCACGCAGATCGTCGTCGAGCGGCAACTGGACGCGCAAGGCGTCTCGCGCCACGACCTCGGCCGTGAAAAGTTCGTCGAACGCGTGTGGGAATGGAAGCAGCAGTCCGGCTCGACCATCACGAACCAGGTGCGGCGTCTGGGAGCCTCGATCGACTGGTCGCGCGAATACTTCACGATGGACGACAAGATGTCGGCCGCCGTGCGCGACGTGTTCGTCCGTCTATATGAGCAAGGCCTGATCTATCGCGGCAAGCGCCTCGTGAACTGGGATCCTGTGCTGCTCACCGCGGTCTCCGACCTCGAAGTGGTCAGCGAGGAAGAAAACGGCTCGCTGTGGCACATCCAGTACCCGCTCACGGACGGTTCGGGCCATCTGACGGTCGCCACCACGCGTCCGGAAACCATGCTCGGCGATACCGCCGTGATGGTCCACCCGGAAGACGAGCGCTACGCGCATCTGATCGGCAAGACGATCACGCTGCCGCTGTCGGGTCGCGAAGTACCGATCATCGCGGATGATTACGTCGACCGCGAATTCGGCACGGGCGTCGTCAAGGTCACGCCCGCGCACGATTTCAACGACTACCAGGTCGGCCTGCGCCACAAGCTGCCGCAAATCGAAATCCTCACGCTCGACGCGAAGATCAACGACAACGCGCCGGAGAAATACCGCGGCCTCGACCGCTTCGAAGCGCGCAAGCAGGTGGTGGCCGACCTCGAAGCGCTCGGCGTGCTGGAATCGGTCAAGCCGCACAAGCTGATGGTGCCGCGCGGCGACCGCACGGGCGTCGTGATCGAGCCGATGCTGACGGACCAATGGTTCGTCGCCATGAGCAAGCCGGCGCCGGAAGGCACCTTCAATCCGGGCAAATCGATCGCGGAAACGGCGCTCGACGTGGTGCGCAGCGGCGAAATCAGGTTCGTGCCGGAAAACTGGACCACCACTTACTATCAATGGCTCGAGAACATTCAGGACTGGTGCATCTCGCGCCAGCTCTGGTGGGGTCATCAGATCCCGGCGTGGTACGGCGAAAACGGCGAAATTTTCGTGGCGAAAACCGAAGAAGACGCACGCGCCAAAGCCACGGCAGCCGGCTACACGGGCGCCCTCAAGCGCGACGAAGACGTGCTCGACACGTGGTTCTCGTCCGCTCTGGTGCCGTTCTCGTCGCTCGGCTGGCCGAATGAGACGCAGGAACTCAAGCACTTCCTGCCTTCTTCGGTGCTGGTCACCGGCTTCGACATCATTTTCTTCTGGGTCGCGCGCATGGTCATGATGACCACGCACTTCACCGGCAAGGTGCCGTTCGACACGGTGTACGTGCACGGTCTCGTGCGCGACGCCGAAGGCCAGAAGATGTCGAAGAGCAAGGGCAATACGCTCGACCCGATCGATATCGTCGACGGCATCGACCTCGACTCGCTCGTCGCCAAGCGCACTACCGGCCTGATGAACCCGAAGCAGGCCGCGTCGATCGAAAAGAAAACCCGTAAGGAATTCCCCGACGGCATCCCGGCGTTCGGCACCGACGCACTGCGCTTCACGATGGCCTCGATGGCCACGCTCGGGCGCAACGTCAATTTCGATCTCGCGCGCTGCGAAGGCTACCGCAACTTCTGCAACAAGCTGTGGAATGCCACCCGTTTCGTGCTGATGAACTGCGAAGGCCACGATTGCGGCTTCGGCAAGCCGGAACAATGCGGCGAATGCGGTCCTGACGGACACCTGAACTTCTCGTCAGCGGACCGCTGGATCGTCTCGCGTCTGCAACGGGTGGAAGCGGAAATCGCCAAGGGTTTCACCGACTATCGTTTTGACAATGTGGCCAACGCCCTATACAAGTTCGTATGGGACGAATACTGTGACTGGTATCTCGAACTCGCCAAGGTTCAGATCCAGACGGGTCAGCCGAACCAGCAGCGCGCCACGCGCCGCACACTGCTGCGCGTGCTCGAGACGGTGCTGCGCCTCGCGCATCCGGTGATTCCGTTCATCACCGAAGCGCTGTGGCAGAAAGTAGCGCCGTTGGCTGGGCGTTATCCCGAAGGCAAGGCCGAGGGTGAAGCGTCCATCATGGTGCAGCCTTACCCCGTTGCCGAACCGTCGAAGATCGATGAAGACGCTGAGCAATGGGCGGCCGACCTGAAGGCTGTGATCGATGCGTGCCGGAATCTGCGCGGCGAAATGAATCTGTCGCCGGCGGTCAAGGTGCCGTTGCTCGCTACCGGCAACGCGGAGCGTCTGCGCACCTTTGCTCCGTACGCACAGGCATTGGCACGTTTGTCCGAAGTGCAGATCATTGCCGACGAGGCAACACTGGATGCGCAAGCAGATGGCGCGCCAATTGCTATCGTAGGGAATGACAAGCTCGTGCTGAAGGTGGAAATCGACGTGGCAGTCGAGCGCGAGCGGTTGTCGAAGGAGATTGCGCGGTTGAGCACGGAAATCATCAAGTGCAACGGCAAATTGCAGAATGAAAGTTTCGTTGCAAAGGCGCCGCCGGCAGTCGTTGAGCAGGAGCAGAAAAGACTGGCAGAGTTCGAAGCCACGGTGGGCAAGCTGAAAGCCCAATTGGCCCGCTTGCCGGTCTGATCGACGCTCCATGCCCGCCCCCTAAGAGGCGGGCAAGGACCGATAGCTAATCCAGAGGATTCAGGGTAATCACATGCTAAAAGTTACAAAGGCGGTTTTTCCGGTAGCAGGTCTTGGCACCCGGTTCCTCCCTGCCACGAAGGCAAGCCCGAAAGAGATGCTTCCGATCGTCGACAAGCCGCTGATCCAGTACGCGGTCGAAGAGGCGATGGCGGCCGGCATCACCGAAATGATCTTCGTCACGGGCCGCAGCAAGCGCGCGATCGAGGACCACTTCGATAAATCCTACGAAATCGAGGCTGAGCTGCTGGCACGCGGCAAGGACAAGCTGCTGGAACTCGTGCGCAGCATCAAGCCGAGCCATGTGGATTGCTTCTACGTGCGTCAGCCGGAAGCGTTGGGCCTCGGCCACGCGGTGCTGTGCGCCGAAAAGCTGGTGGGCGACAACCCGTTTGCCGTGATTCTCGCGGACGACCTGCTGTACGGCACGCCGCCTGTCATGGCGCAGATGATCGAGGTGTTCGATCACTATCACAGCTCGGTGATCGGCGTCGAAGAGATCCCGGCGCAGGAAACCAAGTCGTACGGTATCGTCGACGGCAAGGAATGGGAAGATTCGATCATCAAGATGTCGGGCATCGTCGAAAAGCCTGAGCCGAACGTGGCGCCCTCGAATCTCGGCGTGGTGGGCCGCTATGTGCTCAAGCCGCGCATCTTCGAACATCTGCGTGCGCTGAAGCCGGGCGCAGGGGGCGAATTGCAGCTGACGGACGCAATTCAATCGCTGCTCGCCGACGAACAGGTGCTCGCGTACAAGTATCACGGCACGCGTTTCGACTGCGGCAGCAAGCTGGGTTATCTGAAGGCGACGGTTGAATTCGCGCTGCGTCACCCGGAAGTGGCTGCGGATTTCGAAGAATATCTGCGCACGCGTTCGCCGGTGCTGGAAGGCTGAACGGTTTTTTTACGCCCGCCTCCCGATAGCGTCGAACTGAAGTAGAAAGGCGCTGTGCCCTGCTTTCGCGGGCACAGCGCCTTTTTTTTGGCCGCTCAAGGACGCGCGATTGCACGACTGGAATGCGCGCCGGCGCACCGGATTCAGCGGCGTTTCATCAGGAACGTGAAAACCTTGTCCTGTGCCGAGGCTTCGACGATTTCATTGCCGGTCTGCTTCGCGAACGCGGCGAAATCGCGCTGCGAACCGGGATCGGTGGCCAGCACCTTGAGAATCTGACCGCTTTCCATGTCGGCGAGCGCCTTCTTGGCGCGCAAAATAGGCAGCGGGCACATCAGCCCGCGCGCATCGACTTCCTTGTGAATCTGAATTTGCATCGACGATGACCTTCGGGGACGGGGGCGTCGTGCGCGACGCCGGACGGAGACTTTAATTCTACCGCAGGCGAAGAGCCGACGTCGGGCATCGCGGGCCCCACTACACCGTAACAGCCTGCCCGGTCAACAACGACTCCCTCAACGCCACCCCAATCCGCGTAGCCTCCAATGCATCAGCAAGCGAAGCGCCGGCCTGAGCAGCGGAAGACGTCGCCCCACCCCGCACAGCCGCAACAAACGCCCGCGCCTCAAACAAAAACGCGTCCTCGAACCGATCAAAAAAATTGGCCGTGCATTCGCTCCGAATCCCCGTGGCGTCGTAAATCTCGACACGATTCGCACGCGGATTATGGCCGATAGCGAGCGCCCCGGCCGTACCCATCACTTCGCTATGCGTATCATTGCCATGTGCCTGCGTCCGCGATGCGTAAAACACGGCCAGCTTCCCATCTTCGAACTCACAGATCGCCACGCCGTTATCGACATCGCCGAATTCGCGCAAACCCTCATGCATCACCGCCGCACCCGCTGCAAACACCCGTTTCGCGCGCGGCTTGCCGAGCAGCCAGCGCGCCACGTCAATATCGTGCACGGTGCAATCGAGAAAGATGCCACCCGACGTCGCCGCAAAGCGCACAAAAAACCCGTCACTATCATTCTGATCCGCAGTCTGCGAGCGCACGAGAAAAGGCCGCCCGATCTTCCCCGCTGCAATCTTGTCGAACGCGTCCTTATAGCTCGGATCGAAGCGCCGCATGAACCCGATCGTGGCCTGCAGATGCGGATACCGCGCGGCCTCCGCCAGCACGCGCTCGCATTCCGCGAGATCCAGCGACAAGGGCTTCTCGCAGAACACATGCTTGCCCGCGCGCAACGCACCAATGATCTGCTGCGCATGCAACGAAGACGGCGTGACCAACCAGACCGCATCCACTTCGCGATCGGTGAGCAACTCCGCGTAATCGTCGTACAGACGCGGCGCGGGCAACGCTTCACGCGCCCACTCGCGCTCCTCCTCCACCGGACTGCAAGCCGCCACGACCGACGCGCCCGGCACGCGATATGCCAGATTCTCCGCGTGCCGCTTGCCGAGACGGCCGAGCCCGATCACGCCCACCCGAAGCCGTGCCGCAGCCGTCGTCATCACGACGCCTCGCCGAGTTTGACCGCGCGACTCTCGCGCCACGAGCGGCTCGCGGCTTCGGCGAGCTCAAGCGCTTTCAGACCGTCTGCCACCGTTGTGCGCACGGGCTTGCCGTGCGTCACCGCATCGAAGAAATGCGCGATTTCATGGGCGTAAGCGGCCCGATAACGCTCGAGGAAAAACGCTTCGGGCACATCGCTCGACACTTCGGTTTTTGAATAGGCCGTGACTTCCGTGGGCCGCACATTGCCCGCCTGCAGCATGCCGGTGCTGCCCAGCACTTCGAAGCGCTGGTCATAGCCGTACGCGGCACGGCGGGCGGTATTGATCTGGCACAGGCGACCGCGCTTCGTGCGAATCGTCACCGCGGTCGAATCGATATCGCCGGCCTCGGCGATCGCCGGGTCGCTCAAACAACTGCCGGTGGCATGCAGCGTGTCCGCCTCGTCGTCGAGAATCCAGCGGAAGATGTCGAAGTCGTGAATCAGCATGTCCTTGAAGATGCCACCCGAATGCCGGATGTAGTCGACCGGCGGCGCACCCGGATCGCGGCTCGTCACCACCAGCATCTCCGGCGTGCCGATCTCGCCGGCATCGAGACGCGCTTTCAGCGCCGAGAACGTCGGATCGAAACGCCGCTGAAAACCGATCATGCACACCACGCCCGCGCGCTCGACCGCTTCCGCGCAAGCCTGAGCTCGCGCCAGCGTCAGATCGACCGGCTTCTCGCAGAACACGTGCTTCTTCTGCGCGGCGGATTGCATGATCAGATCCGCATGCGTGTCCGTGCTCGAACAGATCACGGTCGCGCCGACCGAGGCATCGCCCATTGCGCCGTCGATATCCGCGACCTGCGCGCCGTGCTCGGCGGCAAGCGCCGCAGCGGCCTCGCGATTCACGTCGACCACATACTTGAGCCGCACGCCCGGCTGCCGCGCGAGATTCGCCGCATGAATCTTGCCGATGCGCCCCGCGCCGAATACCGCCACGTCGATCGTCTTCGCCCCATCAGTCATCGTATCCTCCAGTGTCTTTGGATTCTTCAACATTCAATTCGAGCTTGTACGCAAGCGCGATGAACAACGCCTGGCACAAACAGATCGTGCTGGTCAGCGAGCGGAACGCGAACGCGCTGCCCTCTTTCACATACAGCTGCGTGGTCGCATAACGGGCGAGCGGCGATAGTTGGCTATCCGTAATAACCAGGGTCTTCGCCTGATGATGATGCGCAACCCGCAGGCAATACTGCGTTTCCTTTCCATAAGGCGCGAAGCTGATCGCAATCACCACGTCGCCCTTTTTTACGCTGCGAATCTGTTCGCGGTACATGCCGCCGAAACCGGACACCAGATGCACGCGTTTAGGCGTGTGCTGCAATGCATAGACGATATAGCTCGCCACCGGAAACGAGCGCCGCACACCGATCACGTAAATGTTGTCGGCCTGCTGCAACATTTTCACCGCGGCGTCGAACTGCTTGTCATCGAGCCCCGCTTCGAGTTCTTCGAGACCACCACGCGAGGCCGCAATGAATTCGCGCGCCACCGACCCGCCGGACAACGCACCCGGCTTCTCGTCGATCAGCTTACGAATCCGCTGCTGATAACTCGGCGACGAACTGCCTTGCCCGGTGTAAGCCTGACGAAATACGGCCTGCAGATCGGAGAAGCCTGAAAAGCCGAAGCGCTGCGCAAAACGCACCACGGCGGACGGATGCACGCCGCAGCTCGCGGCGATGTCGCTGGTGCGATCCACCATCACGCTGGAGCGGTGCTGTTCGATATAGGTCGCGACATTCTTCAATTGACGCGGCAACGCATCGTAGTTTTCCGCGATGCGTTGCATCAATTCTTCGACGCTTGGCAATTCCTCGGTGCTCTCTTCCGCCATGACTCTCTCTTGGGTGTTTTATTGCAGTGCGTCAGCGACCTGCGAAGGCCGCCGCACGGCGTCCTGACGCTGCCGATTATAGGCAGGCGCCATGCCAAATGGAACGTATTTTCCAATTTTATTTGTAATGAAATTTTCATTGCAACGCCTTGGAAGATGGCCTAATCTTGGTCGTGAGCGATGGTGCTTGTGGTGGAAACACCCGGCTTGTATGCGGATGGAAAGCCGCCGGCCAGACGCTCCCTTCAAAGACGACATACCGAGAAAGGTGGAGACAATGAGACTTTGCAAGGGCAAGGCTACGCTCAGGATTCTGGTGACGGCATTGACGTTGGCGACGGGATTCGGCGCGGCCTCGGCCGCCCGCGCGGCCGACGCTCACTTCGTGCTGATCAGCCACGCGCCGGATTCGGACTCGTGGTGGAACACCATCAAGAACGCCATCAAACAGGCCGACGAGGACTTCAACGTCGAGACCGACTACCGCAATCCGCCGAACGGCGACATCGCCGATATGGCGCGTCTGGTCGAACAGGCCGCCGCGCGCAACTACGACGGCGTGATCGTCACCATCGCCGATTTCGACGTGCTGAAAAGCTCGATCAACAAGGTCACCGCGAAGAAGATCCCGCTCGTCACGATCAATTCCGGCACGGAGGAACAGAGCGCGCAACTCGGCGCGATCATGCATGTGGGTCAACCCGAATATGTAGCGGGCAAAGCCGCCGGCGAAAAAGCCAAGGCAGCGGGCGTGAAGTCGTTCCTGTGCGTGAATCACCTCGCCACCAACACGGTGTCGTTCGACCGTTGCCGCGGTTTTGCGGAGGCGATCGGCGTCGACTACAAGTCGTCCACCATCGACTCCGGCCAGGACCCGACCGAAATTCAATCGAAGGTCAGTGCGTATCTGCGCAATCACCCCAACACCGGCGCGATCCTGACGCTCGGACCGACCCCGGCTTCTGCCACGCTGAAAGCGGTCACGCAAATGGGTCTGGCGGGCAAGATCTATTTCTGCACGTTCGACTTCTCCGACGACATCGCCAAAGCCATCCAGAACGGCACGATCCAGTTCGCGATCGACCAGCAACCGTATCTGCAAGGCTATATCCCGGTGGCCGTGCTGGCGATCGTGAAGAAAGAGCACACCACCGACCCGGTGAAGATCCGCCAGATTCTCGAAGCGAATCCGAAGTTCAAGGCACGACTTGCTACCTATGGCCTCGCGCCGTCTTATGGTCCGAAGAATATCCGTTCAGGTCCAGGGTTCATCACCAAGGAAAACCTCGACAAGGTCATCAAGTACGCAGGGCAGTACCGCTGATTCTTTTCTCTAGTTAGTCACGCGCACGGCGGGCACCGTTTCGATACCGGGCCGCCCGCCGCCACCGCGCATTTCACCGGCTGTCGCTCTCGCAAGGCATCTGCGTGCAAGGCAGGCACAACCGGGTTCCAAGGAGACATCATGGGTGTAGCCGGCAAACACTTCCCACCGCACGTCAAGACGAATACCGCCGAGGCCGCGCCGTCGCTGCCCGATTCGGATGAACGGTTGCGCAAGGAATCCAGGTTCGGCCATGTGCTGAACCGCCCCGAATTCGCCGCGATTTCCGGCGCGGTACTGGTGTTTCTCGTTTTCGCGCTGACGGCCGGCAACTCCGGCATGTTCAACCTCGACGGCGTAATGAACTGGTCGCAGGTGTCCGCGTATCTCGGCATTCTCGCCGTGGGCGCGTGTCTGCTGATGATCGCCGGCGAGTTCGATCTCTCGATCGGTTCGATGATCGGTTTCGCCGGCATGATGGTGGCGATTCCTTCGGTCTATTTTCACTGGCCGATTTCTCTCGCCATCCTGTTCGCGTTTGCCGGCTCCATGCTGCTCGGCGCGCTGAACGGCTATCTGGTCATGCGCACGCGCCTGCCCTCGTTCATCGTCACGCTCGCATTTCTGTTCATCTTGCGCGGCCTCACGCTTGCGCTGTCAATCATGTTCGCGGACCGCACCATCGTCTCCGGCGTGGGCGACCTTGCGCAGCAGGACTGGTTCGCGGATACGCTGTTTCACGGCGTCGCGCTGCGCGGTCTCTTTCTGATGCTCGCGCAACACGGCATCGGCACCCTGCTCGATAACGGCCACGCGCTCGTGCCGGGCATTCCGAAGGTGATTCTGTGGTGGCTCGGCCTCGCCGCGGTCTGCGCCTTCGTGCTGGCGAAAACACGCGCCGGCAACTGGATTCTCGCAGTGGGCGGCGACGCCAATGCCGCCAAGAACGTGGGCGTGCCGGTGCGCCGTGTGAAGATTTCGCTGTTCGTGCTGACCGCGTTCTGCTCGTGCCTGTTCGCGGTGCTGCAAGTGTGCGACATCGGCTCGGCCGCGGCCGACCGGGGCTTGCAGAAAGAGTTCGAAGCGATCATCGCCGCGGTGATCGGCGGCACCTTGCTGACGGGCGGCTACGGTTCGGTGGTCGGCGCGTGCTTCGGCGCGTTGATCTTCGGCGTCGTGCAGATCGGCATTACGTACACGAACGTCAGCTCCGACTGGTTCCGCGTGTTCCTCGGCGTGATGCTGCTGATCGCCGTGCTGTTCAATCACTATGTGCGCCGCCGCGTCTCGCAGGCGTAACGGGGAGACGACCATGTCCGATACAAATACCGCCACGAATGCCGTGGACAGCGCGAGCGCTGCGCAGGACGACGTGATCCTCGCGCTCGAAAACGTCAACAAATACTTCGGCAAGGTGATCGCGCTAAGCGGCGTGACCTTGCGGCTGAAACGCGGCGAAGTGCACTGTCTGCTCGGCGACAACGGCGCAGGCAAGTCGACGCTGATCAAGACCCTCGCCGGCGTGCATCAGCCGTCTTCCGGTCAGTATCTGGTAGACGGCAAACCGGTGCTGTTCGAGTCGCCGAAAGACGCACTCGACCTCGGCATCGCCACCGTCTATCAGGATCTGGCATTAGTGCCGCTGCTCTCCGTGGCACGCAACTTCTTCATGGGACGCGAGCCGCAAAAGAAACTGTTCGGTTTCCTGAGCGTCATGGATCTCGAAACCAGCGCCACCACCGCGCGCGACAAGCTCGCCGAAATGGGCATCAACGTGCGCGACGCGCATCAGCCGATCGGCACCATGTCCGGCGGCGAGAAGCAGTGTCTCGCGATTGCACGGGCAATTCATTTCGGCGCGCGCGTGCTGATTCTCGACGAACCGACCGCCGCGCTCGGCGTGAAGCAGAGCTTCAACGTGCTGAAGCTGATTCACAAGGCCCGCGCGAAAGGCATTTCAGTGATCTTCATCACGCACAACGTGCATCACGCGTATCCGATCGGCGACTCGTTCACGGTGCTCAATCGCGGCAAATCGCTCGGTACGTTCACCAAGGAAACCATCAGCAAGGACGAGGTGCTCGACATGATGGCCGGCGGCGCCGAGATGCAGAAGATGATCGGCGAACTCGAAGGCGCGACGATCTGATTCATTCGCGCGAGGAACCGGCGCTGCTGCGCCGGCTGTCGCGCACAGCCATTCAGGAAACTTCATGGATCATTCCAGCACATCCAGCGCAATCACGTCCGCCCCGGCGCCGGTAGCCAGCCGCTTCGCGCCGGGCCGCAGCCGCGACATCGTCTGCCTCGGCCGGCTCGCCGTCGATCTGTACGCGCAGCAGGTCGGCGCGCGGCTCGAAGACGTGTCGAGCTTCGCGAAGTATCTCGGCGGATCGTCGGCGAATATCGCGTTCGGCTGCGCGCGGCTCGGCCTCGCGTCGTCGATGCTAGCGCGCGTCGGCAACGATCACATGGGCCGCTTTCTCACCGAGAAGCTCACTAAAGAGGGCTGCGACGTCAGCCACGTGCGCATCGACCGGGAACGCCTGACCGCCCTCGTGCTGCTCGGCCTGAAAGACCGCGACACGTTCCCGCTGATCTTCTACCGCGAGAACTGCGCGGACATGGCGGTCGATGAAGCGGATTTCGACGAGGCTTTCATTGCATCGTCGAAAGCGCTGCTGATCACCGGCACGCACTTTTCCACCGAACAGGTGAACCGCACGAGCCGCCGCGCGCTCGATTACGCACGCCGCAACCAGGTGCGCACCGTGCTCGATATCGACTATCGCCCCGTGCTTTGGGGTCTCACCGGCAAAGCCGACGGTGAAACGCGCTTCGTGGCGAGCGAAGGCGTCACCGCGCACTTGCAGCGCATTCTGCCGCTGTTCGATCTGGTGATCGGCACCGAGGAGGAATTCCGCATTGCCGGCGGTAAGACCGAACTGGTCGATGCGCTCGCGATGGTGCGCGCCGTCACGCCGGCTACGCTGGTACTCAAGCGCGGGCCGCTGGGCTGCCAGATCATCGACGGCCAGGTGCCCGCCTCGCTCGACGACGTGCCGATTCACGGCGGCGTGGAAGTCGAAGTGCTGAACGTGCTCGGCGCGGGCGACGCATTCGCCTCCGGCTTTCTCTCCGGCTGGTTGCGCGATCAACCGCTCGAAGCGTGCGCGCGCGCCGCGAACGCGAGCGGCGCGCTGGTCGTCTCGCGGCACGGCTGCGCGCCCGCCATGCCGACGCCCGCCGAACTCGACTACTTCCTGCGCGAAGCGAAAGCCGATCCGCAGCGCATGCGCCGCCCGGATCGGGACGCGGCGCTCGCGCGGCTGCATCGCGTCTCGCCGGCCCGCAAACAGTGGGACGAAGTGCTCGGTTTCGCCTTCGACCACCGCAACCAGTTCTTCGAACTCGCGCAGCAGACCGGCGCCGACGAAGCGCGCATAGCGCGCCTGAAAGGTCTGTTCGTGGAAGCCGTCGCGCAAACCGAGAGCGCGTTGGGTTTGCAGAACCGCATTGGCGTGCTGATCGACGACCGTTACGGCCAGGACGCGCTGAACGCGGCCACTGGCCGTGGCTGGTGGATCGGCCGGCCGGTGGAACTGCCGGGCTCGGTGCCGCTCGTGTTCGATCATGGCCGTTCGATCGGCACCACGCTGATCCCGTGGCCGCAGGAGCATATCGCCAAGTGTCTCGTGCAGTTTCATCCCGACGAACCCATCGAACAGCGCCTCGAACAGGAAACGCAATTGCGCGCACTCTACGACGCGACGCAAGCGAGCGGCCACGAACTGCTGTTCGAAGTGATTCCACCGAAACACGCGCATTTGCCGCAAGCACCGGACATTGTGTACCGCGCGTTGAAGCGTCTCTACAACATCGGCATCTACCCCGAATGGTGGAAGCTCGAACCGATGGACGCCGCGCAATGGCGCAACATCGACATGCTGATCGCGGAGCGCGACCCCTATTGCCGGGGCGTGGTCCTGCTCGGTTTGTCGGCGGGTGTCGAGCAGCTGAACGAAGGTTTCCGCGCGGCGGCGCAATCGGCGACATGCCGCGGCTTCACGGTCGGGCGCACCATCTTCCATGAGCCGAGTCATGCGTGGCTCGCCGGAGAAATCGGCGACGACGAACTGATCGCGCGCGTGCGCCGCACCTTCGAAACATTGATCGCCTCCTGGCGTGCAACGCGTGGCGCGAGCGCCGCGCAACCTGGCATGCCGAACCATGTCCATCAGGAGCAAGCCGCATGAATCAGCGCGTATTGCATCATGACGCAGCGTCCGCCAACGACGCCAGTCACGCCCGTACGGGCGCGGGCTCGGGCGGCACGGTGCGCCTGACCTCCGCGCAGGCGCTGGTCCGCTATCTCGCCGCGCAGCGCGTCGCGACCGAGGACGGCCACGGCACCGAGCCGCTGTTCGGCGGCGTGTTCGCCATCTTCGGCCACGGCAACGTGGCGGGGATCGGCGAAGCGCTGTACCAGCACCGCGACGAACTGCCGACCCTGCGTGCCCACAACGAACAGGCAATGGCGCACAGCGCGATCGCCTACGCGAAAGCGCATTTCCGCCGCCGCATGATGGCCGTCACGACGTCGATCGGACCGGGCGCCACCAACCTCGTGACCGCGGCGGCGCTCGCCCACGTGAACCGTTTGCCGGTACTGCTGCTGCCCGGCGACATCTTCGTTTCGCGCGCCCCCGATCCCGTGTTGCAGCAAGTCGAGGACTTCCACGACGGCGGCGTCTCCGCCAACGACGCGCTCAAACCGGTGTCGCGCTACTTCGACCGCATCGTGCATCCGGCGCAATTGCTCAGTGCGCTGCCGCGCGCCGTGCGCGTGCTGACTGACGCCGCCTTGTGCGGTCCCGTCACGCTCGCGTTGCCGCAAGACGTGCAGGCGCAGGCATGGGATTTCCCCATCGACCTCTTCAAGCCGCGCGTCGTCACGTTCTATTCGCCCGCGCCGCGCGCCGACGAAATCGAGGCCGCCTTCGCGCGCTTGCGGCAGGCCAAACGACCGTTGATCGTCGCGGGCGGCGGCGTGCTCTACGGCCACGCCACCGACGCCCTGCACCGTTTCGCGACCACGCACGGCGTTCCGGTCGCGGAAACGCAGGCCGGCAAAGGCTCGCTCGCCTGGAACGATCCATTGAACGTGGGCGCGCTGGGCGTGACGGGCTCGCCCGCCGCGAACGCGCTCGCGCACGACGCCGATTGCGTGCTGGCCATCGGCACCCGCCTGCAGGACTTCACCACCGGTTCGAACACGTTATTCACGCAAGCCGAGGTGGTCGCGATCAATGCCAATGCCTTCGACGGTCTCAAGCATCGCGCGCTGGTGGTCGAAGCCGACGCGCGGCTGGCGCTCGATGCCCTTGCCGAGCCCCTGCAAGGCTGGCACGCGGAGCGCACCTGGACCGCACGCGCACACAAGCTCGCGGCGAGTTGGCGCGATACGGTGAGCACGCTCACCCATGCGCCGCAACGCGACACCGTGCTGCCTTACGAGGGCGATGTGATCGGCGCGATACAGCGGTCGAGCGCCAGTTCGCCGGCGAACGATATCGTCGTCTGCGCGGCCGGCACCCTGCCCGCCGAATTGCACAAACTATGGCGCGCCGGCAAACCGGGCGCGTATCACGTGGAGTACGGCTATTCGTGCATGGGCTACGAGATTGCCGGCGGACTCGGCGTGAAGCTCGCCCGACCCGCGCGCGAAGTGATCGTGATGGTCGGCGACGGCAGCTATCTGATGATGAACAGCGAGATCGCGAGCTCGGTGATGATCGGTGCGAAGCTGATCGTGGTGGTGCTCGACAATCGCGGCTATGGCTGCATCAACCGCTTGCAGCAGGCTTGCGGCGGTGCGCCGTTCAACAACCTGCTCGAAGACTGCAAGCAAGGCCCGCTCGGCGCGCCGAAAATCGACTTCGCCGCGCATGCGCGTGCTCTTGGCGCGCGGGCCGAACACGTCGCGAATATCGCGGACCTCGACACGGCTTTGCAACGCGCCCGTGCCGCGGATCGCACTTACGTCATCAGCATCGATACCGACGCCGCGCGCACCACCGACGACGGCGGCTGGTGGTGGGAAGTGGCCGTGCCGGAAGTCTCAGCGCGCCCCGCCGTACGTGACGCGCGTGCGAAATACGAATCGCAGCTCGCGGCACGCGCCGAACCGGCCGGCTCGGCGCGGAACATCGACCCCACCGACAATGAATGAGGACGCCCGCATGACTGCTTTCGACGTACGTATCGGCATCAATCCGTTATCGTGGATGAACGACGATCTGCCTTCGCTCGGCGGCGAAACGCCGCTCGAGGTGGCGTTGACGGAAGGCCGCCAGATTGGCTATCAGGGCTTCGAACTCGGCAACAAGTTTCCGCGCGAGCCGCAGGCATTGAAGACGCTGCTCGCGCAATACGATCTCGCGCTGGTATCGGGCTGGTATTCCGGGCGGCTCGCGCGGCGCAGCGTGGAAGAGGAAATCACCGCTGTCGGCCCACACCTGGAGTTGCTTGTGCAGAACGGCGCAACGGTGATGGTGTACGGCGAGGTCGCCGATTCGATTCAGGGCGCACCGCAACCGCTTTATCAACGGCCGCGCTTTTTCAGCGACGCGCAATGGGTCGCCTATGCGGCGCGCGTCGACGAATTCGCGCGCTATACGCTGAGCCGCGGCGTGCGGCTCGCGTACCATCATCACATGGGCGCTTATGTCGAGACGCCGGCCGATGTCGATCAACTAATGTCGCGCACCGGCGACGCCGTCGGCCTGCTGTTCGACGCGGGACACATCACGTTTGCCGGCGGCGATCCGCTCGCCGTGCTCGACAAACATATCGGGCGGGTCTGCCACGTGCATTGCAAAGACGTGCGCCCTGCCGTCATGAAGCTCGCGCGCAATCGCAACTGGAGTTTTCTCGACGCGGTCATCGCCGGCGCCTTCACGGTGCCGGGAGACGGCGCGGTGAATTTCCCGGCGATCATCGAACGATTGAAGCGGCACGGCTATCGCGGCTGGCTGGTGGTGGAAGCCGAACAGGATCCGGTCGTGGCGCCATCGTACGAGTATGCACGGAAAGGCTACCAGACGTTGCGCGCGTTGGTGGATGCGCCGCTCGACGCGGCTGACAAGACCAGGCAGGAGGCGGCATGAGTTTATTGGTAAAGGCGCAGCGCGAAGGCCAGACGATCGCACGAGTGACACCGGAGTCGGCATGCTGGCGGTATGTGGGATTTGCCGCTTACCGCCTCGGTACGAGCGAAGTCGTGCACGTGCACGAACCCTCGCGTGAAGTGTGTATTGTCGTGCTCACCGGCACGGTGGATATCGAAACAGCGGACGCCACCTGGCGTTCGCTCGGTTCGCGCGACAGCGTGTTCGAAGACGCCGCGCCGTATGCGGTGTATCTGCCGCCGAACGTTCGGGCGACGGTTCGCGCTGGCCGCGATGCCGAGATCGGCGTAGCAAGCGCGCCGGCCAAGGGCCAGTATCCCGCGAGATTGATCGAGCCCGCTTCGATGAAACGCTCCACACGCGGCAAAGGCCTGAATACGCGATACGTGTGCGATATTCTTCCGCAAACCGAACCTGCGGAGTCGCTGCTGGTGGTCGAAGTCAGAACGCCCGGCGGCCACGCTTCGAGCTACCCGCCGCATAAGCACGACACCGATAATGTCCCGCAGGAAAGCTCACTCGAAGAGACTTACTATCACCGGCTGGATCCGCCGCAAGGGTTTGCGTTTCAGCGCGTGTACACGGATATGCGCGACATCGACGAGTCGATGGCCGTGGAAGATCATGACGTCGTCATGGTGCCGCGCGGGTATCACCCTGTGGTCGTACCGTACGGCTATGACTCGTATTATCTGAACGTGATGGCGGGCGGCAAGCGGGTCTGGCATTTCCGCAACGACCCGGCGCATGAGTGGAT
The DNA here is from genome assembly GCF_902459535.1 of Paraburkholderia dioscoreae. Taxonomy (NCBI): domain Bacteria; kingdom Pseudomonadati; phylum Pseudomonadota; class Betaproteobacteria; order Burkholderiales; family Burkholderiaceae; genus Paraburkholderia; species Paraburkholderia dioscoreae. Next base: position 3,197,207 of record NZ_LR699553.1, read on the forward strand.
CATCAATAAGGACGCTTGAATTCAAGGCCTGCGCGATGCATCGACATGGCATCGCGCGGGCTTCGAACAGGCCGCGCTACTTCCTGACGGCCAGATCGACATCCAGGCCGCCGTCCTCACCCATTCTCACCGTTCCCTTCGCTACGTCCTTGCGATAAGCGTACAGGTCGAACTTCATCACGCCGGGATTCGAACTGTCCTTGATGAACGTGCGCGTGTTCGTCACCAGCGAGTTGAACATCTTCACGTCGCCTGACTCGATCCATACGAAGCTCCTGCCCGCGCCCGAAGGCGGCCTCGCGGCGGCGATGTTGCCGTCGCGTTTGAACTTCAGCACGAGACCTTCATCGGTGACTGTCGCGCTCGCGAGACGCCCTTGCAGAACCGGCGGCGGAAACACCGTGTACTGATCGAACACCAGTTCGTTGCCCTTTAGCGCGACACCCTTGCGCGTGAACGGCGTGAGCGAAGCGAGCGGAATATCCAGCGCACGCAGCAGGCCGGCCTGCGGCACGCCCAGCACTTTCACGGAAGTCGGTTCATACACGAGATGCCGCTCGTCTTTGGCGACGATCGTGCCGCTCATCGTGGTGGGCAGCCACACGCCGGGAAAGTGATTCCACAGCTTGATGCCACCCGTCACTTCGAGCTTGCCATCCACCGGCTTCAACTGCAGATCGTTCAGCGAGCGCGGCTCGTAATCGAGCAGATAGTCGTTGAAGAGCGCGGCCATTGCGGGCCACGGCTCCACGACGTCGCCGCCGATGATATGGATATCGTACTGATCGGGATCGTCCAGATCGACGGGTTGCCCCGGCTTTTTCGGCACCATCTGCGCATCGAGCGAACGCACGTGAAAACCGATGCGCCCCGCCACGTAGAAGTCAACGTTCTCGACGTGAATCAACGGCGCGGCGCCCGGCGAATGGCGCTCGTCGCTGAACGCCGAACGGGGGGTCGACATGCGTTGCCCGGAAAACGCCGCGCGCGTACCAACCGGAATCGCGCGTGCTACCGACGCGGTTTGCACAGACTGCGGCACGCGTTGCCACACGAGCCGCGCCTGCGCGAGTGCGGCCTGCTGGGCGCGAATGAAGCTGTCGTTAAAGCGCGCGCTCGCGCTGCCGGTTTGCAGTGGCGAGTCCTTGTCTTTGTCCGCGCCGGCTAGCGTCGTGTATGAAGGCAGATGCACGTCCAGCGCGCCCGCTTCGTCGAAGGTGAAATAGCCGGCCGCCATCTGATCGCGGTAGTGATACAGGTCCAGCACGAACGGCGCTTTGTTGTCGATCGGCGTGAGCGCCATGTCGATGTTCATCGTCATCGAGCGCATGAATTTGACGTCGCCGCCCTCCACCAGCATGCCGCGTGCGGGCATCGTCGCGGGCCAGACAATGTTGGGCACGCTGCCGTCGTCGAGCGCGAAGCGCACGCCCGAGGCGCTGGTCTCGATCTGCGTGATCGTCATATGCAACGCGGGCGGCGGCGTCAGTTTGGCCACCTGCATCACGACGTCGTCACCATCCAGACGCGCGATCGGCGTGTCCACCTTCAGCAGGTCGGCCATCTTCACGTGCGCGGCCTGCATCAGCCTGTCTGCGCCGACGCCGGCCACTTCGACATGATCGGCATGAAACACCAGCTCGGCGGCGTTGCGCATGGACAGCGATCCGCTCAGCACGATCGGCACCCATGTCTCGCGATGCATCTCGCCGGTAATGCGCAAGTTGCCGCCGTCCTGCGGCACGACGCGCATATTGCGCAGCGGCGAGCCCTGATACTGGAACAGGTAGCGATTGAAGATCGCCGTGAGTTTGGCGCTGTCGAGCGTGACATGGCCGCGGTGAACGTTGATCGTCACGCTGGTCGGATCGTCGAATACGATCGGCTGACCGGGACGCACCGGAGTCAGTGTCGCCGCCATGTCGTGAATCATGAAGCCGATGTCGCCGGTCACGCGGAAGTCCACGTCGCGTGCAAACATCAGCGCGCCGTCGATGCCGGAATCGCGCAGCGTCAGCGGACGGCTGCGCTTTTCGGTCATGCCGCTCGCGGATGGCACGCGCGCCGCGACGCTTTGTTCGGCGGCCAGTTGTTTGGCCTTGGCGAGTTCGAGGGCCGGACGTGCTGAAAAAGCGGGTTGGGCGGCGAGCGCTGCGGGTTGGGCGGCGGAAGCGGCGGCCGGCGAGGCGTTGGCGTTGGCGTTCGCATTTGCCCGACTGTCGCCGCTGCTGACTTTGTCGCCCGCCGCATCGGCCGCCCTGTTCGCCGCATTTGACGGCGCGGATGCCGCATCGCCGGTAGTCGAACTGGCCTCGGCGCAGGCTGACATCAGCAACGCGGCCGTCAACAGCGCGGCACCCGCGCTGATCGGCGGGCGCCAGGCGCGCTTCGGTTCTGAATCTCGCGAATCTAGCGGCAGCGGATCATGCGCCGATACCTCATCCAATACGCGTCCGTCTCTCATGATGTCTCCTCCTGAAGCCTCGACGCATCTCTCGCGCCCCGGGCACGGCATGGTGAGTCGCGCATACGCGGGCTTTAAACAGCAAGCCGCCGTCGCGCGTCTTTTACCCGATTGTCTTTATTTGTCAGCGCGCTGCCGACAAGATTTCTGGAGGACGCTCACCAAACGATCAAGCGTTTGAATCGCCGCGGCGAGTCATGGGAAATCCGCATGCACGCGGCCTGAGCGGCGCGCCGGCAGATGGGATTCAAACGGCATGATCGGTGCGATTCAAGCGCCGCGCGCACGATGCATTCAGCAGGACAGCAAAACGATCATCCATCGCCATGCGGCGCTGCAATAAAAACACAGCCAATAAGCGTCGCGCTCAACCGACGCCGAGCCATTCCCGCATCACATCGGTCCGCTGCAAGAACGACGCGAGCGCGCCGTCGAACACGACTTCGCCATGCCCCATCACCGCGACGCGACTGGCAATATCCTGTGCGATCACAAGGCGCTGTTCGATCAGCAGCATCGCCACGCCGCGATCGCGCAGCGTCCGCAAGCATCGGGCGACCTGCTCCATCACGAGACTCGCGAGACCCTCGCCGGGTTCGTCGATGACAAGCAGATCGGGGTCGCCCAGCAGCGCCCGCGCAAGCGTCAGCATCTGCTGCTCGCCGCCCGAGAGCGCGCCCGCACGCGTGCGCCTGCGTTCATGCAGCACGGGGAAAAGCGTGTAGGCGTCGTCGAAGGTGAAGCGCGGCGCGCGGCCGCGATCATTTGGCGCGACACCGAGTTGCAGATTCTCGTGGACGCTCAGCGTGGGAAACACGTCGCGATGTTCCGGCACATAGCCGATCCCGAGACGCGCGATCTCGAAGGTGCGCAGACCGCCGAGCGCACGGCCCGCGAAACGCAGTTCACCTTCGCTGCGCACGAGGCCCATGATCGCGCGTGCGAGCGTCGAGCGGCCCGAGCCGTTGCGGCCGACCAGCGCCAGCACCTCGCCCGCCTCGATGCCCAGCGTGACGCCGTGCAGCGCCTGGCTCGCGCCGTACCACGCGTTCAACCCGCGAATGTCGAGCAGGGCACTCATGTGCCGAACCCTTCGCCGAGATACGCGGCGCGCACCGCCGCGTCCGCGCGGATTGCCGCCGGCGTGCCGCTCGCGATGATGCGCCCCTGCACGAGAACGGAAATGCGATCGGCAATCGCGAACACCGCGTTCATGTCGTGCTCGACCATCAGCAGCGTACGGCCCGCCGTGGTCTCGCGAATCAGTTCGATGGCACGCGCCGCTTCCGCGCGGTTCATGCCGGCGGTCGGCTCGTCGAGCAGCAAGGTATGCGCGCCGCCCGCGAGCGCGATGCCCAGATCGAGCGCGCGTTGCTCGGCGTAGCTGAGCGTGCCGGCGAGGACTTGGCGGCGCGCGCTCAAACCCACCGCGTCGAGCACCTGTGCGGCACGCGCGTCGACCGTGCGCGACCCGCTGAAACGCTGCCACCATCGCGTGCGGTCGCGCTCCGCCAGCAGTGCCGCGCAGCGCAGATTGTCGAACACGCTGAGCCGCGCGAACACGCTGGTGCTCTGGAAGCTGCGCGCGAGTCCGCGGCGTGCGATCGCGGTCGGCGCAAGGCGGGTGATCTCGGCGCCGAACAGATCGATGCGCCCGGCGTTCGGCCGGGTACCACCGGCAATCAGATTGAAGAGCGTCGACTTGCCCGCGCCGTTCGGTCCGATCAGCGCGTGACGTTCGCCGGGCTGGACCGCGAGATCGACGCCGCGCAGAACCTGCGTCGAGCCGAAGCGTTTTTTGATGCCATAGAGTGCGAGTGCCGGGATCATCGCGCGTCTCCAGCGCTGTGCGTGGCGCTTGAGCGCATGGCTGCGAGGTGCGCTTGCGCGCGAATCGCGTAATGCGCCGAGAGTCCTCCCAGCGCCGCCAGCAATAAGACCGTGGTGCCGAGCCCGAGCGGCGACGCGCCCATCCCCATCAGCGCGCCCGTGCCAACTAAGGCCGCGCCCTCGTCCGCGCCGAATTGCGCGGCGTAGGCCCATTGCACCGCGAGCACGACGGCCGCCGTCCACAGCAGCGCGGCGGCCGCGCCCCACAGGTAAGCCGCGCGGCACCGGCGCCAGCCATATGCGGCCACACGCGCCGTATGACGCTGCACGAAGCCCGCCAGGCCATCCGGCGAAATCACCACGACCACGATGAAGAAGAGTCCCAGATAGAACAGCCAGGCCCGCGTGACGCTCGCCACCACGACACTGAAAAACGTCAGTACGACCGCGCCCGCGACCGGCCCGAAGAACGCCGCCGTACCGCCGATCACGGTGGCGATCAACACCGCGCCCGAGCGCATCATGCCGACGCTTTCCGTCGACACCAGTTCCACGTTGATCAGCGCCAACGTCCCGGAGATACCCGCAAAAAACGCCGACAATACCACCACGCCGTAGCGGATGCGGCGCGGGTAGCAGCCTATTGCCGCCGCCCTCACCGGATTGTCGCGCACGGCGTTGGCGAGGCGCATGAAAGGCGTGCGCGAGAGCGCGAACAGCGCCGCGCACGCGAGCAGGCACCACACCGCGATCAGCGCATATGCCTCGCGCGCTGGGCCGAAGCTCCAGCCTGCCCACTGCGCGCCGCTCGCGCGATCGATCGCCACGCCGGCCTCGCCGCCGAACCAGTCGGGCAGCGTCCACGCGGCGGCCGCCACGAGTTCGCCCAGACCGAGTGTGATCATCGCGAAGGCCGTGCCGGCGCGCCGCGTCGAAATGAACCCCAAGAGCAGCCCGCAGAGCGCGCCGCCGATACCGCCAACCAGCGGCAGCAGCACGAGCGGCACGCCGACCCGGTTGAACAGTTGCGCGGCCACCAGTGCTCCGAGGCCCGAGTAAGCGGCATGACCGAACGACAACAACCCCGTTTCGCCGAGCAGCAGATTGTAGGAAAGCGCGAACACGATCATCGTCGCGGTCTGCGCGAGGTAGGCGAGCAGCCAGCTTTGCGGCCAGATAAATGGCGGCACGCCAAGGAACAGGATGAGCGCCAGCCACGGCGCAAGCGCGCGCCGGAGCGCACGCGGTGCGGTCGCGGACAAAGCCGACGAGTCGGGTGCCTCACGCATGTTCGTCACGCCGCCCGAAAAGTCCGCGCGGGCGCAGTGCCAGCATCGCGACCAGCAGCAGATACGGAATCAGCGGTGCGAGTTGCGCGAGCGTCAGCGCGTCCCATTCGGCCGGCAGGGATGTGCCGAAGATCGACAGCACGTCGCCGAGCGACACGTTGCTCGCCACGGCCAGGGTCTGCACGCAGCCGACCAGCAGCGACGCCGCCAGCGCGCCGCCCAGCGAACCCAAGCCGCCGATCACGACCACCACGAACACGATCGAGCCGAGCGACTCCGCCATCCCCGGTTCGATCACGAAGAGCGGCGCGCCGATCACGCCGGCCAACGCGGCGAGCGCCGTGCCGGCCGCGAACACGCCGGTGAACACGCGCGGCACGTTGTGGCCGAGCGCTTCGACAGCGCTCGCGTGCGTGAGCGCGGCACGCACGATCAGTCCCGCCTTCGACACGCGCAACACGGCATGGAGCGCGCCCAGCATGGCGAGCGATACCACCATCATGAACGCCCGGTAGCGTGCGAACGCCGCGCCGTAGACGGTGAAGAGCGGCCCGTCGAGCACGGCCGGCACGGTCGCGGAAAGCGGGCTCAAGCCCCAGCCGAGCTTGACCAGTTCGCCGAGCAGATACGCCGCGCCGAAGGTCAGCAGCAATTCGGCGAGATGGCCATGCGCACGCACGCGCCGCAACAGCCAGCGCTCCAATGCCGCGCCGACCAGCCCGACGACAAGCGGCGCAATCACCAGCGCGCTCCAGAATCCCGCGCGCGCCGCCACGGAAAAGCCGACGTAAGCACCGAGCATGTAGAAGCTCGCGTGCGCGAAATTGAGCACGCCGAGCATGCTGAAAATCAGCGTCAGGCCCGCCGACAGCATGAAAAGCAGCAGGCCGTAACTGACACCGTTGAGCAGATTGACGACGAACGACTGCACGCGCCTATTCCGCCTGCCCGGCGGCGCTCAACGGTTCGAGCGCCGCGCGCAATTCGGCGGGCAGGCTCACGGGGCGCCGCGTGACGCGATCCACATACACATGTACGAAGTGTCCTTGTGCCGCGGGTTGATCTTCGCCTTCCTTGAAGAGCCCCACTTCGTAGCGCACGCTCGATGTGCCGAGCCGCACCACGCGCAGGCCGGCTTCGACCCGTTCGGGAAACACCAGCGGTGCGAAGTAGTTGCAGTGTGTCTCGACCACCAGCCCGATCGTCGCGCCGTGCTCGAAATCGAGCACGCCGGTGCGGATCAGGTATTCGTTCACCACCGTGTCGAAGTAGCTGTAATAGACGACGTTGTTGACGTGGCCGTAGACGTCGTTGTCCATCCAGCGCGTGGTGATCGGCAGGAAATGCGGGTAGGCGGTGCGCGCGGCGGGTACGGGTTTGTTCATGCCTGGCGTGAGTATGTTTGAAGTTGTCGTGCGCGTTACGCGGCTCTCGCTTTGTTCAGAGCGATTCGGTCAGCATGTGGCGGTAGTCGTCGGCGGTGGCTTCGCGTGGATTCGTGCGGTGACAATGATCCGCGAGCGCGCCCTGGATCACCTTGTCGAACATGCTTTCGTCGACGCCCATCTGCGCGAGGCCGGTAGGCAAACCGAGCCGCTCGGTCATATCGAACAGCGCCTGCGCGAGATCCGCGTTCTCCGGTAAATTCATCACGCGGCGCATTCTTGCATAACGGCGCTCGGCCACGACGCTGTCCGCGGTCTCGTTGAAGCGCAGCACCGCGGGCAACACAACCGCGTTCAGCGTGCCGTGATGCAGCGACGTTTTGCCGTTCACCGTCAGACCGCCCAGCGGATGCGACAGCGAATGCACGCAGCCAAGCCCTTTCTGGAACGCCATCGCGCCTTGCATCGAGGCGCTCATCATGTTCAGGCGCGCGTCGCGATCGCTGCCGTCCGCCGTCGCGCGTTCGATGTTGGCCCACGCGCGCTCCAACCCGTCCAGCGCGATGCCGTCCGCGGGCGGATTGAAGGCCGGCGCGAGAAAGGTCTCGATGCAGTGCGCGACCGCGTCCATGCCGGTGGCCGCCGTCAAACCCGGCGGCAGGCCGAGCGTGAGCGCAGGATCGCATAACGCCGACTTGGGCAGCAGATGCCACGAATGAAAGCCGAGCTTGCGGCCGTCGTTCAGGATCACGATCGCGCCGCGCGCGACTTCGCTGCCCGTGCCCGCCGTAGTGGGAACCGCGATCAGCGGCGCGGCCGCAGCCGTGATCTTCGGGCTGCCGCCTTCGATGGTCGCGTACTGCATCAGCGCACCGGCATGTGTGGCCGCGATCGCTACGCCCTTGGCCAGATCGATCGACGACCCGCCGCCCACCGCGATCAGACCGTCGCAGCCTTCGTCGCGGTACACCTGGGCGGCGGCGAGCACCATCGCCTCGGTCGGGTTCGAGGGCGTGTCGTCGAAGACCGGCACGGCGCCGAATTTCAATGCGTCTAGCGCGCGCTGCGCGAGGCCGGCCGCGACGACGCCCTTGTCGGTGATGATCAAAGGCCGCTTGATGCCGACACGTCCGCATTCGGACGATAACTGCGACAGCGCGTCGTAGCCGAGATGAATATGGGTCAGATAGAAAATATAGGCCATCCCGTGCTCCTCCCCGAGCGCAAGCTCGTCGCCCCGCTGATTGGTCTGCTACTGCCCCGGCCTCTCGACAAACTCGAACGGCAAGCCGCGCCGGCGCATCCACTCGCCGAGCGCCTGGCCGGTGCCCGCGCGCCACGGCCGCAACCTGGCCGGCTCGACCAGCCGGTATTCGAGCAATTCCGGCGACAGCGCCACTGTGCCATAGGCCTTCACGTGATACGCGATGATCAGTTCGTTCTTGCGGATGAATTCATAGACGCCGATCAGCTCGACCGTCTCCGCGTGCAGCGAGGTTTCCTCGAGCACTTCGCGGGCAATGCCCTCTTCCGGCGTCTCGCCGTTTTCGAGGAAGCCCGTAATCAGCGCGAACATGCCCTCCTGCCACGCGGCATTGCGCGCCAGCAGGATCTTGCCTTCATATTCGACGATCGCCGCCACCACCGGCAGCGGATTGTTCCAGTGGACGTAGCCGCACGCCGTATCGGGACAGGTCTGGCGGATGCGGCCGCCTTCGTGCGCGGCATCGGCGCGCTCGATCAGCGGCGTGGAACAGCGTGGGCAGAATCGGTATTGGGTCATGGGGTGAGAGAGACGTCCCGTTTGTTTTGTGTGATCGTGCGCGGCTGCGGGTGCGCGGCGTGCGGCGTGCGGTTTGCGGTTTGCGGTTTGCGATCTCAAGCCGCGCACAACTCCCGCACCTCGGCGGCGAACCGTTCGACCGTTTCCGGCTGCGTATCCCACGCGCACATCAGCCGGCACCCGCCCGCGCCGATGAATTCGTAGAACTTCCAGCCGCGCGCACGCATTGCCTTGGCGGCTTGCGCGGGCAATTGCGCAAAGACCGCGTTCGATTCTCTGGGAAACATGATGCTCACGCCCGGAATTTCCTGCAACCGCGTTTGCAGCAATTGCGCCATTGCATTCGCGTGACGCGCGTTGCGCAGCCAGACGTCGTTATCGAGCAGACCGAGCCAGGGGGCGGAAATGAAGCGCATCTTCGAGGCCAGCTGGCCGGCCTGTTTCAGGCGATAGGCGAAATCGGCGGCGAGCGCGCGGTCGAAGAACACCACCGCTTCACCGACCGGCAAACCGTTCTTGGTGCCGCCGAAACACAGCACGTCCACGCCCGCGCGCCACGTGATCTCCGACGGATGCACGTCGAGCGCGGCGACCGCGTTGGCGAAACGCGCGCCGTCCATATGCACTTTCAGGTGACGCCGCTTGGCGATCGCCGCGATCGCGCGCACTTCCTCGACGCTGTAGACAGTGCCGACTTCCGTCGACTGTGTCAGCGTGACGACTTTCGGCTTCGGGTAATGGATGTCGGCGCGGCGTGTGACGACTGCTTCGATCGCATCCGGCGAGAGTTTGCCGCCGACGCCCGGCGCCGTCAGCAGCTTCGAGCCGCCCGAGAAGAATTCGGGTCCGCCGCATTCGTCGGTTTCGATGTGTGCGAGATCGTGGCAGATCACCGAGTGATACGACTGGCACAGCGACGCGAGCGCCAGCGAGTTGGCGGCCGTGCCGTTGAATACGAAGAACACTTCGCAGTCGGTCTGGAACAGCTCGCGTAGACGGTCGCATACCTGGTTGGTCCAGGAGTCGTCGCCGTAGGCCGGCTCGTGGCCGCTGTTGTTGGCGGCGATCAGCGCCTCGAGCGCTTCGGGACAGATGCCGGCGTAGTTGTCGGACGCGAAATGTTGCATGGCTGGCGGCGCGCCCGGCGACAGGCGCGCTGAGATGACGGGAAAGCGGTCATTTTAGTGCGCCCTTCGGTTATTTGTTTTTCGGGGGCGGGCCGCCGGTGGCGATCGCGTCGATGTGCGTTCGGTCTGCGTCAGTCGCAGCCGCAATCGGACATGCGGCCACGGCCAACCGGCAGGCGCGCGACGATGGCGAGCCCCGCCGCGCCCGCCAGCAATGCGGCCGCCGCCAGCCACAGCGCCGGCGAAAACGATCCGCTCTGCGCGGCGATCGGCGCGGCGACCAGCGGGCCGGCGATCTGTCCGACGCCATAGGCCGCCGTCGCATAACCCATCAGCGCAGCCGCGTTGTCGCCGCGCAGACGCCTCGCCTCGCGCATCGCGAACAGGGTGATCGCGGTGAACGGCAGACCGATCAGGATGCTGCCGAGTGAGAAGCCGCCCGCCGTCGGCCAGACGATACCGAGGGCGATGCCGGCCGCCTGCAGCACATAGCAGCCGGCGAGCAGTGCACGGTTGTCCCAATGCGCCGGCAAACGCGCCGCCAGCAGTGCGCCGACGATCAGCGCCGCGCCGAACATCGGCCAGAACAGGTCGGGCCAGGATGAGCCGGGCAACGCATGACGCGCGATCACCGGCAGGAAAGTGGCAGTGATGATGTAGCCGAAACCGGGGATGCCGTAGAGGAGGACGAGCCAGAAGGCGTCGGCGGGGTGGGTGGCGGCGGGGGCGGGGGTTGTGGCGGCGCTGGTCGTGGCGGGGGCGTGGGTCGTGCCGGCGCTGGTCGTGCCGGCGGCGGAGGTCGTGCCGACTCTGCTAGTGCCGGCACTGGTCGTGGCGGAGTGGGCTGTGACGGCGCGGGCCGTGGCGGCACTCTTGATGCCCGCTCCCTTGATGACAGCTGGCTTATCGGCGTCGTCCCTGGTGGCGGCCGGCGCGGTATTGGAGCCCGCCACGCGAGCACCCGACCCATTTCCGCGACCACTAAACACCGGCCAAACCGCAATCGACAGAACAGCGCCAACGAGCCCAAAACCGAGCCATCCCATCGCGGGCCCGTACCCATCCGCCACCGTGACCAGCAGGCCCGTTCCGACGATACCCGCGCCCGGCCCCGTATAGATCACCCCGCTCCACTCAGGCGCGCCGAGTTCGGCGAGCCGCCGCAAGCCCCACTGCGATGCGAAAACGAACGTCATCGCACTGACCGCCCCGGCGAGGAAGCGCACGGCGGCCCACACCCAGAACTGCCCCGTCACGCCCATTGCCAGCGTCAGCAGCACTGTCGCGGCGAGCCCCACGCGCACCATGCGCGCCGGTTCGATCCGCAGCGCCGCACAGGCGACCGCGCCGACGAAATAACCGGCGTAATTGAACGACGCGAGCCAGCCGCCATGCTGAATGTCGATCTGCGGCTGGCCGAATGCGCTGCCATGAAGCATCAGCGGCAGGAGCGGCGTGAACGCAAATCGGCCGATGCCGAGCGCGACCGCCAGCGTGACCATGCAGGCAAGCGCGGCGCGGCGGGCGGCGTGGCGTCCCGCAAGGCTGCCGTGGGCGAGGGAGGCTGATTGATTCATGAGCAGGCGACGATGGATTCAGTCAACGAGTGGGATGGCTGAATTCATGGTAACGTGACCTTTCAATCACGAAAAATGAATAATTCGGATACCATCCATCGCCAGGAGAGAATCATGGATCTGGCCGCCCTGACCATTTTTCGCGCGGTCGTGCGGGAAAACGGCGTGACGCGCGCTGCTGCCAAGCTCAATCGCGTGCAATCGAACGTCACCACGCGCATCAAGCAACTCGAAGAGCAACTGGGCACCGACCTGTTCATCCGCGACGGCCGCCGTCTCGTGCTGACGCCCGCCGGCGAGACGCTGCTGCCCTACGCCGAGCGCCTGCTCGCGCTCGCGGATGAAGCGCGTCATGCGGTACGCGAGGATCGCCCGAACGGGCGCCTGCGTTTGGGCACGATGGAAAGCGTCGCGGCAACGCGTCTTCCTGCGCTGCTCGCGCGCTATCACCAGCAGTGGCCCGCAGTCGCGCTGGAACTGGAGACCGGCACGACCGGCAAGCTGATCGAGCGGGTGCGCGAATTCGAAGTGGATGCCGCGTTGGTGGCGACGCCGTTGGACCCCGCAGCGCTCGGCGAATTATTCGAATGGGTGCCGGTGTTCACGGAGGAACTGGTAATGCTGACGCCTCGCGGGCACCGGCCGATTCACGACGTTCAGGACATTGCGCTGTCGACGCTGATCGCGTTCGAGCGCGGCTGCGCTTACCGGGCTTATATCGAGAAGTGGTATCTGGAGCACGGCGTGAGGCCGGCGCGAGTGCTGGAGCTGGGCTCCTATCATGCGATCGTGGCTTGCGTGGCCGCTGGTGCGGGCGTGGCGGTGGCGCCACGATCAGTGCTGGATCTGCAGGCCGACGCCAGCAATATCGCGGTGCATGAACTGCCCGATATCGGAATGGTCGAGACGCTGCTCGTCTGGCGGCGCGGGCATTTTTCGTCCGCACTGAATGCGCTCAAGCAGGCGATGGTGGCACCGGAAAATGCCGCGAATTTGCCCGAACTCGCCGCTGCGGCGGAAGGGTCTTCCTGATCTGAACTCAGGCCACGCGGCGCGCCCACACTGCCGGCGCCCCGCGTGGCCCGATCATGCCCGAATCAAAGCTGGCTTTCGACCCAGCCCTTGACGCCGGCCAGTGCCGCCGGCAGATTCGCCGGCTCGGTGCCGCCAGCCTGCGCCATATCCGGACGGCCACCGCCCTTGCCGCCGACTTGCTGCGCCACGAAGTTGACCAGTTCGCCCGCCTTGACCTTCTTGCTTGCGTCTGCCGTGACGCCGGCAATCAGGCTCACCTTGCCGCCTTCGACCGACGCCAGCACGATCGCCGCGCTCTTGAGCTTGTCCTTCAGCTTGTCGACGGTTTCGCGCAGCGTCTTGACGTCCGCGCCTTCGAGCGTAGCCGCCAGCACGTGCACGCCGCCGACTTCGATCGCCTGACCAGCCAGTTCGTCGCCCTGGCTCGACGCCATTTTCGACTTCAGCGCGCTCAGTTCCTTTTCGAGCGACTTCACCTGGTCCTGCACCTGCACGATGCGCTGCGTCAGCTCCGACGGCTGCGCCTTCAACACAGCGGCAGCCGCGTTGATGCGCGCGTCGAGGTCCTGCACGAAGCGCACGGCGTTGTCGCCCGTAATCGCTTCCACGCGACGGATGCCCGCCGCCACGCCGCCTTCCATCACGATCTTGAAGAGGCCGATGTCGCCGGTGCGATGCACGTGCGTACCGCCGCACAATTCACGCGAGAAGCCCAGGTCGAGCACGCGGACTTCGTCGCCGTACTTCTCGCCGAACAACGCCATTGCGCCGCCCTTCACTGCCTCGTCGAACGACATGACGCGCACGATGCCCGGCGCGTTCGCCAGCACCTCGGCGTTGACGATTTCCTCGACACGGCGGATCTGCTCGTCTGTCAACGGCGCGTTGTGCGCAAAGTCGAAACGGGTCTTGTCCGCGTCCACGAGCGATCCCTTCTGCTGCACGTGCGTGCCGAGTACTTCGCGCAACGCCTTGTGCATCAGGTGCGTGGCCGAGTGGTTGCGAGCCGTGCGGGCGCGGCGCACCGCGTCGATTTCCGCTTTGACGACGTCGCCCACTTTCAGCGTGCCCTGCTCGAGCGTACCGTGATGACCGACCACGTCGGCCTGCACCTTCAGCGTATCGCTCACCGCGAAGCGCACGCTCGCGTTGGCCAGCACGCCCTGGTCGCCGACCTGGCCGCCCGACTCCGCGTAGAACGGCGTGTGGTCCAGCACGACGACAGCCTGTTGCCCCTGGCTTGCCTGCTGCACCGACGCGCCATCCACATACAACGCGATCACCTTCGCGTCGTCGAAGACGACTTCGTCGTAACCGTGGAACGTGGTCTTCTCGCCCGAATATTCGAGTCCTTGCGCCATCTTGAACTTGCCTGCCGCGCGAGCCTGTTCGCGCTGACGCGTCATGGCTTCGTCGAAGGCGGCTTCGTCGACCGTCACTTCGCGCTCGCGGCACACGTCTGCCGTCAGGTCCAGCGGGAAGCCATACGTGTCGTGCAGCTTGAATGCGAGTTCGCCGTCGAGCGTCTTGCCGCTCCCGGCTTCGAGCTCTGCGAGCGCGCCTTCGAGAATCGACATGCCGTGTTCGATGGTTTCAAAGAAGCGCTCTTCTTCCTGACGCAGCACGTCGGTCACGCGCTGTTCGGCGTCCTTCAGTTCCGGATACGCTGCGCCCATTTGCGCGACGAGGTCGGCCACCATGCGGTGGAAGAACGAACCCTTCTTGCCCAGCTTGTAGCCGTGACGGATCGCGCGGCGCACGATCCGGCGCAGCACGTAGCCGCGGCCTTCGTTACCCGGAATCACACCGTCGACGATCAGGAACGAGCACGCGCGAATGTGGTCGGCAATCACCTTCAGCGAGTTGTTGGTCAGGTCGCTCACGCCGGTTTCACGTGCGGCGGCCTTGATGAGCGCCTGGAACAGGTCGATCTCGTAGTTGCTGTGCACGTGCTGCAGAACCGCGGCGATACGCTCCAGACCCATGCCAGTGTCGACGCACTGCTTGGGCAGCGGCGTCATGTTGCCTTGCGCGTCGCGATTGAACTGCATGAACACGAGATTCCAGATCTCGATGTAGCGGTCGCCGTCTTCTTCAGGAGACCCCGGAGGCCCGCCCCACACGTCCGGGCCGTGGTCGTAGAAAATTTCCGAGCACGGGCCGCACGGGCCGGTGTCGGCCATCTGCCAGAAGTTGTCCGATGCGTAGCGCGCGCCCTTGTTGTCGCCGATGCGGATGATGCGCTCGACCGGCACGCCCACTTCTTTCGCCCAGATGTCGTGCGCTTCGTCGTCTTCGTGATAGACGGTGACCCACAGCTTGTCTTTCGGCAGCTGGTACACGCCCGTCAGCAGTTCCCACGCGTAGTGGATCGCGTCGCGCTTGAAGTAGTCGCCGAACGAGAAGTTGCCCAGCATTTCGAAGAACGTGTGGTGACGCGCGGTGTAGCCGACGTTTTCCAGATCGTTGTGCTTGCCGCCGGCGCGCACGCTGCGCTGCGCGGTCGTGGCGCGCGAATACGGGCGCGACTCCGCGCCGAGGAACACATCTTTGAACTGCACCATTCCCGAATTGGTGAAGAGCAGGGTCGGGTCGTTGCCGGGCACAAGGCTCGACGAGCGAACGATCGTATGGCCCTTCGATTCGAAGAACTTGAGGAATTTCTCGCGGATTTCGGCGGCTTTCATAGCGTGCGGGGGACGGGTTTGCCAGTTCCCTGGCTGTTACCGGCGGCATCGTGGGATGCGCCAACTGTTTGTTTCTTAAACGACTGATTATACGGGATCGGCGCCCGTGCGCGGCAGCGCGCCCTGCATGGCTGGCCGTTCGGCCAGGTTTAGCCGGGCCGCGCCGTTGATTCCGTAGAGCGTTGTTTGTCCTATGTCGTTCGGCTGACTGCGCCCGCGTGCCGGAATCGCTTAAGATTGCCCCCATTCGCGGCGTCTTGCGCGCCGCCTGGCTACCTAGGAGACATCTACGAACATGGGCGCTCTCAGTCATATCCGCGTGCTGGATCTCACACGCGTGCTCGCCGGCCCCTGGTGCGCGCAGACCCTCGCCGATTTCGGCGCCGACGTGATCAAGATAGAGCGCCCGGAAGTCGGCGACGACACCCGCCACTGGGGACCGCCGTACCTCAAGACGCCGGACGGCGCGGATACGCACGAGGCCGCGTACTACCTCGCGGCGAACCGCAACAAACGCTCGGTCACCGTGGACATCGCGTCGCCCGAAGGCCAGCGGATCATCCGCGAACTGGCCGCGCAGAGCGACGTGGTGCTGGAGAACTACAAGGTCGGCCAGTTGAAGAAGTACGGCCTCGACTACGCGTCGCTCAAGGAAGTGAAGCCCGACCTCATCTACTGCTCGGTAACCGGCTTCGGGCAGACCGGGCCGTATGCCCAACGCGCCGGGTACGACTTCATCGTGCAAGGCATTGGCGGCTTCATGAGCATTACCGGCGAGCGCGACGGCCAGCCGGGCGGCGGCCCGCAGAAGGCCGGCGTGGCGATCGCCGACCTCATGACCGGCATGTATTCGACCATCGCCGTGCTCACCGCCCTCACGCACCGCGACCGCACGGGCGAAGGCCAATACATCGACATGGCGCTGCTCGATGTGCAGGTGGCGATGCTGGCCAACATGAACTCGAACTACCTGGCGAGCGGTCAGCCTCCGGTGCGCTGGGGCAATGCGCATCCCAACATCGTGCCGTACCAGACTTTCCAGACGAGCGACGGCTGGATCATCGTCGCGGTCGGCAACGACGGGCAGTTCCGCAAATTCGTCGAAGCGGGCGGCCGTCCGGAACTGGCAATCGACGAACGGTTCGCCACCAACCCGGCGCGCGTGCGGAATCGTGACATCCTCGTGCCGATTCTCGCGGACATGGTCCGCCTGCAGGGCAAGCAGCAATGGATCGCCGCGCTCGAAGCGGCAGGCGTGCCGTGCGGGCCGATCAACGATCTCGGCGAGGTGTTCGAGAACGAGCAGGTGGTGGCGCGCGGGTTGCAGGTCGATCTGCCGCATCCGTCGGGCGCCACCGTCAAGCTGGTGCGCAATCCGATCAGGATGAGCGGCACGCCGCCCGAAGCGCTGGCGCATCCGCCCACGCTCGGAGAACACACTGCGAGTATCTTGCGCGACGTGCTCGGATACGACGAAGCGAAGATCGCGGCGTTGCGCGCGCAGTCGGTGATCTGAGCGGGCCGGCGGCGCAGTTCAGGCCTTCGGGCCTTCGGGCCTTCAGGCCGCCGCGCCGAACGACGCCAGCCACTTGCGCCCTTCGTCCCAATCGCCAAGGCCGCTGTCCGCATTGATATGGCCGCACGCGCCGATATCGATCCAGCGGCTGCCCCACGCATTCGCGCAGGTCCGTGAAAACGGCACGCCGCCGTAGGGGTCGTCGCTGCTGGCCACGACAATGGTCGGAAACGGCAGGCGCACGAGAGGCACAGGCGCGAAACCGCGCGCGTCCTGCGGGAAGTGGGCCCCGGCGGGATCGGGCGGAGCGACTAGCAAAGCGCCCGCCACCTTCGCAAGCTGCGCGGCGCTCGCGTACTGCGACGCCCAGAAGGCCACCGTCAGGCAGCCGAGACTATGCGCGGCGAACACCACGGGCGCAGCGGCGGCGGCTACGGCTTCATCGAGCGTGCGGCACCAGGCGTCGCGTTCGGGGTGATCCCAGTCCGGCATCTGCACGCGTTCGAATGACGGATTCAGCGCTTCCCAGCGCGTCTGCCAGTGGCCGGCGCCCGAATTCTGGTAGCCCGGCAACACCAGCGTTCTCAATCGTTCCTGTACGCTCATCGCGTTCCCCGTCGTTGGTCGTTGTTCGCAGTTTATTGTTTTCGACCGAGGTTTTGGCCTGCGGTTTTGGCCCACCCCGCCGGCCCCTTCAATGCATCACGCGCGCCACGCCCACGCCGCGAGGGTCCGCCGCCGGTTCGGGCGTCGTGCCCTCGATGCGGATCATCTGCACGTCACCGTTGAACGACTGCCCCTCGAGCGTGTAGCCCTTCGCTTGCAACTGCTCGGCCAGTTCCCCCGTGATCGGACGATACGGCTCGAAATAGATCGTCTTCTGCGGCAACAACTGATGGTGAAAGCGCATTGCGGCGAGCGCGTCGGCGGGCGGCATATTGAAGTCGTACAGGTCGGTCATCACCTGGAAAATCGACGTCAGAATGCGCGAGCCGCCTGGCGTGCCGATCACGAGCGACACCTTGTCGTCCTTCAGCAGAATGGTCGGCGTCATCGACGACAGCGGGCGGCGGCCGGGCGCCACCGTGTTGACTTCGGCGCTGCCCGCACCCGACGGGCTCGCACCGGCCGGTTTGGTGACGAAGTCGTCCATCGCATCGTTCAACAGGAAGCCGCCGCCATCCACCACCACGCCTGAACCAAAATCGCCATTTAACGTGTACGTGTTCGACACGGCATTACCCCACTTGTCGACCACCGAAAAATGGGTGGTTTGCGCCTTCTCCGGCGCGGCGCCGCCGAGGCCAGGCTTCACCGGCGCCGCGCCCGGCACTTCGTCGGGTTTGACTTCGTCGGCGCGTTGCGCGAGGTAGGCGTCGTCGATCAGTTTGTCGACCGGCACCTTGAACGAATCAGGATCGCCCAGGTATTGCTGCCGGTCGGCGAACACACGGTCCTCGATCTGGGCGATCAGATGGATATACGGCGCGGAATTCAGGTCGAGTCCGTCGAACGCCGGCTTCAGATCGGCTTTCATCTTCAGCATCTGGATCAGCCCGACACCGCCCGAACTCGGCGGCGGCGCAGTGACGACCCGATAGCCGTTCCACTCGGCGGTGAGCGGCTGACGCCACACCGCCTTGTATTGAATCAGATCCTGCTTCGTGACGAGGCCGTGGCCGTACATCTGCTGGGCGATCAGATCCGCGGTGCGGCCCTCGTAGAATTCGCGCCCGCCGTCGCTCGCAATACGCGACAGCGTCTGTGCGAGTTCCGGCTGGCGGTACGTCACGCCCGCCTTCAGACCGGAAAAGTAGGCGTCGAAATTGGTCTTGCCGGCGAAGCTTTTCGTCGCCGCGTCGCGGCGCTGCTGCAACCACGGCTCGACCTGGAAGCCGTCGGTCGCATAGCGGATCGCGGGCGCCAGCACCTGCTTCCACTTCAGCTTGCCGAAACGCTGCTGCGCCTGCCACATGCCCTCCACCGTTCCCGGCACGGCTACGGCGCGATGGCCGACGACGCTCATGCCCGGCAGCAGATTGCCCTTGTCGTCGAGGTACATGTCGCGAGTCGCCTGTTGCGGCGCGCGCTCGCGATAGTCGAGGAAGTAGGGTTTGCCGTCCATGAACACGGTCATGAAGCCGCCGCCGCCGAGGTTGCCCGCGTCCGGACAGGTCACGGCCAGCGTGAAGGCGATTGCGACCGCCGCATCGACTGCGTTGCCGCCAGCCGCGAAGATCTGCTGCGCCGTGTCCGCGCTGTAGCGGTCCGGCACGGCCACCGCCGACGCGTCGAATACAGCCTTGGGCGGCGGCGTTTTCGCGAGCGCGGCCGTGGGCGCGAGCGCGCCGCCGGTGAACGCGGCAAGCATTGCCGACACCGTCAGGATCCGGGCGAAACAAAGCGAGGCGAAAGGCGCGCGAAGCGCGCCATGTGTCGGGACAGACATCCGAGAAACTCCGGCAACTGAGGGCGCCATGTTGCACGAACCGCAGGAATTCGCGCAAGGCGACAAAGGAATGTACGGCCTGAGTACGGGAGGCACACGACCCGGTGCGGCGCCAGAAAGCCTAACGCAGGCATAGCGCGCGCGAGCGGACGAGGCCGCGCCGCTCGCATCGTATGTCGGCCGCGAACGCAGCAACAAACCGTTTTACCTCCTGTTACAGCGCCGGCCCGGCCGCGGAATTTGCCTCAAAACCGCTCAAACGTTGGCGGCATGCCGCACTCGCCTGCCGCAACGGGGCTCGTCAGGTAGAATTGTCGGATAAGAGGGCGCATTGCGCGCCCCCGACAGACTTTCACCTTCTCGCATGAATACCGAACGCAACGACGCGCCAGCGGCATCCAATTTCATCCGCAACATCATTGACGAAGACAACCGCACCGGCAAGTGGGGCCAGCGCGTCGAAACGCGCTTTCCGCCCGAGCCGAACGGCTATCTGCATATCGGTCACGCCAAGAGCATCTGCCTGAACTTCGGCGTGGCGCGCAGCTACGGCGGCGTGTGCCATCTGCGTTTTGACGACACCAACCCGGAAAAGGAAAGCGTCGAATACGTCGACTCGATCATCGACGCCGTGCGCTGGCTCGGCTTCGAGTGGGAAAAAGACGGCAAGGAGCAGCTCTACTTCGCGAGCGACTACTACGACAAGCTGTACGAATTCGCCGAACTGCTGATCCAGCGCGGCAAGGCGTACGTGGACAGCCAGTCGGCCGAGGAAATGCGCGCGACCCGCGGTTCGGCCACGGAAGTCGGCACGCCCTCGCCGTTTCGCGAACGTTCGGTGCAGGAGAACCTCGACCTGTTCCGCCGCATGAAAGCCGGCGAGTTCAAGGAAGGCGAGCACGTGCTGCGCGCGAAGATCGACATGTCGTCGCCGAACTTCAACATGCGCGATCCGGTCATCTACCGGATCCGCTTCGCGCATCACTACCGTACCGGCGACAAGTGGTGCGTGTACCCCATGTACGACTACACGCACTGCATCTCGGACGCGCTGGAAAACATCACGCATTCGCTGTGCACGCTCGAGTTCGAAGATCACCGTCCGCTGTACGACTGGATCCTGAACGAGCTCGCCGAAGCCGGCATTTTCACGCGCCCGCTGCCGCAACAGATCGAATTCTCGCGCCTGAACCTGACCTACGCGATCACCAGCAAGCGCAAGCTGTTGCAACTCGTGACCGAGGGCCATGTGGACGGCTGGGACGATCCGCGCATGCCGACCATCGTCGGCGTGCGCCGGCGCGGCTTCACGCCGGAAGCGATCCAGTTGTTCTGCGAGCGTATCGGCATCACCAAGGTCGATTCGTGGATCGACATGAGCGTGTTCGAAGGCGCACTGCGCGACGATCTCGATGAGAAAGCGCCGCGTACCGCCGCCGTCCTCGATCCGGTCAAGCTGATCATCGACAACTTCCCGGAAGGCGTAACCGAGCCGTGCAACGCGCCGGTCCACCCGCATCATCCGGAAATGGGCGTGCGGGAGTTTCCGATTTCGCGCGAACTGTGGATCGAACGCGACGATTACAACGAAACGCCGCCGAAGGGCTACTTCCGCCTGTTCCCGGGCAACAAGGTGCGCCTGCGTTACGGCTACGTGATCGAATGCATCGGCGCCGACAAGGACGAGAACGGCAACATCGTCGCGGTTCACTGCAACTACTTCCCGGACAGCAAATCGGGCACCGAAGGCGCGAACAACTACAAGGTGAAGGGCAACATCCACTGGGTCAGCGCGGCAGCCGCGTGCCCGGCCGAAGTGCGTATCTACGACCGTCTGTTCAAGGAGCCGCAACCGGACGCTGGCGGCCGCGATTTCCTCGAAGCGCTGAATCCCGATTCGAAGCGCGTGGTCAACGCCTACCTGGAACCGGGCGCGCGCGAGGCGCTGCCGGAGCAACGCTATCAGTTCGAGCGCCACGGCTACTTCGTTGCCGATCGCGTCGATTCGAAGCCGGGCAAGCCCGTATTCAATCGCATCGTCAGCCTGCGCGATAGTTGGGGCAAGCCGGCGTAAGCCGGAGCGCGAGCTTGCGTAGCGCAGTTGACGTTGAATACGGCGTGCGTCCTGTCAGAAAGATGCACGCCGTTTTGTTGCATCATGTTCCATCGACAGTGACGGCGCAGTGTTTGCGAGCGCCAGTCCCGGAGGTCCGATGAAAGTTGCAGCCCGCCACAGGGCAAGTATCGAGCACACCACGCCGACCTCAGCGCAGCCCGCAGCAGGGCACGCAACGGGCAGTACCGCGCGTGCCACGCGCGGCAGCGCCTGTGGTGCGCGTGGCGCACTCATGGCGCTGGCCGCGTTCGGCGCGCTGTCGCTGGCCTGCTCCGCGCACGCGGACGAACTCACCGGCACGCTGAAGAAAATTCACGACGACGGCGTAGTCGTACTCGGCGTGCGTGAAGCGTCGATTCCGTTTTCCTACTTCGACGGCCAGGGCACGGTCGGCTACTCGCAGACCATCGCGCTGCAAATCGTCGACGAGATCAAGAAAACGCTCGGCATGCCGCAACTGAAGGTGCACGAGATCACGGTCACCTCGTCGAACCGTACGCCGATGCTGCTCAACAACCAGATCGATCTGGAATGCGGCTCGACCACGCACACGGTGGAACGCGAAAGTGTGGCCGCGTTCTCCAACAGTTTCTTCCAGTACGCCGTGCGCATGATCGCGCGCAAAAGCAGCGGCATTACGGATTTTCAGGATCTGGCCGGCAAAACGGTCGTGACGACGGCGGGCACCTCGGATGAACGTCTGCTGCGCCGTCTGAACACCGACAAGCACCTGAACATGCGCATCACCAGTGCGCGGGATCACCTCGAAGCCTTTGGCGCAGTCAAGGACGACCGGGCGGTAGCCTTCGTGATGGACGAGCCGATCGTGTACGGCTTCAAATCGACCGATTCGCGCCCCGACGACTTCGTGGTGACCGGCACGCCGCTTGGCTATGAAGTCTATGCGTGCATGTTCCGCAAGGGCGACGAGCCATTTCGCAACCTCGTGAACGGCGTGATCGCGCGCGGCCAGACTTCCGGTGAAGCGGAGCGTCTGTACAGGCAATGGTTCACGCAGCCCATTCCGCCGCACGGCATCAATCTGAATTTTCCGCTCTCGGAACAGAATCGCGCCCTCTTCGCGCATCCCAACGACCGCGCACTCGACTGAGCCGCCAGGCGGCCTATGCAGTCGCCAGCTTTGCCGTTATAGCGACCGGTGCAATTCCGCGAGCGACAGCGTGGTCTGAAAGAGCCGCGTGAGACTGCGGCTCGCATACCTGTCGACTTCGTCCGGCGCGGTCCAGCGGTAGGCATCCATTTCCGGAATCAGCGTGCCGTCGTAGCGGCGTGGAAAGAGCGACGTGCAGGTGCACACGCTCAGGTCGAGTTCGTCGGCGGTGGCACGCGCGCCGAACAGATGCAGATCCTTGTCGCGCCGGTAGACGAACAGGCCAAGATCTTTGAGGCGCGCGGGCTCGATGGCGATACCGGTCTCCTCGACCATCTCGCGCAGCGCCGTGACATGCGGCGCCTCGCCTGCTTCGCCGTGCCCTTTCGGAATGTCCCAGTGCGATGTCTCGGTGGCGTGCGCGAGCAGCACGCGGCCGTCCGGGTCAAGCAACACGATGCCGCATGAGATCACCCGCGCGTTCATTGCGACACCGCTTCAAGCGAACGCGAACCCAAGCTCAAACGCACGCGCAAGGCTTCGAACCGCTGCGGCAGAAAGCGGACACGCGCCGCATTGACCGCCTGCATGCTCAATGCTTTTTCTGCAATTGCCAGGTGCCGCTACCCTGCTTGCAGAATTGCGGGCGCAGGTTCATGGATTGTCCCTTGGCACTCAGCACGACGCCGACGTCACGGCAGGTGCGTTCGCCGTCTTTGGCCGTGCTCGCGACCGTGATCGCCGCGTCGATCTTCACGCTATTGCCGGTGCCTTCGTTGACCCAGTTCGTGGTTTCCCCGTCCTGCTTGCCGTTCAGTGCGGAGACGACCGCCTTTTTCACCGAGTCGATGTCGCGCTGTTTCATGTAGCTAAGCGGCGTGTCGTTCAGAAAGCCGAGGTTCGCTGCCTGCGCGCCGATCGCGCCGGCCAGCAACAGACTACCGGCGCTCAGGTGACACAGGGCACGGGTTCTCATCGACATGAAGGGTTCTCCTCGAAAGTGTTCGGACGGTCTCGAGCGCACTCATGGCGTCTCGTGATCTGGACCCCAAAAGCATAGCATGTCGCCCCCAGAGCGACAGTGAGAAACGGCTGAGCTGTGAGCCAGGGCAAGCCCCCGTGAACCGGGCATGCGTACCGCACCGCTCGCCGAATCATGCGCTGGCGCCGATGGGCGACCAAACCCCATTTTAGGACGTCTCCCATTCCGGGCAGCAGAAAGCTTTCTTAAGATGGCCTGTCGCGCTTCCGCAGCGATCGAAACACGCTCAAGACCTCTCGCCATGCACATCCTGCCCGCCCTGGAACTTTTCGCTGCCGCGCTGGCGCTGCTTTGTGTCGCGCTCGTGCCGGTGGCTATCCGTCGCGATCCAGGGCTCGCGCGGCCCATCGTGCGAATGGACGCGTTGCCTCGCGCTCGCTGGCCCAATCTGCTGATGCGCGGCGGCATTGCTTGCCTGCTATTGTCCTTCGCCTGGCTGCTCGTCGGCTGCTATTACTTGCTGGCGAGTGCAGGAGATTGAGCGTGGCTTGAGCGGCGGACCATGCCGGCGCCGTAGCCGTCGCCTCACCTTCGGCCACGCCTTGATTCGCTTCGTTCCGCTTCATTTCGCGGCTAGTGAATTGGCCGATCCGCCACCCGCCTTGTATCCGTCCGTCAGCGTGTTCAAAAACGCGACCACGTCCTTGATTTCAGCTTCGTCGAACACCGGCTTGTCGCCCGGCTTGCGGTCGAACGGCGGGTCGGTATTCAGATTGGCCCAGTACTTCTGCGGCAGATCGTCGAACTTCTGCACCTTGCCTTTCGACACCGAATAGAACTTCTCAGGGTTCGTGTCGCGCGCCGCATAGAAGCGCACCACCTGATCGAGCGAATGATAGATGCCGTTGTGGAAGAAGCTCTTTTTCAACGCCACATTGCGCAGCGTCGGTGTGCGGAAAATGCCGCAAAACTCGGCACGGCCCTTCAGATCGGTTCGCTCCGGCCCGCACGCGCCGAGGTCGTAGAAATGCGGATCGCGATTCACCGGCAGCGCGCGATTGCGCGGCACGCCGATCGCAATCAGACCAAAGTCGCTGAACTGCGGTGGCGCACCGTCCCTGGTGCGCTGGCTGATGTGGCAGCTCGCGCAATTGCCTTTCTGTTCGTCGTTGAAGAGCTGCAGGCCGCGAAGCTCGGCTTGCGTCAACTGTGCGTTGCCCGCGAGATACGCGTCGTACTTGCTGGTGTACGGATAGAAGATCTCGGGCGTCTGCTCGAAGGTTTCGAGCGCTTGCAGCACAGCCTTGAAGGTGGCATCGTCGCTATCGAAAACGTGTTCGCCGAAAGCCGTGCGGAAAGCGTCGGCGTACGGCGCGGCCTTGACCGCCGCGGCGACCTTGGCCGGCGTACTGCCCATCTCGAACGACGACAGCAGCGGAATACGCGCCTGGTCAGCGCCGCGGTCGACCCGGCCGTCCCAGGTCAGCCCGCCGGTCGGTCCCGCGTCCACGCTTTCATCGCCTTCGTCATCCGACTCGTGATAGTGCTCGGCGAACGCCGGCACCGATTGCAGATACTTCAGCGTCGGCGCGGCGCGCATGCCCGTGCGGTGCATATCGCTACCGCCCAGTTGCACCGATAACGCGTTGGCTGGCGAAAACGCATGGTCCGGACTATGGCAGGACGCACAAGCGAGCTTGCCCGAGCCGGAGAGCGACGCATCAAAAAACAGCTGCTTGCCGAGCGCTGTCATCTGCCGTACGGATTCGTAGACCTGCGCGCGTGTCTGTCCCGCTTGATGGGCAGCGGCCGGCACCGCCGCTACCGGCACGGACGCATGCGATGCGCCAGCGCCCGTGCTCGCCGCTTCACTCGCGACGGCCGCCGTATCCGGCGCGCCCGCATCACACGCGGCAAGGCTCATGGTCATGGCCGTCAGCGCGAACGCCGCCGCGAGCCGCACGCGCTTCGACGTGCGCCCGGCACAACGCCGCACCTCGACTCCAGCGATTATTTTTCGAATTCCCGACAGACCTGGCCGCATAGGAAAGATGTGAGTTTGCGATAGTGAAGTCGGCGAGCGTATTTCATTAGCATGTCTTTAAAATGACATGTAGCCAACGGAATCTTCATATCAGAAGCAATTCGTAATTAATTACATCTTTCTGTCAAATTGCCTGGCCAAACTTTCTCTGGCGGCCGTCCGTGTAAGGAATGCACGCGGCCCGTCCCCAACGCGAGAGAGAGAAACCACATCAAATGAACAAGAAACTGATCTGCGCGACGCCTATCGCGATCGCAGCAGCGCTTAGCCTTTATGCCTGCGGCGGCAGTGAAGTCACGCAGCCGGACATCACCTCGATCAAGACGGTCGTGGTGATTTACGCGGAAAACCGCAGCTTCGACAACCTGTACGGCAATTTCCCCGGCGCGAACGGTTTGCAGAACGTGACGACGGCGAGCGCCACGCAGGTCGACCGCAACGGCACGCCGCTCGCGACGCTGCCGCAGGTGTGGAACGGCCTCACGCAAACCGGCGTGACGCCGGTGGTCACCCAGGCGATGACGGCGAATCTGCCGAACAGCCCGTTCGCGATCGACGACCCGAAGGGCTTCAATACGCCGATCACGGCCACCACACGCGACCTGTATCACCGTTTCTACGAGAACCAGATGCAGATCAACGGCGGCAAGAACGACAAGTTCGCCGCGTGGGCGGATTCGGGCGGTCTCGTGATGGGTCACTACACGCTCGATGCCGACAAGCTGCCGCTGTGGAAGATCGCGCAGCAGTACACGCTCGCCGACAACTTCTTCATGGGCGCGTTCGGCGGCTCGTTCCTGAACCACCAGTGGCTCGTGTGCGCGTGCACGCCGACCTATCCGAACGCAGACAAGAGCCCGGCGGCCGGTTCGATCTCGTCGGTGGAAAGCGACGGCGTCACGCTGAAGGTCGCGGGCAACTCGCCGGCTTCGGCGCTGAGCGGCCCGCCGAAATACGTGAATTCGGGCAACCTCACGCCTGACTTCTACGCGATCAACACGATGCAGCCGCCGTATCAGCCGAGCGGCAACAAGGCGGCAACGGGCGGCGACGCGAATCTCGCCGATCCGACCCAGGCCACCACCCTGCCCGCGCAGACGCAGCAGCATATCGGCGATCTGCTGAACAATGCGAAGGTGTCGTGGGCGTGGTACGGCGGCGCGTGGGGCGCGGCGGTGTCGGCGGCGCAGAACGGCACGTCGAATGTGATCTACGGTGCGAATCTGACGGCGCCGAACTTCCAGCCGCATCATCAGCCGCTCAATTACTTCGCCGATCTTGCGCCTGGCACCGCGAACCGCACGCAGCATCTGCTCGACGGCGGCCTGGCCGGCTCCGAGTTCATCAAGGCGATCGACACCGGCACGCTGCCGCAAGTGTCGTTCTACAAGCCGCAGGGCAACCTGAACGAACACCCGGGCTATACCGACGTGGCTTCGGGCGATCAGCACATTGCCGACGTGATTTCGCATCTGCAGAAGAGTCCGCAGTGGAACAACATGCTGGTCGTCGTGACCTACGACGAGAACGGCGGCTTCTGGGATCACGTGGCGCCGCCGAAGGCCGACCGCTGGGGTCCGGGTACGCGCATCCCGGCGCTGATCATCTCGCCGTACGCGAAGAAGGGTTACGTCGACCACACGCAGTACGACACCACCTCGATCCTGCGCTTCATCACGCACCGCTTCTCGCTGCCGACGCTGCCGGGTATCGCGGCGCGCGACGCAGCGCTCGTGAGCAACGGCAGCAAGCCGATGGGCGATCTCACAGGCGCGTTGGACATCCGGCCGTAAGGCAACGCGCGGTCGGTATCGGGCGGTCGGCGTTGAGCGTCAAGCAACAACACGCCGCCTGAGGGGAAGACTTTGACGGGCAGCTTCGGCTGCCCTTTTTTATGCCTGCCGCGCGGCGTCCGACGCATTTTCACGAGCGGCGTATGCTTCGACCCAAGACGCGATCGTCTCGTCGACGGCGGCTCAATACTGTCCGCCAGACATTGCAGGCTTGTTCACCCATTCAGGAGTTCGACAGCATGGCTGAAAAAACCATCAAGGTGCCCGGTCCCGATCATCCGATCACGGTCGAACCGGCCAAAGCGCGCGTGGTCGTGACAGTCGCCGGCAAGGTGATCGCCGACACGCAGAAGGCGCTGGTGCTGCGCGAAGCGTCGTATCCGGCGGTGTATTACATTCCGCGCAACGACGTGGAGATGACGCTGCTGGAGCGCACCGATCACGCGACCTATTGCCCGTACAAGGGTGATTGCGCGTACTACAGCATTCCGCTCGGCGGCGAGCGGACGCTGAACGCGGTGTGGACTTATGAGTCGCCGTACGCGGCGGTGAAGGAGATCGCGCAACATCTCGCGTTCTATCCGGACCGCGTCGATTCGATCGATGTGAAACCGGCAGCCTGACAGCAGTTGCCTGGCGAGGGGCGCGCGGTGTGCGGCTCCCGCTGAGGAGTGCCGGCGCGAGCCGCAGCAGGCCACGCGGCGTTGCGTGGCCTTGCTCACTCGCAAGCATGAAAAGTACGGCAGGAGGGACTCGAACCCCCCACCCTCGGCTTAGAAGGCCGATGCTCTATCCAGCTGAGCTACTGCCGTAATGACGTGAGGCGATGCAACAACGCACAGCATGCATCGCCCGCAATGAGAACCCGCTTCCGGGCATTGGACCCCGTGCATCAGCAAGCCACAAGGTTCGCGGAATACCGAAATTCTAACTGACCGGGCCGGAGACGGGAAATCCACACCCGCGCCGGGCAGACTACGCGAACCGGCGCGAACGCCGCCGCAAGTCATGGTCCTCAAACAGACGGGCCCGGCAGGTTGAGCCGGGCCCGGATTATAACCGATCGCTCCCTGCCCGCCAGCACGCAACGGACATGGCGAACGCCATCAGACCGGTTGCGGATGCAGCAGGAACCAGCCGAGGAACACGATCCCCGCAATCACGCAGTACACGCCGAACGAAGCCAGACGTCCGCGGCCTTCGAAATAGCGCATCAGGAAACGCACGCTGAGATACGCGGCGATCGCGGTCAGCACGCCGCCGAGCAACGCGTCCGCGAGTTGGCCCGGTGCATGGAACAGCTTCGGCAGTTCGAGCACACCGGCTGCGAAGATGATCGGCGTGCCGAGCAGGAACGAGAACTCCGCCGCCTTCTCCGCCGTCAGGCCGGCCGCATTGCCGGCGATCATCGTCAGACCGCTGCGCGAGAAGCCCGGAATCAACGCGCCGATCTGCGCGAGACCAACGAAAAACGCCTGACGGAAAGTCAGCTTCTCCGGCGCCTGATGCGCACGCGTACGTTGCAGGCGGTCACCGAACCACAGCAGTACACCGTTGACGATCAACGCGATCGCGACGATCCGCAAATCGTGAAAAATCCTCTCGAGCCGCTTTTCCAGCAGCAGTCCGACGAGACCCGCCGGAATCGTGCCGATGATCAGCGCCCACATCATGTGCGCGTCGTCGTTACGGCGCCCGCCGAACGACGCGAAGAAACCGCGCACCAGCGCGCACCAGCGCTTGCGGAAGTACCACAGCAGCGCGAACGCCGTGCCGAGATGCAGTGCGACGAGGAACGGCAGCAATTGCGGCGCGTGTTTGTCGATATGCATACCGAACAATGCGGGCACGAGCAGCGTATGGCCGAGGCTGCTCACCGGAAACAGTTCGGTGACGCCTTGCAGCACGCTCAGGAAAATGAGAAACGACAGGTTCACGCGGCAGATCCTTGTAAGGAGAATGTCGGGGACTTGCGCGCCGGACAAGGAATCTGCGGGCGCGTCAAAAGCGCACCGATTATGCCTGGCTGCAATGCCAGCGCCAAGCGTTTGCGCCGCGATAGGGGAAATATTGTGCGCCGCGTCACAACTCGAAACCGTTGTTACGCGGCGGAAAAAGAATAGGCGCCGTGAGTGGCTGCCTTATGTGGTCTGCAGAACGATTTGCCTGATGGGACGCTCAGCGGGCGGGTCGCCTGCCGGGCGCTTCTTGATGAGCGCACCGCGCAATATGGCGACTGCGGATCAGCGTTCGAGCTGGTAAAAAAAGTAGACCGTGCTTGTTGCGAACATGCCGAATAAAGCCACACCCATTGCCATTGCGAGATCCATACAGCCTCCTGAGCCGGTCTCGCCCGGTCGTCGAAGAAACCGGGCAGTCAGACGAATTATCAGAAGGATGGCCTTCCGGCGACACCCGCAATTTCCCCAGAAGGGTTTCCCCGTAGCGGAAAGCAGCGCAAAATCGTTCTTCTCGCGGCTCGACGCGCGGCGATTTCCGACGTTCAACAGCGCTCGCAGCGCCGCGATTGCACCGCCGGCGGGTCACCGTCCGCCCGCCTTCAACCTCTTACTGATCAGCCCATCGACCATGCCCCTCTCCCCGCAACAGGACATTCTCGAGATCGACCAGGACGCCTCCGTGCTCCGTTTCGCGCCGCAAGCCGGTGGCCGTCTGATGTCGTGGACGATCGACGGCGAAGCGGTCATCCATTGGCCGGAGCACGCCGACTGGAGCCAGCCCGCGCGGATTCGCGGCGGCAATCCGCTGCTGTTCCCGTTTCTCGGCCGGCACAGGGTGGACGGCAAGATCGGCTACTGGCGCGACGCCAAAGGCACCGTGCGCGAACTGCCGATGCACGGCTTTGCCCGCGACCTGCCGTTCGAAGCCCACGCCGACGTGCACGGCGCCGGCCTGCGCATGACCCTGACCGACAGCAAGGCGACCCGCCACGGCTATCCGTTCGGCTTCCGGTTCGAGGCCGCTTACTGTCTCGCGGATGCGCGCACGCTCGACGTCACCTTCACCACCACCAATACCGGCGACGCACGCCTGCCCTCGCGCCTGCCCTCGCGCCTGCCCTATTACGCCGGGCATCATTTCTACTTCACGCTGCCGCACACGCAGCGCGCCGCGACCTCGCTGGAGTTGCCGCGCACCGAGCGGCGCTATCAGCAGGACGACGGGTCGATCAGCGCCGCCGAACCCGGCGAAGCGCGCTATACGCTCGACGAGGCGCGCATTCACGATCGCTTCCACTGCCTCGCAGGCACGCCGGATCAACCCGTGCGGCTCATCGCGCCGGGTCTTGACCGGATCGTCACGATCGACCTGCAGCGGCCCGACTCGATACCCTGGTACGCCGTGACGACGTGGACCGAAGCCGCGGAATCGGACTTCTACTGTGTCGAACCCTGGCTCGGCCTGCCGGACGCGATTCACAACGGCATGGGTTTGCGCTGGCTCGAACCGGGACAAACCGAGGTCGCGGCGCTGCGCATCACCGTCGACAAACTGGGTTGATCGCGGGAATCCACACGTAGACTCGGCGCCGGATTTGAAGCGGGTTTTTGGGATCAGGTTCGCAGCGGGTTTCATCGCATTTCGTCGCACATCGCCCCGCGCGAGCCTGCCGCGCTGCCCGCTTTTCGTCTGCTGCAACGCAAAACCGTTAGAATCGGACGCTTTGTATCCACCTGCCGCGTGATCGGGATCGGCGCGCGGCAGCGCTTTGCGAGGTCCAATGCTCAGCAGAAGAAAAATGATGAAACGGCTCGCCTGCGCGTCGTTGGTGGCACTGCTCGCCGCGTGCGGGTCAGCACCGGTGGGGCCGGGCTTTTATCGGGTGGAACGGGGCGATACGCTGTCGAAGATCGCGCGCAGTAACCGGCAATCGGTGCAAAGCATCGTGCGCTGGAACAATCTGACCAATCCGGACAGCATCGAGGTCGGCCAGGTTCTGCGCGTCGCGCCGCCGGGCGGCGCTGTGCGCAGCAGCGGCAACGGCAGCGCTTCGCCGGCACCGCGCCCGGCGCCCGCGGACAGCGCGCCGCCCGCGGCGCCGGCTTCGACGATCTCGCTGGTATGGCCGGCCGACGGCACCGTCATCCGGCGTTTCGACGGCAGCAATTCGAAGGGCATCGATATCTCGGCCGCAGCGGGCACGCCCGTGGTCGCGGCGGCGCCCGGTACGGTGGTCTACGCGGGCAATGGCTTGCGCGGCTACGGCAATCTGCTGATCCTCAAACACAACGCCGAGTATCTGACTGCCTATGCGCACAACCGCGTGTTGCTGGTCAAGGAAGGCCAATCGGTCACGCGCGGCGAGAAAATCGCCGAGATGGGCGACACGGATACCGACCGCGTGATGCTGCACTTCGAACTGCGTTATCAGGGCCGTTCGATCGATCCGTCGCGGGCGCTGCCGCCTCGCTAAAGGTTGTCATCGAAGCGTGGACTGGCGGGCGGCTCGCCAGTCCCGATCGGGCTTGCGCCGTCCCTGTGCGCCCATGAAGCGCGCGTCGTCCCGTGTCTGGCACGCGCCGTGCAAGGCGGCCTTGGGAACCCGGCGTGCTATAAAACGCCCAATCAGGACATGACGTGGCCTCAGTCCACGCCCCTCTCCGTCATTTGTAAGGAACCTCTATGAAGAGCGTATGTGCGTCCGCCGCGGCGGCTGCGGCGATCGGTCTCGGCCTGCTGACGCTCGGCAGCCTTGGCGCCTGCTCCAGCACCACCACCATGACCTACCTGCCGAGCGGCGACACCGGCTTCGCAATCAACTGTAGCGGCAGCGACGCAAGTTCGAGTTGGGCTGAGTGTTACAAACGCGCGGGCGAAGTCTGCGGCAACTACGGCTACGAGGTCGTTTCGAAAGATGTCGACAACGGCGCGACTTCGGGCGGCACGGTCGGTGGGATCTTCGGCGCCAACGTGAAGAACCGGTCGATGGTGGTTCGCTGCAAGCAATAAAAAAAACGCAGCGCGGCGCGCAGGCGCGACCGCGCGGCCTAACGGCGGCGCCAGCGTCCCGAGCGCGGGTCGATGCGCGCGGCGAAGGCGAGCAGCACGCCGAGCGCGATCGGCCAGATGCCAAGGAAGATAAATAACCCTGTCATGCTCGGAGAAGGAAGAGTAAGTTTTCATGATCCGCCGCACGTGTGAATCCGCAGTGACTCGGGCGTGAATCCGGCGAAAAAAAGCCCGGCACGGGGCCGGGCTAACGGGGGTTCGGCGCATATCGGCAAAGGACCGGTTCACCATGCGCCAGAACGAAATCTAACAACCCGCTTTTACAAGCGCAATATATTAATTTCGCATGCAATGTGATGCGGCGTACGGATTCCGCGCTATGTGAACGGGAGAAGTCGGAAATAAACAGGCTCGATGCGCCCGGCGTTTCAACTGGAACGCCAGTAATGCGGCAATTCTCAATCGATGAATTGCCCGGCGCGCCGCATAGCGCCTGCACCTGGCCGAAAAACGCCGG
Source organism: Paraburkholderia dioscoreae (assembly GCF_902459535.1). Classification (NCBI taxonomy): domain Bacteria; kingdom Pseudomonadati; phylum Pseudomonadota; class Betaproteobacteria; order Burkholderiales; family Burkholderiaceae; genus Paraburkholderia; species Paraburkholderia dioscoreae. The sequence goes on from NZ_LR699553.1 coordinate 3,229,883, forward strand.
CAAAAGCCTGAGGAAAGGCCGCTGACCGATTTCGACTAACCCGTCCAGCATGTTTCGGACGCTTTGCGTCTTGCGTAGCTTTAGTGCGCCAACGCACTCTTTCCGGCAATTGACGGTAATCGACAGATATTGGCCAGATCGAATAAATCAGCCGACTTCTTCACAAAAAAATTCGCGAATAGCGAAAATAATAAAAATCCCGAATCCACCGACAAATTGCGCGCCGGTAAATCGACTGGCATTAATCGCTCGACCAGTCGAATCATAATCACGGGCAGCAAATCGTTCAAGCTGGCCGAATGGCTAAAAAGCGGCAGCTCGGAACGCGCGTCTACATGACGCGCAAACCCAATTCGGTAACGAGCACGGCCGCCTGGGCATGCGAGATCGTCGCGCCCTTGAAGAGCGCTGCATCGACGAGCCGCACGCCGCTCAGGTCGGCTTCGCGCAGATCCGCGCCGTCGAAGCGCGCGCCCTTCAGATGCGCGTCCTTCAGGCTGCCGCCGTCGAAGATCGCCTCGCGGAAATCGACCCCGGCGAGGTCGGCGTCGGAGAAATCCAGCTGATGCAGGGTGGCTTTGCGAAACGACAGGCCGCGCAAATGTGCGCCGACCAGCAGGGTTTCGACGAAGCTCAAACCCAGCGCCGCACATGCTTCGAAATTGGCGCCGGTCAGCTTGCAACCGTGAAACGACGCCGAGGCAAGCTTGGCACGCCGCCAACTGGTGTTGTTCAGGTCACTTGACTGAAACTGCGCGTCGACCAGATCGGCCGACGCGAAATCCGCCTCGCGGCCACGACAGCGTACCCAGTGGGTATGCGAGAGGTTCGCGCCGAAAAACGAAGTCTCGACGATCGTGCAGCGATGAAACCCGGCGCCGCGCAGATCGAGCCGCGACAGATCCACGCCCTCGAAATCACAGTCGGTGAAACGGAGCGGCGCCTGATTGCCGGCGCCGCTCGCCGCGATGAGTTGCTCCACCTCGGCGCGCGTGAGCGTGGCGTCGGCCACGATCGGAGCTTGGGCACCCGCAGCCGGCGCCGTTGAATCGAAAGACATGAAGGTTAGAATCAGTTCCGGGAACCCCATAGCCTACCGGAACGGGCGCCGCGCTGGCGGCCCGCGCTGATGGTTTATAGTAACGGCCCCGTCAGAACATGCTTACGATGACTTCCAACGACGCCACCCATAGCCCGCTGTACGCCAAGCTGCTGGCCGAAACCGCCAAGATCGGCTGGCCCGAACTCGAACGCTTTTTTGCGCGCGGCATGCTGTTGCGCGTCGCGCGCGACCTCGACCTGGTGAGCGTTGCCGAAGCCATCGCCAGCGACGACACCACACAGGTCGCGCAATGGCTGTCCGCCGGCCTCGTCGAGCGTGTGCAGGCGGAAACCGCCGCCGACTTCGCCGCACGCGACCCGGATCTCTGGGCGGTCGTCGTCTCGCCGTGGGTGTGCGTGCAGGAACGCAATTGAGCGACGCCGCGCACGACGCGGACACGTCGGCAGCGGCGCCCGCCGTTCCCGTGCGCTGGCACCGCCGGGTGCTGGCGCTGGCTTTTCCCATCGTCCTCGCCAATCTGACGCAGCCGATTCTCGGCGCGGTCGACACGGCCGTCGCCGGTCATCTGGACGGCGCTTCGTATCTCGGCGGTGTGGCGCTCGGCGGCCTCTTTTTCAACTTCGTGTTCTGGGGCTTCGGCTTCCTGCGCATGGGCACCACGGGTCTGGTCGCGCAAGCGCACGGCGCGAACGACCGGGCCGGGTTGCGCAACAACGTCGTACGCGCGCTGCTGCTGGCGGCCGCGATCGGCGCCGTGGTGCTGGCGCTGCAAATGCCGCTGATCGATTACGCGTTGCGCGTGATCGGCGGCAGCGACGCGGTGCAACGCAACGCACGGCTCTATTGCCACGCGCGCATCTGGGCGGCCCCGCTCGCGCTCGGCAACTACGTCGTGCTCGGCTGGCTGCTCGGCACGCAGCAGGTGCGGCTCGCGTTGCTCTCGCAGGTGTTTATCAACAGTGTGAACATCGTGGCGGTGCTGCTGTACGTGTACGTGTTCGATTGGAGCGTGGCCGGCATCGGCGCGGCCACGGCCACCGCCGACGCACTCGGCTTCGTGCTCGGCGCCGCGCTGTTATGGTACGGCAGGCCGCGCGGCCTGCCCGCGCTGAACCGCGCCGCGTTGTTCGACGCGGCCGCCCTCAGGCGGCTGGTGGTGCTCAACCGCGACATTTTCATACGCACGGTGTGTCTGCTCTCGTCGTTCGGCTGGTTTGCGCATCTGGGCGCGCGGCAAGGCGACGCCACGCTCGCCGCCAATGCGCTGCTGCTCAATTTTCAGACCTTCATGGCCTACGGACTCGACGGCTTCGCGCATGCCGCCGAAGCGCTGGTCGGCGCGGCGATCGGCGCACGCGACCGGCATGCGTTCACCCAGGCGATCAAGGTGACTGCGCTGTGGGCCACACTCGGCGCGCTGGGGTTCTCGCTGGTGTATTGGGGCGCGGGCTCGTGGATCGTCGAACGTCTGACGGATCAGGCCGCCGTGCGCGCGACCGCAGAGATGTATCTGCCGTGGGCCGCGCTCTCGCCGGTGGTGTCCGTGTGGGGCTTTCTGCTCGACGGCGTGTTTATCGGCGCGACCCGCACGCGCGAACTGATGACGTCGATGGTGGTGTCGTTTGCGCTGTTCGTGGCGGCTTCGTGGGCCTTGCTGGCGCTCTACGGCAACCACGGCTTGTGGGCCGCGATGCTGCTTTTCATGGCGCTGCGCGGTCTCACGCTCGGCCGCTATGTGCCTGCTGTCGTACGCGGTATGGCCGGTGCAGCGGCATAAACGCTGCGCGTTTCGCATCGCGGCAACCAGTTACGGCTTGAAACAAGCGCACACATATCCGGCGCAGCGCTCGCCTAGAATGACTTCAGCCCGCGCTCTCCGCGCGAACAGTCTGCGCGGGTCAGAGGTGCCGGCGTGCCCGCGCCGGTGCTTCGCCTTTACCAGCCGGCAGGCTCGCCATGTCGTTTCCGGTCGGCGCTCAAGGCGTGACCGGCGCAGGCACCATCGCGGGCGGACGGGTGTCGGTGGGCACGCCGTGATAGTCGACGGGGTCGCGCGGCGGCGGTCCGCCGTGGTGGCCGGACGGGTCGTTCGCACAGCCGGCAAGGCCGGCAATCAGCAGCAACGCAGTCATCGGAATGCGGATCATAAACAGTGGTCTCCCGGTGCAGAACGAAAAGCGGCAGCTAGCCAGTGAGCCTGCTGCCGCGGGCGCCGAGAGTCTACCCGCAAAGCGCGTTCCGCGATGCCGCGGCAGGCAGGGGGCTCCTCCCATTTTGTCGTGCGTGACCTACTATGAAGTCACCGCCGCATGTCAAAGGAGGCTGCCATGGACGCTGAAACGATCGCGGGTCTGATCGGACTCGCAATAGGCCTGCTCGTGCTACTCGCACTGTCGATTTTCGAAGCGAGAACGTATCGGCGCGAACACGACGGCGAAGGCATGGTGCATCACTGGCTGACGCATCAGCATATGCCGCATTGGATGCGTCGCCGGCACTGAACGGGGAATTGGCCGCCTGGCGATAATGCAGGCAGCGGTCTTATCGTGGCAGGCGGGTTTGATCGCACCAGCGCGCTTGAAGCGAGCGCGGTGGTCATGCTTTGACACATTGTGCGATGACGGCCGCCATCGCCATCGCCACGCGAGTTTTTCCTGTGCGCCATTCGTGCTGTTGCGTCGTCTCCCGGCGCCCGCACGCACCGCACACCCCTTTTCCCTTTCGTCCCTTACCACCCTTTAGGCACACGCCTTGCTGATCTTCAGCCTGCAAAGGCGCGCAGGCTGCGCGTGGAGCGTCCCGGCGTGAATGCGCCGAACCAACCAGACTAACTGGCTTTAAAAGCTGGATAAGGAGAACCAGAATGACCATCGGAACCATACTGCTCATCGTGCTCATCCTCCTGCTGATCGGCGCGCTACCAAGCTGGCCTTACAGTAGCGGCTGGGGCTACCGCCCAACCGGAGTCCTGGGCGTCGTGCTGATCATCGTGATCGTATTGCTGCTGATGGGCCGCATATAACGCGGCCGAACTGCGCATTCGAGTGTTCGTTCCGGTCCGGCGCAAATCGTGATTGACTCTGGCACCCAATGCCACGTAGAATCTCGGATTCGTCGGAGCGTAGCGCAGCCTGGTAGCGCATCTGATTTGGGATCAGAGGGTCGAAGGTTCGAATCCTTTCGCTCCGACCACGAAAAGCAACATGAAACCCGCGTAGCCTTCGGCTTCGCGGGTTTTTGCTTTTTGGGTTCGCCCTTGCGATATGCGGTGGCGCTTGCAGGCGGTGGCGCTTACAGTCCTCCCAAAAATACGTCCGCCTGAATGATTCGCCTGAACCATCGCCTTGCGGCCGCACGACGCCGCATGCGACAGTGATCGAAACCCGGCGCATGCCTGAGCAGGCTCAAGCGCCGCAACCAGAGTCAAGGAGACACGCATGGATCTGATTCTCTGGCGTCACGCCGAAGCCGAAGACATTGCCAGCACCGACCTCGCGCGAGCGCTCACCACCCGGGGCCGCAAGCAGGCGCAAAACGTCGCCAAATGGCTGCGCACGCGGCTGCCCGACGACGCCCTCGTGCTCGCGAGTCCGGCTGTGCGCACCATCCAGACCGCCGAGACCTTGAGCGACCAGTATCGCGTCGTACGCGAACTCGCGCCCAACGCGAGCGCGGACAATGTGCTGGACGCAGCCGGATGGCCTGGAGGCGTCGCGCAAACGGTGGTGATAGTCGGCCATCAACCAACGCTCGGCCATGTTGCCGCGCGTCTGCTCGGCAATAGCGAAGCAAGCTGGCCGCTCAAGAAAGCCGGCGTATGGTGGATTGCAAGCCGTGAACGCGACGGCGACGACCAGGCCGTGCTGCGCGCCGCGATAAGCCCCGATCTGGTCTGATCCGGTTCAACCGGGCCTGCGCCAGCCCACACGGCGCACGAACGCTGCCGCGCCGCTCGCATCGGTCAGGCACCTCATCTCACTGCGCCGGGACCACATCGTCCCGGCGCTCCAACCGCGCCGGACCAGCGCGCCACTCCCCGCCTTTCGCGCGGGAACAACACTTGCCGACACCAGTCGCGAGATTACAAGCCGCAGGCACGCAGCTTACGCACAGTCATCCAATCGTCATGGCTTTGCCATGCGAGCGTCACCAGGCGTTACTACATTGGCGAAAAAAGAAATCTCCCTTTTTTCGACCAGGATCCCCCATGCGAGAACTGCCGACGCCTACCCTGCCCCTCGCTTCGATCTTCGAGTCGCGCCGTCTGCCGCGCGCCGAAGAAACGGTCACCGCCCAGCATCGTCTGCAGGTTACGTGGGCGCGTACCGACGAAGAACTGCGCGAGGCTCAGCGTCTGCGCTACCGCGTGTTCGCCGACGAAATGGGCGCACGCCTGACGGGCCCTGCGGGGCTCGACGTCGATCCGTTCGACTCCTACTGCGATCACCTGCTGGTGCGCGATCTCGACACGCTGAAAGTGGTCGGCACGTATCGCGCGTTGCCGCCGCATCAGGCCGCGCGCATCGGCCGCCTGTATGCGGAAAGCGAATTCGACGTGTCGCGCCTGACGCACCTGCGCGCCAAGATGGTCGAAGTGGGCCGCTCATGCGTGCATCCCGACTATCGCAGCGGCTCGGTGATCATGTCGTTGTGGGCGGGCCTCGCCGCCTACATGAAGCACAACGGCTACGAGACGATGCTCGGCTGCGCGAGCGTCGCGATGGTCGACGGCGGCCACTATGCGGCGAATCTGTATTGCTCGGTGCGCGACAACGCGCTGACGGCGCCGGAATATCGCGCGTTCCCGCACACGCCGCTACCGGTGGATGAATTGCAAACGGGTGCCGAAGTGGCACCGCCGCCGCTGGTGAAGGGCTATCTGCGGCTCGGCGCGAAGATTTGCGGCGCACCGGCATGGGATCCCGACTTCAATACCGCGGACTTTCTGACGCTGTTCCGTTTGTCCGATATCAATGCACGTTACGCTCGCCATTTCCTCGGCGACGCCTTGCCGCGCTGAACGGGCTAACGGCCGTAAAAAAAGCCCGGCGACATGCCGGGCTTTCTCATTCATGCGCCTCGCACGAGGCTTTAAGCGGCTTCAATCGTCCGTATAGACCACACGATACGGAATGCCAACCTTTTCCCACTCCGCGGCCTCCTGAATCAGGCTGTAGTCGGTAAGCGGATTGTTGCCCACCCACTCGTTCGGCAAACGCGCCTCATAACCATTGTTGACCTGTGCCACCGAAATTCCCGGCAAGCCGACATCGGCACGCCGACGGCACAGCAGCGCCGCGAGTCGCAGGCAGAACAATAGCGGCCACTCCACTTCGCGCGTTTGCGAGAGCTTGCCGAGTTTGCCCGCATGGCCGAGCACGAGCGCGGCGAGCCGCGCCTGGTCGGTGCGCGAAAAGCCTGGCATATCCGCGTTGCTGGCAATGTAGGCCGAATGCTTGTGATACGCGCTATGCGAGATGGACAGACCAATTTCGTGCAACGCTGCCGCCCAGCCGAGAAACATGCGGTTTTCCGCACGGCGCTCCTCGTCGGGTTCCGCGAACTGATCGTAAAAGCGCACCGCGAGTTCGCCGATACGCCCCGCCTGCGCCCGATCCACGCCATAGCGGCGCATGAAGCCCTCCACCGTCACCGTGCGCATGTCTTCGTGTTGCGAGCGGCCCAGCAGGTCGTACAGCACGCCCAGACGCAGCGCGCCGTCCGTGGTGTCGACGTATTCGACGCCCAGTTCGTCGAACACCGCGATCATGATCGACAGGCCACCGGCCAGCACCGGAATGCGATCGCCCTTCAGCGCGACGAGCTTCAGCCGATTGACGTTCTCCGCCTTGATCAGCGCGCGTTTGAGCCGTTCGAGCCCACCGCGCGAAATGCCGTGCGTGATGCCCGCGTCGTTGAAGCCGTTCGCCTCGACCAGTTCAGCGAGCGCGCGCGCCGTGCCCGACGAGCCGATCGCCTGCTCCCAGCCGGTTTTCTTGTACTCGGCGGAAATGATCTGGATTTCGCGCCCCGCGGCAAGCTCGGCCTGGCGCATGGTGTATTCGTCGACATTGCCGGCCGGGAAAAATGCACGGCTATGGCTCACGCAGCCGATATACAGGCTCTCCATCTTGATCGGCGTGTAGTGCGAACCGATGATGAATTCCGTCGAGCCGCCGCCGATATCGACCACGAGGCGTTTGCCGGGACTCGCGGGCACGGAGTGTGCGGCCCCTGCATAGATCAGGCGCGCTTCTTCACGTCCGGCGATCACTTCGATCGGGAAGCCGAGCGCGGCTTGCGCCTCGCCGAGAAATTCGCCGGCGTTCTTGGCGATGCGCAGCGTATTGGTGGCGACCGCGCGGACGTGATCGGGATGAAAGTCGCGCAGACGCTCGCCAAAGCGCTTGAGCGCGTCCCAGCCGCGCACCTGCGAAGCGCGGTCGAGCATCTTGTCGCGCGACAGGCCAGCGGCAAGACGGACCGGTTCGCGCAAGGCGTCGACCTGATAAATCTGGCTGCCCGCGTCGGTTTCCTCGACCCGGCCGACGATCAGCCGGAAGCTGTTCGAGCCGAGATCGACGGCAGCGAGGAGTTGTGGCGTAGTGACCATCGAGTAAGCGGACTCCATGCGCGCAAGCGCGGCGGCGGTGGATGCATTGGGAGCCGGATGTCCATTCGACGCCCTGGACGCCTTCTGGCCGGCCGCGCTGTTCAAAGACACCATTCTAAGCGTACCGGACCTCACGATGTCACCTCGCAGCGTTGGGGGGAACTATGGTCCCATATGAACTGCGTCATATTGACGACACGCAGCGAATCCGGCGTAAAATTTAAAAGATCGAGAATGTCATAACAACGTCATCATACTGTGAGAATTTCCGAGCGTCTTTCCGCCTCTCTTCCTGACATTCCATTCTCGCTGCCGATGTCCATCCGCTACCCCTTATTGAATCGCGAGCTGGGCATTCTGGGTTTCAACGAGCGTGTGTTGGCACAAGCTGCCGACCCAGCCGTCCCTTTGCTCGAACGCCTGCGCTTCATCTGCATCACCAGTAGCAATCTCGACGAATTCTTCGAAGTCCGCATGGCCGGACTGCAGGAGCAGATGCGCGACAACCCCGGCGCGCTGTCGCCGGACGGCATGTCGCTGCAGCACGTGTACGACCTCGTGGTCGAACGCGCGCAGAAGCTCGTGCATCGTCAATACACCATGCTGCACGACACGGTGCTCACCGCGCTCGAAGCGGAAGGCATCTATTTTCACGGCACCGAAGCGTGGAACGAAGCGCAGACCGAATGGGCGCGCAACTACTTCTTCGACGAACTGTTGCCGGTGCTCACGCCGATCGGTCTCGATCCGGCGCATCCGTTTCCACGCGTGCTCAACAAGAGCCTGAACTTCGTGGTCGAACTGGAAGGCAAGGACGCGTTCGGCCGTCAGGCGATGATGGGCATCGTGCAGGCGCCGCGTGCGCTGCCGCGGCTCGTGCGCATGCCGCAAGAGCTATCCGGCTACCCGCATGGCTTCGTGCTGCTGAGTTCGCTGTTGCAACGCTTTGTCGGCGAACTGTTTCCGAATCTCGTCGTGCGCAGTTGCAATCAGTTTCGCATCACGCGCAACAGCGAACTGTTCGTCGACGAAGATGAAATCACCAACCTGCGGGTCGCGTTGCAGGGTGAGTTGCCGGCTCGGCATCTAGGCAACGCGGTGCGGCTCGAAGTGTCGGCGGAAACGCCCACACATGTGGTGCGGCGCCTGCTCGACGAAAGCAGCCTTTCCGACAAGGACTGCTATTACGCCGACGGCCCTGTCAATCTGGTGCGGCTGATGCAGTTGCCGGAGATGGTGGACCGCCCCGATCTGAAGTTCGTGCCGCACATTCCCGCCATTCCGCCGCAGATCGCCAACAGCGCCAGCATGTTCGACGTGATCGATCAGGGCGACGTGCTGCTGCATCATCCGTACGAGAGTTTTCAACCGGTGCTCGAACTGTTGCTGCAAGCCGCCAAAGATCCGAACGTGGTGGCCATCAAACAGACCATCTATCGCACCGGCACCGATTCGCCGCTGATGGACGCGCTGATGCAAGCCGCGCGCAACGGCAAGGAAGTCACGGTGGTGGTCGAACTGCTCGCGCGCTTCGACGAAGAAACCAACATCAACTGGGCCTCGCAGCTCGAAGCGGTCGGCGCGCACGTCGTGTACGGCGTAGTCGGCCACAAGTGCCACGCGAAGATGATGCTGATCGTGCGGCGCGTGTCGACCGGCGGCAAGACCACGCTCAAGCGTTACGTCCATCTCGGCACCGGCAACTATCATCCGCGTACGGCGCGTCTTTACACCGACTTCGGCCTGATGACCGCCGATCAGAAAATCTGCGAAGACGTGCATCACGTATTCCAGCAACTGACCGGCATTGGCGGCGAACTGAAGCTGCACGAGTTGTGGCAGTCGCCGTTCACGCTGCATCCCAAACTGGTCGAGGCGATTCGCGCCGAAGCCGAGCATGCGCGCGCCGGCAAGAAAGCGCGCATTGTCGCGAAGATGAACGCGCTGCTCGAACCCACGGTGATCGCCGAGTTGTATGAAGCCGCGCAGGCCGGCGTGAAAATCGATCTGATCGTGCGCGGCGTGTGTTCGTTGCAGCCGGGCGTGGCGGGCCTCTCGGAGAACATCACCGTGCGCTCGATCGTCGGGCGCTTTCTCGAACATCACCGCATCTTCTACTTCTACGACGACGGCCGGGAACAGGTGTATCTGTCGAGCGCCGACTGGATGGACCGCAATTTCTTCCGGCGCGTGGAAGTCGCGTTCCCGGTCAACAACCGGCGCCTCAAGCGGCGTGTGATCGCCGAAGGTCTGTCGGCATTTCTCGGTGACAATCAGTCCGCCTGGCTGATGCAAAGCGACGGCCATTACCGGCGCCGCCGACCGGGCAAGTCTTCGCGCAACGCGCAGATGAGTCTGCTGGGGAAATTCTGTTCGTGATGATCAGGCTCGCTTCGGCGAGTTGTGAGTTGGCAACAACACTCGCCACACGCCGTCGAGCACGTTCCTTCCCGCGCTTTGAAAGGAGCTTTCCCGGCGGCGGGCAACGTCAGCCCCAAAATCACCTGCATGCGGCAATTCAGGACGGAGATGGTATCCGCTCATGATTTGAGTCGATTAAACGCTCAATCGACTCACGGTGGGCTACGCGAGCATACCGACGAACCAATGCAAACGATACATGGGCGCTCAAACCGGCGCCGGTTGCCGGCGCGCCGTGCGATACACCGGAAAGCGCACCGTGAACGTGCTGCCGCGTCCCTCTTCGCTCTTCACGTCGAGCTGTGCGTCGTGACGCTGCAGCACATGTTTGACGATCGCAAGACCGAGACCCGTGCCGCCGGTGTCGCGTGAACGGCTACGATCGACGCGATAGAAGCGCTCGGTCAGCCGCGGAATGTCCGCAGTGGGAATCCCCAGTCCACTGTCCGTCACGGAAAACACCGCATTGCCGCCTTGTGCGTGCCACGACACCCGGATCGCACCGCCGTCCGGTGTATAGCGGATCGCATTCGTGACCAGATTGCCGAATGCACTGAGAATTTCCGTTTCAACGCCCGTGACGGTGAGTCCTTCGTCGACATCGAATACGATCTTGTGATGATCGCTCGACAGGCTCTGCGCGTCGTCGCGCAGATGCCGCAACACCGCGCGCATGTCGATCATCTGATCGCTCGGCGGCTTGTTGTCGCCTTCGAGTTTGGCGAGCACCAGCAGATCGTTGACGATATGGCGCATGCGCGAAGCCTGTTGCTCCATCAGTTCGAGATAGCGTGAACGTTCACCCTCGCTCAGCGGCAACTCGCGCATGGTCTCCAGAAAACCGGAGAGCACGGTGAGCGGCGTCTTCAACTCATGCGAAACATTGGCGACGAAGTCGCGCCGCATCGCGTCGGTCCGCTCGAGTTCGGTGATGTCTTGCGAAAGCACCAGCTTGCGGTTCTCGCCGTACGGAAACACCTGCACCGAGAGCACGTTCTGACGCTTGTCGCCCATGCCGCGCATGATCAGCATCTCTTCGTACCGATGCGAATTCAGGTAACGGACGAAATCGGGCTGACGCACCAGATGCGTGATGTGCTGGCGCAGATCGCGCTTCGCATCCAGCCCGAAATGGAGTTCGGAGATGGCGTTGCACCACTCGATCTGGTCATGATCGTCGAGCATCGCCACGCCGTTCGGCGAAGCCTGGATCGCCTGGATGAAACGCGAATGCTGCTGCTCGACCTGGCGCACCTGGGCGTGCCAGCGCTTCGCGAGCTTGTGCAAACGGTAGTAGATTTCGCCCCAGATGCCGGGAGCGCTCGGCACTTCGCCGTAGACTGGCGCGTCGAGCAAACGCCACAGACGCTGTTTATGGAAGGTGCTGAAGACGCTCTGCGCGAGCAGCATGATAATCGCAAGAACGAGCGCTGTCTTGACGTTCACGAGTGCGCCGACCACCACGCACAGAACAGCCAGCAGCACGACCGACACGATGGAGCGCGCCCAGATGATGTTCATGGTCTAGCGATCGAAGAGAAAAGCCCATGCACCGGAATGTGAATCACGGCGCCTGACATTGCGAAGGGTGACAAAGCGTTGCGACGATGACGTATCCCGCGCGTGCGGCCCGCACGCCGCAACCGTGAACGTCGCTCAGGCGCTCTTCGCGAGCCGGTAGCCGCTGCCGCGTACCGTCTCAATCATAGCATCGCAGCCGGCCGGCTTAAGCGCTGCGCGCAGACGCTTGATATGCACATCGACCGTACGCTCTTCGACGAATACGTGATCGCCCCACACCTGATCGAGCAATTGCGTGCGGCTGTGCACGCGCTCCGGATGCGTCATGAAGAAATGCAGCAGACGGAATTCGGTCGGGCCGAGATCGAGCTTGATCTCGCTGCCTTCGGCATGCGCGGCCACACGGTGGGTTGCCGGATCGAGCTTCAGACCGTTGATCGCGACCACGTCTTCGGTCAACTGCGGAGCACGGCGGCGCAACACCGCCTTGATGCGCGCCATCAGCTCTTTCGGCGAGAACGGTTTGGTGACGTAGTCGTCGGCACCGATTTCGAGGCCGAGCACCTTATCCTGCTCGTCGCCGCGCGCGGTCAGCATGATGATGGGGATATGCTTCGTGCGCTCGTTGTTGCGCAGATCACGCGCGAACGCAATGCCCGATTTTCCCGGCAGCATCCAGTCGAGCAGGACGAGGTCGGGCAATACGTCGCTGATCAGGTTCTGCGCCTGCTCCGCGTTGTACGCGCGAATCGGGCAGTGTCCGGCGTGTTGAAGATTGACCGAAATCAATTCGGAAATGGCGGGCTCATCTTCAATGACGAGAATGCTGCTGGGCATCGGCACCTCTGGTCCTTATATCTGGATTAACTGAGTGCTTCGCGTTCGAGCGCGTCGCGTGACTTGTGCCGCACGTCCGTACCCTTGACGATGTAAATGATGAACTCCGCGATATTCTTCGAATGGTCGCCGATCCGCTCGATCGCCTTGGCGATGAACAGAAAGTCGAGGCCCACCGAGATCGAACGCGGATCTTCCGTCATGTACGAGATCAGCTTGCGCACGAAAGCGCGGAACTCTTCGTCGATTGCCTTATCGTCGCGCACGATCTGCGCGGCGGCGACCGTGTCGAGGCGCGCGAACGCGTCCAGCGCGCGGCGCAGAATCGACACCGCCATTTCGCCCGACAGCTTGATTTCCGCGATGTTGATGGTGCGCGAAGCGCCGTCTTCCATCAAACGCTTGGTGCGCTTGGCGATCTTTTCGGCCTCGTCGCCGGCACGCTCGAGATTCGTGATGGTCTTCGAAATCGCGATCAGGAGGCGCAGGTCACGCGCGGCCGGCTGACGGCGCGCGATGATGTTGCTGCACTCTTCGTCGATTTCAATTTCCATTGCGTTCAGGCGTTCTTCCGCGGCGATCACCTGTTCGGCGACGTCGAGATCGAAATCGTTGAGCGCCTGCATGGCCTTGACGATCTGCGATTCGACCAGGCCGCCCATTTCGAGCACCTTGGAGGAAACCAGATTCAGGTCGGCGTCGAACTGGCTGGACAGGTGTTTGTCGGACATGTCGTACTCCCTTTTTTAGCTCGGCGACTTAGCCGAAGCGGCCAGTGATGTAATCCTCGGTTTCCTTGCGGACCGGCTTGATGAAGATCTTTTCGGTGTCGCCGAATTCGATCAACTCGCCGAGGTACATATAGGCAGTGTAGTCCGAACAGCGTGCCGCCTGTTGCATGTTGTGCGTGACGATCACCACCGTGTAATCGCTCTTCAGTTCGGCGATCAGCTCTTCGATACGGCCCGTGGAAATCGGGTCCAGCGCCGAACACGGCTCGTCGAGCAGCAGCACTTCCGGACGGATCGCGATTCCGCGCGCAATGCACAGACGCTGCTGCTGGCCGCCCGACAGACCGTAGCCGCTCTGGCCGAGCTTGTCCTTCACTTCATTCCACAACGCGGCCTTGGTCAGCGCCCACTCCACACGGTCGTCCATTTCCGAGCGCGGCAGCGTCTCGAACATCTTCACGCCGAACGCGATGTTGTCGTAGATCGACATCGGAAACGGCGTCGGCTTCTGGAACACCATGCCGATCCGTGCGCGCAAGAGCGAAATATCGCGCTTGGTGGTCAGCAGGTTTTCGCCGTCCATCAGGATCTCGCCTTCGGCGCGCTGCTCCGGATAGAGCGCGTACATCTTGTTGAGTGTGCGCAACAACGTGGACTTGCCGCAGCCCGACGGACCGATGAAGGCGGTCACCTTGCCTTCGGGAATCTGCAGGTTGATGTTCTTCAGCGCGTGATACTTGCCGTAGAAGAAATTCAGGTCGTTGATCTCGATCTTCGGGCGCGACGGCGCTTGCGATTGACCGCTCTGGGCGGGGTCGAAACCGGCGGGCGCGGTGGGACGCGCGATCGGATTGAGTTGAGTTTCTGCCATATTCATCGGATTACACTCCGCCCTTACTTGTTCGTGAAGATCGTGCGCGCGAGGATGTTCAGTCCCAGCACCGCGAGCGTGATCAGGAAGACGCCGGCCCACGCGAGCGATTGCCACTGCGCGAACGGGCTCATCGCAAACTTGTAGATCGTGACCGGCAGGTTCGCGACCGGCTGGTCCATGTTCAGCGAGAAGAACTGGTTCGACAGCGCCGTGAAGAGCAGCGGCGCGGTTTCACCCGCGATACGCGCCACGCCGAGCAACACGCCGGTGACGATACCCGCGATCGAAGCCTTCAGCGTGATCGACAGCACCATCTTCCACTTCGGCGTGCCGAGTGCGAAGGCTGCCTCACGCAACGCGTTCGGCACCAGTTTCAGCATGTTTTCCGTGGTGCGGATCACGATCGGAATCTGCAGCAACGCAAGCGCGAACACGCCGGCCCAGCCGCTGAAGTGGCCCATCTTCGCGACAACCAGTGCGTACACGAAGAGACCAACTACGATCGAAGGCGCCGACAGCAGAATGTCGTTGATAAACCGCGTGAAGCTCGCGAGCCAACCCCTCTGGCCGTATTCGGCGAGATACACGCCGGCCAGAATGCCGATCGGCGTGCCGACGAACGTGGCGAGCCCAACCAGCATCAGACTGCCGACGATCGCATTGGCGAGGCCACCGCCGTCGGTGTTCGGCGGCGGCGTCGATTGCGTGAACAGTTCGACGGACAAACCGCCCACGCCGAGGCGCAAGGTCGTGTACAGAATCCAGATCAGCCACACCAGACCAAACGCCATCGCGGCGAGCGACAAGGTCAGCGCGACCGCATTCTTCATGCGGCGGCGGCCTTGCAGACGTACGCGCATGGCTTCGAGCGCGGCGGCGTCGGTCGAACCCGGCATATTCAAAGTGGGCTGGCTCATTTCGCGCCCTCCCCTTTTTCGAGGCGAAGCAGCATGATCTTCGAAATCGCCAGCACGATGAAAGTAATCACGAACAGAATGAGGCCGAGTTCCATCAACGCCGACGTATGCAACCCCGGATCCGCTTCGGCGAATTCGTTGGCGAGCGCCGACGTAATGCTGTTGCCCGGCGAAAATAGCGACACGTTATCGAGCAGATTGGTGTTGCCGATCACGAACGTCACGGCCATGGTCTCGCCGAGCGCGCGGCCGAGGCCCAGCATGACGCCGCCGATCACGCCGCTCTTGGTGAAGGGCAGCACGATCTTCCACATGACTTCCCACGTCGTGCAGCCGATGCCGTAAGCCGACTCTTTCAGCAGTACCGGCGTGACTTCGAACACGTCGCGCATTACCGATGCGATGTACGGGATGATCATGATCGCGAGGATGACCCCGGCGCACAGTATGCCGATGCCGATCGGCGCGCCCTGAAACAGCGCACCGACTACCGGAATGCCGCCGAGCACGGCGCCGAGCGGCTTTTCGAACCACGTCGCGAAGATCGGCGCGAACACGAGCAGACCCCACATGCCGTACACGATCGACGGAATCGCGGCGAGCAGCTCGATCGCGATGCCGAGCGGCCGGCGCAGCCACGCGGGCGCGAGTTCAGTCAGGAAAAGCGCGATGCCGAAGCTGACGGGCACCGCGATGATGAGTGCAATGATCGAGGTGGCGATCGTGCCGTAGATCGGCACCAGGGCGCCGAACTGCTTGCTGGGTGGATCCCAGTCGGCGGTCCACAGGAAGCTGAGACCGAATTGCCTGATCGACGGCATGGACGCGACGATCAGCGAAACGATGATGCCGCCGAGCAGCAACAGGGTGACGATGGCGGCGAGGCGCGCGAGACCGCCGAAGATCACGTCGCCGGCTCGGCTGGGCGCTTTCTGCTGCGATGCGCTGCCGGGCGGGGTGGACCTGCTCGCGCCGGACGCTAATTGGATATCGGACATGAGAGCCTGATGGACCTGTTTCCAGTTGCCGTATGACACGTGTCGTGCGGCCGGTGGTGCCGGAGGGTTAAAGCCGTTGGCCGTCCCCACAAGAGGACGGCCAACGTGTTACGTACTGCGGATGCTGTGCGCCTGACTTACTCGGCGATTGCCTTGCCCGAAGCGTCCTTCACCTTCGACTTCCACTGCGTGCGGATTTCCGACACGACCGAATCCGGCAACGAGATGTAGTCCAGATCGTTCGCGGCTTGCGTGCCGTTCTTGAATGCCCAGTCGAAGAACTTCAGCGTTTCGGTGCCTTGCGCCGGCTTGTCCTGTGCCGTGTGAAGCAGCACGAACGTCGCGCCGACGATCGGCCATGCGTTCTTGCCCGGCTCGTCCGTCAGGATCTGGTAGAACGACTTCGACCAGTCCGCGCCTGCTGCCGCTGCCTTGAATGTTTCCGTCTTCGGCTCGACCACAGTGCCCGACGAGTTCTTCAGTGCGACATACGTCATGTGGTTCTGCTTCGCGTACGCCCATTCCACATAGCCGATTGCGCCCGGCAGACGTTGCACGAAGGCCGCGACGCCGTCGTTGCCCTTGCCGCCCGTGCCCGTCGGCCAGTTGACCGTCGAACCTTCACCGACCTTCGACTTCCAGTCGGCGTTGACCTTCGACAGGTAGTTCGTCCAGATGAAGCTGGTGCCCGAACCGTCGGCGCGGCGAACCACGGCGATGTCGGTATCCGGCAGCTTGACCTTCGGGTTCAGTGCAACGATCGCCGGATCGTTCCACTTCTTGATCTTGCCCAGATAGATGTCGCCGAGCACTTCGCCCGACAGCGTCAGTTCAGCCGGCTTCACGCCCGGCACGTTGACGACCGGCACCACGCCGCCGACCACCGTCGGGAACTGGAACAGGCCGTCCTTGGCCAGCTCGTCGTCCTTCAGCGGAGCGTCCGAACCAGCGAAATCGACGGTCTTCGCGACGATCTGCTTCACGCCACCCGACGAACCGATACCCTGATAGTTAACCTTGCCGCCACCCGACTTCTGGTAGGCGTCAGCCCACTTGGTGTAAATCGGTGCTGCGAAGGTACTGCCCGCGCCGGTGATGTCTGCGGCTTGCGCTGCGATCGCGAAAAGCGCGCCAGCGACGCCAGCGAACACGGTGTGCATCAATTTCATGAGACCTCCAAGGTGTGAGCGGTGTGAGCGAGTAATACGAACACCGCGAAGCTTAGGGTCTCTTTGTGACAAAAACGTGACTTACCGTGAAACGGATGTGACAGTGGGATTACTAAGGTGAAAGGCGCTTGGACGGAAAATCCGCCGGTTTGGCTGAGGGTGGGTGCGCCGCTCTACAGATTAGACGAAAAAGACGGGGCGCGAACGTTTGCGTGTGAGAAGTTGGCGAGCGTGGCGCCGACGGCGAAAGGTGGGATGTTGAGCGCGGCCCGAAAGCTAGCTGACGCAGCCGACGGTTTGGCGGTGCTTCTTTGCCGGCGGACCAGCCGACCGGCGGCGGAACGATCTTGCGATGTCCCGCCGCGCCGCGCCCAAGAAAGGGGCTGGCTTACGCAGTGGCTTGCTTCACCGCGCTGGCGATCGACTCCGCATATTGAACCGCGTCGGCGACATTTTCCGCTTCCACCATCACGCGCAGCACCGGCTCGGTGCCGGACGCGCGGATCAGCACGCGGCCGCGCCCGTTCAGCGCGTCTTCAGCCTTGGCGATGGCGCGGCGGATCACGTCGCTGCCCTTCCAGTCCGCGTCGGGCTTCATACGCACGTTGATCAGCTTTTGCGGGAACAGCGTGACGCCGCCAAGCAACTCGGCGAGCGTCTTGTCACTGCGCTTCATGGCCGCCAGCACCAGCAGGGCGGAGACGATGCCGTCGCCCGTGGAATGGCGGTCGAGAGAGAGAATATGGCCGGAGCCTTCGGCCCCGAGCTGCCAGCCGTGTTCGCGCAACTGCTCGAGCACGTAACGGTCGCCGACCGCCGCGCGTACGAACTTCACGCCGGCTTCCTGCAGCGCCACTTCCACCGCCATATTCGTCATCAGCGTGCCGACCGCGCCCTCCACCTTGCCTTCGGTGGCGATGCGGTCCTTGACGAGGATGTACAGCAATTCGTCGCCGTTATAGAGACGGCCTGCGGCATCGACCACTTGCAGGCGGTCGGCGTCGCCGTCGAGCGCAATGCCGAGGTCGGCATGATTCGCCCGCACGGCGCGCACCAGCGCATCCGGTGCGGTCGCGCCGACTCCGTCGTTGATATTGAAACCGTTCGGCGCGACGCCGATCGGAATCACATCGGCGCCGAGCTCATGGAACACGTGCGGCGCGACGTCATACGCGGCGCCATGCGCGCAGTCGACGACCAGCTTCAGACCGCGCAGATCGAACGCGGCCGGGAAGGTGCTCTTGCAGAACTCGATATAGCGGCCGGCCGCGTCGTCGAGACGCCGCGCCTTGCCGAGTTGCTCCGATGCCGCGCAGGCGAGCGGCTGATCGAGCTGCTCTTCGATCTGCGCTTCCACTTCGTCCGGCAGCTTGTTGCCGTCGGCGGAGAAAAATTTGATACCGTTGTCGTAGTACGGGTTGTGCGACGCGCTGATCACCACGCCCGCGGCGAGCCGCAGCGCGCGCGTCAGATAGGCGATACCGGGAGTCGGCATCGGGCCGGCCAGCATCACATCCACGCCCGCCGCGGAAAAGCCCGCTTCGAGCGCCGCTTCGAGCATGTAGCCCGACACCCGCGTGTCTTTACCGATCAGCACGGTTGGCCGCGTGCCCGTCTTCGCCCAGCGGTCCGCGCCCGCCAGCACCTTGCCGGCCGCGTAGCCGAGCCGCAATACAAATTCCGGCGTGATAGGTCCTTCGCCGACTTTGCCCCGAATGCCGTCCGTTCCGAAATAACGACGTGCCATGTTTTATATTCCTCCTTGGCTTGTGGGCTCAACCGCGCGCGCGGCTGTGATTCGCCGCTTCGCGCATGGCTGCCCAGACTTTCAATGCATCTACTGTTTGCGCGACGTCGTGCACGCGCAGAATCGCAGCGCCCCGTTCAGCGGCGCACACCGCCGCTGCAATACTGCCCGCGACGCGTTCCGGCGCCGGGCGTCCCACCACCGCGCCGATCATCGACTTGCGCGACATGCCGGCAAGAATCGGATACGGCGGCTCGGCCTGCGGCGCCGTATCCGGCAGGTGCGCGAGCAGCGCGTAATTATGCTCGACCACGGCCTTGCCGAAGCCGAAACCCGGATCCACGCTAATGCGGGCACGCGCGACGCCCGCCTGCTCGAGCGTGGCGACCCGCTCCTCGAGAAAGTCCCGAACCGCGCTCACCACGTCGTCATAGACAGGCTCGCCGAGTTGCATGGTCTGCGGCTCGCCAAGCATATGCATGACGCATAGACCGCATTCACTGTCGCACACCGCGCCGATTGCGCCGGGCATCCGGAAACCCCAGATGTCGTTGATCATATCGGCACCCGCGGCCAATGCGTGGCGCATCACTTCGGGCTTGTATGTGTCGACCGATAGCGGCACATTCGCGCCGCGCAATTGCTCGACGAGGGGAATCACCCGCTCCAGTTCATCGTTGAGCGGCACCGGCGGCGCGCCCGGCCGCGTCGATTCGCCGCCGATGTCGATGATGTCCGCGCCGTCGAGCATCATGCGCTCGGCCTGGCGCAACGCATCGCCGCGCATTGCGTATTGGCCGCCGTCGGAAAAAGAATCAGGGGTGACGTTCAGAATGCCCATCACCAACGGACGTTCGAAGCTCAGTTTGAAGCGGCCGCACTGTAACGGCTCGGGAATAGGCAGAGAGGGGAATTCGACTTTCGACACGTGGCGGTGCTTCGCGCAAACGGATAAATGCAAAACGGGCCGGTGTGAAACACACCGGCCCGCACTTTCTACTGGTCGCCGATCAGGCCGGCGCCGTTGCGCTACCGGGCTTGACCTCGGTACCCGGACTGCCGCCCGACGAGGCGTCGGTTGCCGACGGCGTCGAGCTCTTCGGCGAACGCGGCGGACGGCCGGCCATGATGTCGTTGATCTGATCGGCGTCGATCGTTTCCCACTCCATCAGCGCGGCGGTCATTGCTTCGACCTTGTCGCGGTTCTCGTCCAGCAGGCGCTTCGCGAGGTTGTACTGCTCGTCCAGCACGCGGCGGATTTCGGCGTCGACCTTCTGCTGCGTTGCTTCCGAAATGGTGCGCGTGAAACCACGCCCGAACGGCGTTGCGTCGTTTTCGTCGTCGACGTAGACCATCGGTCCGAGTGCGTCCGTCATACCAAAGCGAGCCACCATTGCACGCGCCGTTTGCGTCGCCTTGTTGAAGTCGTCCGACGCACCGGTGCTGATCAGGTTCAGGAACAACTCTTCCGCCACCCGGCCACCGAACAGGATCGCGAGACGATCCAGCAGGTAGTCCTTCGAATACGTTTCGTTGTCATGCTCCGGCAACTGCCACGTCACGCCCAGCGCACGGCCGCGCGGAATGATCGTGACCTTGTGCACCGGATCCGCCTTCGGCAACAGCTTGGCAATCACCGCGTGGCCCGACTCGTGGTACGCCGTGGCACGCTTCGATTCTTCGCGGATCACAGCCGACTTGCGCTCCGGACCCATGAAGATCTTGTCCTTCGCGTCTTCGAAGTCCGTCATCTCGACGATCCGCTTGCCGCGGCGTGCCGCGAACAAGGCCGCTTCATTCACGAGATTCGCGAGATCGGCGCCCGAGAAACCCGGGGTGCCGCGTGCGATCACCGCTGCGTCGACGTCGTTCGAAATCGGCACCTTGCGCAGGTGGACCTTCATGATGTGCTCACGGCCGCGAATGTCCGGCAGGCCTACATACACCTGACGGTCGAAACGGCCCGGACGCAGCAGCGCCTTGTCGAGCACGTCCGAACGGTTCGTTGCAGCGATCACGATCACGCCCGAGTTCGCTTCGAAGCCGTCCATCTCGACCAGCATCTGGTTCAGCGTCTGTTCACGTTCGTCATTACCGCCGCCCATGCCGGCGCCGCGATGACGGCCGACCGCGTCGATTTCGTCGATGAACACGATGCACGGCGCGTGCTTCTTGGCTTGTTCGAACATGTCGCGCACACGAGCCGCGCCGACACCCACGAACATTTCGACGAAGTCCGAACCCGAGATGCTGAAGAACGGTACTTTCGCCTCACCGGCGATGGCCCGCGCCAGCAGCGTCTTACCGGTTCCCGGCGGGCCGACCAGCAGCACGCCGCGCGGAATACGGCCGCCCAGCTTCTGAAATTTCTGCGGATCGCGCAGGAAGTCGACCAGTTCGGAGACTTCTTCCTTGGCTTCGTCGCAACCGGCGACGTCGGTGAAATTGATTGCGTTGTTGTTTTCGTCGATCAGACGTGCACGGGATTTACCGAACGAGAACGCACCGCCTTTCCCGCCTCCCTGCATCTGTCGCATCATGTAGAACCAGAAACCGATGATCAGGATCGTCGGTCCGAGGTAGTACAGCGCGGACACCAGCGCATTGGGTTCGTCATCAGCCTTGCCGCTCACCTGAACGCCATACTTCATCAGATCGCCGACCATCCAGATGTCGCCGGGCGACACGATCTGGTACTTCTGGCCGTCTGCTGGAGTGACCGTAAGGTTCCGCCCCTGGACAATGACGTTCTTGACTTTGCCGTTCTTTGCGTCGTCCATGAACTGCGAATAGGAAACGCCTTCCTGGACACGGGGCTTGTCGAACTGCTTGAACACCGTAAACAGCACCAGTGCGATAACCAGCCACACTGCTGCTTTCGAAAACATATTGTTGTTCAAAGCACCACTCCTTCACTTAGACGGGCGCCTACATTTTCCTTGCGGCACCACGAAAGCATTCTAATCCAGTCCGCAGACCCCTGCCATAAGGTTTCACTACCACAGAAATAGGACAACGTGCCATTGCAGCACCCATTCCCGAGGCCATGATCGCATGGCGGCAGAGGCTGAACCGTTCTGCAGCCCCCTATGCGGGCCGCTTGAGATGCTTACCCAAAATAAACGTTTCTGACGACTTGTCCCGCGAGGCTTTCGGCTTGCGGGCCGCCACCACCTTGAACTGATGCTTGAACTTTTCGACAATCTGGCTGTAACCGCTGCCGTGAAAGCATTTGACTAAAAGGGCACCATCCGGTTTCAGGTGATTTTGCGAGAATTCCAGTGCGAGATCGCAGAGATGCTCGATCCGCGCGGCATCCGCCACCGCCACTCCCGACAGGTTGGGAGCCATATCCGAAATTACAAGGTCAACCTGGCGTTCTCCGACCAATTCTTCCAGTTGCGCGATAACCGAGTCTTCGCGAAAGTCGCCCTGAATGAAATGGACGTCGGCGATCGGCTCCATTGGCAGCAGATCCAGCGCGATGATCGTGCCGTCGATCCCGCCTTCGCGCTCGGCGTCGCGCTGAGCGCCTTTGGCAAGCTTGTTGCGGGCGTACTGGCTCCAGCTGCCCGGCGTCGAGCCAAGGTCGACGATGACCTGCCCCGCGCGGATCAGCTTGTCCTGTTCGTCGATTTCCTTGAGCTTGTAGGCGGCGCGGGCGCGATAGCCTTCCCGCTGCGCCATTTTCACGTACGGATCGTTGATGTGGTCATGCAGCCACGCGGTATTGAACTTGTTTTTTGCCATTAAACGTTGAACTCTTGCTGCGTGATGTCACGCTTTAGCGGATAATACGCGGTTAATTCGCGCGGCCACCGCCAAAACTGGCGGCCATCCGCGATTCTGTTGTTCTGACGCGCCGCCCTGCCGGATCGCCTCGAATCAAGTCAATCGAACGACTGAACCGGGGAACGCAGGTGTCGCCATTTTAGTCGAGTCTCCCACTTTCCATGCCCGCCCTCAAAGTCTCTTCCGATCAACGCGCCGAGTTGCGCTCCCAGGCACATGCGCTCAAACCGGTCGTGCTCGTCGGCGCCGAAGGCTTGACCGACGCTGTGCTCTCCGAGATCAAGGTTCACCTTGGCGCTCATCAGCTCATCAAAATCCGCGTGTTCGGCGACGAACGCGAAGCGCGCCTTGCGATCTACGAAGAAATCTGCGAGAAGCTGAACGCGGCGCCGATCCAACATATCGGCAAGCTGCTGGTGATCTGGAAACCGGAAGCCGCACAACCGGCGGTGAAGGCCAAACGCGGCGCGCTGCCGAGCGCGCGCGAAGCCGCTGTGGAAGCCAAACCGGGCAAGGGCCGTGCGCCGCGCGTCGTAACGGTCGTGAAGCCCAGCGAAATCCCGATGCGCAAACCCAAGGCCAAAGCGGTCGTGGTGCGCGGCAATGAACGTGTGACTCAAGGCGGCAACATCAAGCGCGCCAAGAAGCGCCAAAGCAGCGCGAAGCGCGCCCATCAGTCGTCGAAATAAGCGAAAGATGAGGGGTGCGGGCAAATTCCGCACCTCGGCGCTGACTGCCAGCCATGACCTGCAAGCTCTACATTGCTCGTGCAAATCGCCAAGGCGATTTGCACGCAAACCGGAGAGTCTCCGCCAGTCAACCGCGTTGGCCCGTGACCTTGCCCGCCGTGCCGCGGGCACCGTGCTCCGCCGCAGCACCGCTTGCACCCGCGGGTAACTTCCACACCAGCGCCACGCCCAGCAGGCTTTCGATCAGATAGAACAGACTCGACACGCCGTGCAAAATGCCAAAGCGCGTCGCATAAGCCGAATGTCCGACATCGCTGCCCGCTTCGAGCGCGGCAACGCGCATTGCATTCATGAACGGCTGCAACGCGAAATAGCCGATCAGCACGCACACCAGCATGCTCGCGATCAGCCAGCGCAACCGGCGATAGGTGTCACCGCCGCGGCGAACCAGTACATTCGCGAGACCCAGCAGCAAAATGCCGCACACCGCCCCGAGCACCCCTTCAATGCGGAACAGTTGCGCCGCGACCGCGCCCGCCGTCATCCGGTCGAGCGAGGTGAACAGCACGGGCGCGACGGCATAGCCGATAGTCAGCAGACTGCCGACCCATACCACCGTAAATAACCGGAATAGTCGATGTGGCATCTGGGGCACCAGCGGCGCGTTCAAACGTAGCTGACCGCGATGATTTCGTATTCGCGCACGCCACCCGGTGCCTGCACCGATGCAACGTCGCCCTCCGACTTGCCGATCAGGGCACGCGCAATCGGCGAGCTGATCGAGATCAGACCGTGGTCGATATCCGCTTCGTCGTCGCCGACGATCTGATACTTGACGGACGCACCCGAATTCAGGTCTTCCAGCTCCACCGTTGCGCCGAACACCACGCGACCGTCCGCTTCCACCGCCGCCGGATCGATCACTTGCGCGCCGGCCAGCTTCGATTCGATTTCGGCGATCCGGCCTTCGATAAAGCCCTGCTTTTCCTTCGCCGCGTCGTATTCCGCGTTTTCCGACAGATCGCCCTGGGCACGCGCTTCCGCGATCGAATTGATCACCGAGGGACGCTCAACCGATTTCAGGCGCTGCAATTCATCGCGCAACATTTCCGCGCCGCGCTTAGTCAATGGAACAGTGCTCATAAACAACTCTATGCAAAAAACAGCCGTAAAAAAAATCACCGCGGTTAAGTGCATTCCGCGGGGGCAGAGCACCGGGCAAAACCCGGCGCCAAGCACCTGCGGAACGCCGCTTAACCGCGGCACTTACATCTTGGACAGGTATTCGAAGCCTTAGTTTAGGCGAGCGTGCAAGCCTTGTAAATCATAGACTTCCAGGTCCTTCAAATAGCGCAAACCTTCCACTGCTGCGCGCGCGCCGGACATGGTCGTGTAGTACGTGACCTTGTTCGCCTGGGCGCTCATGCGGATCGAACGCGAATCGGCGATCGCGGCACGGGTTTCGTCGACGGTCGTGAAGACCAGCGCGATTTCCCCGTTCTTGATCATGTCGACGATGTGCGGACGGCCGTCCTTCACCTTGTTGACGACCTTGACGGGCACGCCGGCCGCTTCGATCGCGGCGGCCGTACCCTTGGTCGCGACGATCGGATAACCGAGCTCGTGCAGCATGCGCGCGACTTCGACGGCCTTCGGCTTGTCCGCGTCCATCACGGTCAACAGCACCGTGCCCGACTCCGGCAAACGCGAACCCGCCGCGAGTTGCGATTTGAACAAAGCTTCGCCGAACGTCTGGCCCACGCCCATCACTTCGCCGGTCGAACGCATTTCCGGTCCGAGCACCGGATCGACGGCCGGGAACTTGACGAACGGGAACACCGCTTCCTTCACGCTGAAGTACGGCGGGTCGATTTCCTTCGTCACGCCTTGCTGCGCGAGCGTCTGGCCGACCATGGCGCGCGCCGCGATCTTCGCGAGCGGCAGGCTGGTGGCCTTCGACACGTACGGCACCGTGCGCGAAGCGCGCGGATTCACTTCGAGCACGTAGATGACGTCTTCTTTCGAACCGTCCGCCTGCGGCACCTGCTGGATCGCGAACTGCACGTTCATCAGGCCGACCACGTTCAGCGCCCGAGCCATTGCGCCTGTCTGGCGCTTCAGCTCAGCCACGGTTTCCTTCGACAGCGAATACGGCGGCAGCGAGCACGCCGAGTCGCCCGAGTGAACGCCGGCCTGTTCGATGTGCTCCATCACGCCGCCGATGAACACCGCCTCACCGTCGGAGATGCAATCCACGTCGCATTCGATCGCGTCGTTCAGGAAGCGGTCGAGCAGCACCGGCGAGTCGTTCGACACCTTCACGGCCTCGCGCATGTAGCGCTCGAGGTCGCGCGGCTCGTGGACGATTTCCATGGCACGGCCGCCCAGCACGTACGACGGACGCACCACCAGCGGATAGCCGATTTCGTCGGCGAGCTTGAGCGCTTCGTCTTCGGCGCGCGCGGTGCGGTTCGGCGGCTGACGCAGACCGAGATCCTGCAGCAGCTTCTGGAAACGCTCGCGGTCTTCCGCGGCGTCGATCATGTCCGGCGACGTGCCGACGATCGGCACACCGTTCGCTTCGAGATCGAGCGCGAGCTTCAGCGGCGTTTGACCGCCGTATTGCACGATCACGCCGACCGGCTTTTCCTTGTCGACGATTTCGAGCACGTCTTCGAGCGTCAGCGATTCGAAGTACAGACGATCGGACGTGTCGTAGTCGGTCGAAACGGTTTCAGGGTTGCAGTTGACCATGATCGTTTCATAACCGTCTTCGCGCATGGCGAGCGCGGCATGCACGCAGCAGTAGTCGAACTCGATGCCCTGGCCGATCCGGTTCGGGCCGCCGCCCAGCACCATGATTTTCTTGTTGTTCGTTGGGTTCGCCTCGCACTCTTCCTCGTAGGTCGAGTACATGTAGGCCGTTTTCGTGGCGAACTCGGCCGCGCACGTGTCGACGCGCTTGTACACCGGGCGCACGTTCAACTCGATACGACGTTGACGCACTTCCGCCGGCTTCGCGCCAAGCAACTTCGCCAGACGACGATCCGAGAAGCCGCTCTGCTTCAGATACTTCAGCTCCTCCTTCGAAAGGCTCGCGAGCGTGCGGCCGGCCAGCGCCTTTTCCTTCAGGACGATCTGCTCGATCTGCGCGAGGAACCACGGATCGATCGAGGTTTCTTCGAAAATCTCCTCGGCCGTCATGCCGACCCGGAACGCGTCGCCCACGAACCAGATACGGTCCGGACCGGCTTCGCCGATCTCGCGGATGATCTCGTCGCGGTTATCGGTCTTTTCGTCCAGACCGTCCACGCCGACTTCCAGACCGCGCAGCGCCTTCTGGAACGACTCCTGGAAGGTGCGGCCGATCGCCATCACTTCGCCAACCGACTTCATCTGCGTGGTCAGGCGCGAATCGGCTTCGCGGAATTTTTCGAACGCGAAACGCGGGATCTTGGTAACGACATAGTCGATGGTCGGTTCGAACGACGCCGGGGTCTGGCCGCCGGTGATTTCGTTCTTCAACTCGTCCAGCGTATAGCCCACCGCGAGCTTGGCCGCGACCTTGGCAATCGGGAAACCCGTTGCCTTCGAAGCGAGCGCCGACGAACGCGACACACGCGGATTCATTTCGATCACGATCATCCGGCCGTCTTTCGGATTGATCGAGAACTGCACGTTCGAACCGCCGGTGTCGACGCCGATCTCGCGCAACACCGCGAGCGATGCGTTACGCAGGATCTGATATTCCTTGTCCGTGAGCGTTTGCGCCGGCGCGACGGTGATCGAGTCGCCGGTGTGGATGCCCATCGGGTCCAGGTTTTCGATCGAGCAGACGATGATGCAGTTGTCCTTCTTGTCGCGGACCACTTCCATCTCATACTCTTTCCAGCCGAGCAGCGACTCTTCGATCAGCAGTTCGCGCGTGGGCGACAGATCGAGACCGCGCTTGCAGATCTCTTCGAACTCGTCGCGGTTGTACGCGATGCCACCGCCCGAACCGCCCAGCGTGAACGACGGACGAATCACCACCGGATAGCCGCCGCTGCCGGTTTGCGCAGCGATTTCCGCTTGCACCTGGAGCGCTTCTTCCATGGAATGCGCGGTGCCCGATTTGGCCGAACCGAGGCCGATCTTGGTCATCGCGTCTTTGAACTTCTGGCGGTCTTCCGCCTTGTCGATGGCTTCCGGCGACGCGCCGATCAACTCGACCTTGTATTTCTCCAGCACGCCGTGCGCGTGCAGATCGAGCGCGCAGTTCAGCGCGGTCTGGCCGCCCATCGTCGGCAGGATCGCGTCGGGGCGCTCCTTCGCGATGATGCGCTCGACCACTTCCCACGTGATCGGCTCGATGTAGGTCACGTCGGCCGTGTTCGGGTCGGTCATGATCGTCGCCGGATTGCTGTTGACGAGAATGACCTTGTAGCCTTCCTCACGCAGCGCCTTGCATGCCTGCGCGCCCGAGTAGTCGAACTCGCACGCCTGGCCGATGATGATCGGACCCGCGCCGATAATGAGGATGCTCTTGATGTCTGTCCGCTTGGGCATAACGCTCTCGCTAATGTATTCCTGAATTCTTTCCGTCGGCGCGCGTCGCTGCTACGTTGCGCGCGCTCTGCTCTGTCTGGTCCGGCTCGCCGCTTGTGCGTCGCTGTTCGCCGTTGTGCGCAGCGTGTGCGCCGGTCACGCGCGGCGCGGTGTGAACCGTGCGCCGCCGGGACGTGTCTGCCGCCTTATGCCGCCGCGGTCTTGCCGGCCTTCTTCGTGTCCATCAACGCCGTGAAGCGGTCGAACAGATAGGCGATGTCGTGCGGACCGGGCGACGCTTCCGGGTGGCCCTGGAAGCAGAACGCCGGCTTGTCGGTCAGCGCGAAGCCCTGCAGCGTGCCGTCGAACAGCGAGACGTGCGTGACGCGGGCATTGGCGGGCAGCGTGTCGGCATCGACCGCGAAGCCGTGGTTCTGCGACGTGATCACCACGCGGCCGTCGTCCAGATCTTTCACCGGATGGTTCGCGCCGTGATGGCCGGTCTTCATCTTCATGGTTTTGGCGCCGAGCGCGAGGCCCATGATCTGATGACCGAGGCAGATGCCAAAGGTCGGAATGCCGCGCTCGATCAGTTCCTTCGTGGCGCGAATTGCGTAGTCGCACGGTTCCGGGTCGCCCGGACCGTTCGACAGGAAGACGCCGTCCGGATCGAGCGCGAGCGCGTCAGCGGCGGAAGCTTCCGCCGGCAGCACGGTGACGTGACAGCCGCGTTCGGCCAGCATGCGCAGGATGTTGTACTTGACGCCGTAGTCGAACGCCACCACGCGGTACTTCGGCGCATTTTGCGTGCCGTAGCCGCTGCCCAGCCGCCATTCGGTCTGGGTCCACTCATAGGATTCCTTCGTCGACACGACCTTCGCGAGGTCCATGCCCGAAAGGCCCGGGAACGAGCGTGCGAGTTCGACGGCGCGGGCTTCGTCGTCCGAACCGGCGAGGATCGCGCCGTTCTGCGCGCCCTTGTCGCGCAGAACGCGGGTGAGCATGCGGGTATCGAGACCGGCGATGGCAACCACGCCTTCGTCCTGCAGGTATTGCTGGAGCGTGCGCTCCATGCGGAAGTTCGACGCGAGAACCGGCAGATCGCGAATGATCAGGCCGGCGGCATGGACTTTCGTAGCTTCGACGTCTTCGGCGTTCACGCCGACGTTGCCGATATGCGGATACGTGAGGGTCACGATCTGGCGCGCGTAGCTCGGGTCAGTCAGGATTTCCTGATAGCCGGTGATAGCGGTGTTGAACACGACTTCGCCGATGGTATGCCCGGGGGCGCCGATCGAGTAACCACGAAAGACCGTGCCGTCGGCGAGCGCGAGCAGAGCGGGAGAAAATGACGGCAACACGGGAGACTCCTTGGGGAACACCCTGTTGCCGACCTGTCTATCCGACTGCGAGCCGCAGCGAAACGCATCCACGGGATGCGCGCGCAGACTCGCTCGCGAACTGCCGTTGACGTTGCAAGGGGCGCGATGGGTCCATTGTGTGGACGGATCGGCTGGGGAACTGGTCCTCGGGCCCTGCTTGCTACGCCAGCGGCGCGCGGCGGATGAACGGTATGGGAGAGGTAGGCGCTAGGGTGCGGGTTGATAAGCTCAAACCTTGAAATTATAGCGCGAAAGTGCCCTTCCTTCCAAATCCGAGATGGCGTGCGCGCGTGGGAAGGCCTCTCTCAACGTCGCTCAAAGCGCTGCTGGGGGCTGGCGCAGACGGCGCTGGACGTGATGCACACGGCCCCGAATCGGGATAGCGCACCAGGTAGCGACGACTGCCGGGATAGCGCTGGCGCGGGGTGCTCACGGTCTGAGAATCGGCGCGCGAGGCGGCATCAGGACGGGCGCGCGACAGACTCGCCCGAACTCAAGCGCCCTGTTCCGCGTGAACTTCGGCCGGGCGAACCAGCTCGCGGCCAGGCAAAACGTACCAGATCGCGCTCAACACCTGCAGCACGACCAGAATGCCCCAGGCGCTCAGATGCGCGGCCGCCGGATAATGGCCACCGCTCGCGGGCCAATGCGAGAGCACGGCACCGACGCCGATCTGGAAGCCGAAAATCAGCAGGAAGATCAGCAACGTCAGCGTGGTATTCACCCGCCCGATCATTTGCGCCGGGAAGTGCCGGGCCATCACCGCGTAGCTGAGAATGCCGGTGCCGCCGAAGATCCCGTACGCCGCCCACAGGAGAGCCGCGGGCAGCGGCGCCTTGAACATGATCAGCAACTGCGTCAGAACGAACAGCGCCATGCCGACGCCGCAAAACGCATAGAGCGAGATGCCGCGCCGCTCGAGACTGCGCGCCGCCGCGCCGAAGCCCACGCAACCGGCCATCATCGCGAAGCCGAGAACCGAGACGAGCGCCGCGGCTTCGCGCGGCTCGAAACCCTGCACGTCACGCAGCCACGCGCCGACCCAGAGCGACTGCATGGCATAGAACACGCCTTGCGTGACGACTGAGAACGACGCGATCTTCCAGAACGCCGCGCTGCGCAAGATATGCAGCGTGCCTTTGAACTGCGCGCCGAGACCGGCCTGGTGATGCGTTTCCTTCGTGTCCGGCGCGAGCGTCCATTGCGCCAGCGCGACCAGCACGGTCAGCAAGCCCAGCCCGACGCAGACGGTCCGCCAGCTCGCGAACGTCAACACCCACGTCAGCGGCGAGCCGACCATCACGCCGCCGAAGCCGCCGATCGCCATCACCAGTCCGTTCATCAGCGGCAGGCGCGCCGGCGCGAAGTGCTGGGCCAATGCCTTGAACGCGGCGCCAAGACAGACAGAGACGCCGATGCCGATCAGCAGGCGCCCCACCATCATCATGCCGACGCCTTGCGCGGCGCCGAACACCCAGATGCCGAGCGCGGCAAACAGCAGCGTGGCAGCCGTGACCCGCCGCGTGCCGAAGTGATCGAGCAGCACACCGGCCGGAATCTGTGCACCCGCGAAGCCGAGAAAGTAGAGACTGGTGAGCAGCCCCAGATCCGCAGCCGAGAGGCCCAGATCATGGGTAATGAATGGCGCGAAGCCGAGGTTGACGCCGCGGAACACGTAGGAAACAAAATAACCGGCAGAGAACAGCAGGAAGACACGCAACTGGGTCGACGACATGAGCTTTTGAATTAGGCGGCTAGCCGAATCGGTTTGACCAAAGCACGAAAGATAAAGGAAAAGCGCCGGCTTTACCTGAAATGCTCTGCACAATGAAAAACGCCGTCACCACGGGTGACGGCGTCGGAAAAAACACGGTACGTGATCGGAGCGCGATTCATGCGCCGCCCCACAACGCATGTGGCCACTACCGTGTGAGCCGCTGTTGGTCTACTTACCCTTCTTTGCGTTGGCCGCAGTCTTCGGGCGGTTCTCTACCGCAGCCTTCGGCGCCTTGCTGGACGTGGAAGCCGATACCTTGGTCACTTTGCCCTTGCTGGCGCTCGACGCTGTCGGCTTGCTGAGTTTGCCTACCGGCTCGGAGACCTTCACCACGGCTGACCGGCCACGACCCTTTCGTTTATCGTAGCGCGAATCGCTTCTCGTGTCCGCGATGCGGGTGCCGATCTTCTCCACACCGCCGCCCTGCACGTCCGTCGCGATGCGCTCAGGACCAGGCTCGCTCGGCATGGCCTTGCCGACCGGCACGTGCAGCACGATCACCTGGCCGCGCGAAACGCTGTCCCGATGGGTGCGGTTCCATGCCTTCAACTGACCGATCGACACGCCGTAACGCACGGCAATGGCGGCCAGAGTCTGATTGCGGCGCACGCGAATCAGCATCTTGCGGGTATCGGGAACGTCGGGCTCCATCGCCAGCACGGCGCTTTCAGCCACGTCGGCGCTGATGTCTTCGTCGTCGTCCGAACCGCGCGGCACCACGATCGTGGAGCCGGGTTTCAAACGCATGCCGACCGGAATCTTGTTCACTTCCATCAGCGTGTCGGCGTCGACCCCGATCTTCTGCGCGATCGCCGCCGGCGCTGCGCGCTCGGTGACCGTGTACGTGGTCCACGACGACAGCGAGCCGGAGTACGTCTTCAGATTGCGCTCGAACGCGCTGGCGTTGTCGAACGGCAGCAGGATCTGCGGCTGCGTGGCGCCGAGAATAACCGGCTTTCTGAACGACGGGTTCAGCGAGCGGAACTCGTCGGTGGAGAGATTCGCGAGCTTGGCCGCCATGTCCACGTCGATATCGTGCGAGGTGGTCACCGTCACGAAATACGGGTGGTTCGGAATGGACGGCAGCGCGAGCCCGTACATTTGCGGGTTCATCACGATGTTCTTCACCGCCTGCAGCTTGGGCACGTAGTTGCGTGTCTCGTTCGGCATGCGCAGGCTCAGGTAGTCGGTGGGCAGGCCCGCCGCCTCGTTGCGTGCAATCGCGCGCTGCACGTTACCCTCGCCCCAGTTGTACGCCGCGAGTGCCAGCTGCCAGTCGCCGAACATGTCATGCAGACGCGACAGATAGTCGAGCGCGGCGCTGGTCGACGCCAGCACGTCGCGGCGCTCGTCCTGCCACATGTTCTGCTTGAGATTGTAGGTACGGCCCGTGCCCGGCATGAACTGCCACATGCCGGCCGCCTTCGCTACCGACAAAGCCTGCGGGCTGTACGCCGATTCGATGAACGGCAGCAAGGCTAGCTCGGTCGGCATATGGCGCGCCTCGAGCTCTTCGACGATGTGGTACAGATACTTCTGCGAGCGCTCGGTCATGCGCTGCACGTAATCGGGACGCTGCGCATACCAGTTGACCTGCATGTCGACGAGGTCGGTTTGCAGATCCGGCATCTGAAAACCACGGCGAATACGGCCCCAAAGATCGGCGTCGGCGCTCGTCAACTGCGAGACGGAGCCCTGGTCGACGTTGATCGTCTCTTTGGCGGTGGCGCTCTTGCGAAGGGCGTCAGCTACGGCTTGCTGACTGGCGGGGTTGGTTGCGGTGGAAAGGCTGCTCGTCGTTGGTCCCTGACTCGCGCAGGCGGCGAGCGTCAGGACCAGCAACGCACTGAAGATAAATCGCATGAACGTCTCGGCTTCCACAAGGGCTGGAATTTGCAGCCGATAGTACGAAACGGCAACGTTTACGTCAATCGGAAAATTACGAAAAAATCAAGTAAATCTTGGGCTTGGCGAATTTTCCCGATTCTTCGCGTGAGGAATACCCTGATCTGGACCGGGTCAACGGAAGCGGTTTTTCCATTCGCGCATCAACGTAAAGGCCGTCAATCGATCGGGCACTTTTTCGTGCAGTTGCTCCTGCAGAGTTGCCTGCACCGCCGGATTGCCGGCGCGCAAAAACGGATTCACCGCGCGTTCGTGGGCGATCGTGGTGGGCAGCGTCGGCACCCCGCGCGCGCGCAATTCGCCAGCTTTATCCCGCCAGGCTTGCAGTTCGGCGTTGGCCGGCTCGCAGGCGAGCGCGAAGCGGATATTCGAAAGCGTGTACTCGTGCGCGCAATGAACCTCGGTCGCGCCGGGCAGCGCGGCGAGCGCGTCCAGCGAGGCGAGCATCTGCTTCGGCGTGCCTTCGAACAGCCGGCCGCAACCGCAGGCGAACAGCGTGTCGCCGCAAAACACGTGCGGCGTGCCGCGCGGGTCGGCCGCCTGGAAATACGCAATGTGGCCGCTCGTGTGGCCGGGCACGTCGAGCACGCTCAATTCGAGCGCGGGGGCCACGATCGACACGTGATCGCCATTTTTCAGACGGTGCGTGAGATGCTCGATCGCCTCGCCAGCGGGGCCGTAGACGGGCACGGCCTGGCCATTCAGCAGATCGGCCACCCCGCCGACGTGGTCTTGATGATGGTGCGTGAGTAAAATAGCGCTCAGCCGCCAACCCCGTTTCGCCAGATAAGCTTGCACGGGGGCGGCCTCACCCGGATCGACGACAACTGCAGAGTGTCCGTCGGAAACGACCCAGATGTAATTGTCATCAAACGCCGGGACCGGTACGTACTCGAGCGCATTCATAGGCGACGTATTCTCTGATATGACTGATCGAGCGATTATAGACTGGCCTGCCTGGACCGATTCGCCGCCTGGCCGCTACGTGCTCGAGTGGGAACAGACCCAGCTCGACCGCGTGGTGTCGGACGTGTTCGGTTACCATGCGCTGCAACTCGGCCTGCCGCAGCTCGACGCCTTGCGTGAAAACCGCATGCCGTGCCGCGGGCTCGTGCTCGACGCCGCGAGCGGTGCGAGCGCGCCTTACGCATTTCCGCGCGGCGCGGGGCACGCCGGCGGCAATGGCGCCCGCAACGGTTCGAACAACGGCGCAGCACAAGGCGGGCTTGCCGGCCTGCCCGCGCCGGCCGGGCGCAGTGCCGTGTGGTGCGACCTGCTGGACTTGCCGTTCGAAGCACAAAGCGTCGATCTGATCGTGATGCCGCATACGCTGGAGTTCACGAGCGATCCTCACCGTCTTCTGCGTGAAGCCGAGCGCGTGCTGATGCCCGAAGGCCAGTTGATCATTCTCGGCTTCAACTCGCTGTCGCTTTGGGGCGCGCGGCAGTCGGTCGGCAAGATGACCGGCCGGCCGTTCGTGCCGGCGGCGGTCGACCTGATCGCCTTCACGCGCCTGAAAGACTGGATCAAACTGTTGGGCTTCGACCTTGAACGCGGGCGCTTCGGCTGCTATCGTCCGCCGCTCGGCAGCGAACAATGGCTGTCGCGCTACGGTTTCATGGAAGCCGCCGGCGACCGCTGGTGGCCGATTTTCGGCGCCACCTACATGATCAAGGCGATCAAGCGCGTGCGCGGCATGCGCCTCGTCGGCCCGCTGAAAGTGAAGAAACCCGTCCTCGCCGCGGGCCTCGCGCCCGCCGCCACACCGAATACACGCAACCACACTCAATGACTTCCGATCTCATCGATATTTATACCGACGGCGCCTGCAAGGGCAACCCGGGCCCCGGCGGCTGGGGCGCGTTGCTGCGCTTCGGCGACCAGGAAAAAGAACTGTTCGGCGGCGAAGCCAATACCACCAACAACCGCATGGAATTGATGGGCGTGATCGCCGCGCTCGAAGCATTGAAGCGGCCCTGCAAGGCGGTCGTGCACACCGACTCGCAATACGTGCAGAAAGGCATCAGCGAGTGGATCCACGGCTGGAAAAAGAAAGGCTGGATCACCGCCGCGAAGCAGCCGGTGAAGAACGCCGATTTATGGAAGCGGCTCGATGCGCTCGTCGCGCAACACGAGATCGAATGGCGCTGGGTGCGCGGGCACAATGGGCACCCGGAAAATGAGCGCGCCGATCAACTGGCCAATCGCGGCGTCGCGTCGCTGGCGCAGCTCTGACTCCCGCTGCGACGCCGCACCGTCTCGCTGCGCGCGCCATTTTTTTGCTACAAATTTCTGAGGCAGGCTAATCCGACATGCGTCAACTCATCCTCGATACCGAAACCACCGGCCTGAATGCCCGCACCGGCGACCGGATCCTCGAACTCGGCTGTGTCGAACTGGTAAACCGCCGGCTCACCGGCAACAACCTGCACTTCTACATCAACCCGGAACGCGACAGCGATCCGGGCGCACTGGCCGTACACGGCCTGACCACTGAATTCCTGAGCGACAAGCCGAAGTTCGGCGAGATCGCCGATCAGTTCCGCGATTTCATTCAGGGCGCGGACCTGATCATTCACAACGCACCGTTCGATATCGGCTTTCTGGACGTCGAATTCGCGTTGCTAGGCTTGCCGCCGGTGAGCACTTACTGCGGCGAAATCATCGATACGCTGGCGCGTGCCAAGCAAATGTTCCCCGGCAAGCGCAATTCACTCGACGCGCTGTGCGATCGTTTCGGTATCAGCAACGCGCACCGCACGCTGCACGGCGCGCTGCTCGACTCGGAACTGCTCGCCGAAGTCTATCTGGCAATGACGCGCGGCCAGGAAAGCCTCGTCATCGACATGCTCGGCGAATCGCACGCCGGCGGCGATGCGCGCGCACCGCGTGTCGCGATCGATTCGCTGGATCTGGTCGTAATCGCCGCCAGCGACGACGAATTTGCCGCGCACCAAGCCGTGCTCGACGGTCTCGACAAAGCGATCAAGGGCACGAGCGTGTGGCGCCTCGAACCGGCACCGGCCGCGGATGAGCAGACCGCTTAAAAAGTGCTGGACGAGCATAAAAATCCCTGACATAATTCGGCTCTCTTCGGGTGGTTAGCTCAGCGGTAGAGCACTGCCTTCACACGGCAGGGGTCACTGGTTCGATCCCAGTACTACCCACCAGAATTTTGGTGTGTCGATCACCGAAGACAAAAGGGCTTACGCAGAAATGCGTAAGCCCTTTTTCATTTGCTGTTGTGACCTGTTGCGTGACCTGTTACCGCGCGCCGAAAACCGTACGGAATGCCAGGTAGATTGCGGTTATCCGCCGCGGAGCGCCCAAGTGCTCGCTTCGTTCCAGATGATTCGCGCCGAACAGTTCGATGCATCGTCATGCGCGCAGGCGTCGGGCTTTGTCGTCAACACCGAATCTCCGTACGTTTGCGGGCACCAAATACTGCTGATATAGTTGCTGCTCGGGCATTCGCCCCGTCCTTTTTCTTCACCTCATTCGACCATAGGGAGGCGTCACATGTTTGCAATGCGTATCGCCGCCCCTGGCATGGTCTCGCGAGCGTTGTCGCGACCTTAAGCTGTTCAGGTCGCCCATTCGCTGCTCACGCGGTTCCGCCTGAAAAGGCGCTCCGCGCAATTCCCAGACAGTCCGCAGTTCTATCGCCAATGCATTTCGGCGCGTTCTGACTGTCTCGTCCTTTCGCTTCTGACTGGAACCTCGGTGCGCTCCTGCGCCACCGGGTCGTGGCAAATGACCAGAAAAAAACTCGACTTTCGCGGACAGGCCTTCAAGGACGTCCTCGGCTTTACCTTCCATCACTGGGCGCAGCAGCCCTGGCGCATCGTCGTCATCACGGCGCTGGTGCTGCTCTCCGCATTGGCCGACGTGCTCACGCCAATGTTCGCGGGACACCTTGTCGACGCCATCGCGTCCGGCGCGGCCAGCAACGCCATTGCCTGGCGCGCGGCGGTGACGGCTTTCTGCGTGCTGGGCGCGCTCGGGCTCGGCGCCACGCTGCTGCGGCAAGGCGTGTACTTCAACATCATCCGGCTCACGCTCAAGATGATGAGCGAAATCGCCGCGAATGCGTTTCATCGCGTCCAGCGTTTTTCGACCGACTGGCACGCCAACAGCTTCGCCGGCTCCACGGTGCGCAAGATCACGCGCGGCATGTGGGCGCTCGACCTGCTCAACGACACGCTGCTGATCGCGCTGTTCCCGTCGCTTGTCATGCTGGTCGGCGCCACGGTCCTGCTCGGCTGGCGCTGGCCGATGATGGGCGCGGTCGTCGGCATCGGCTCATTGCTCTATATCGCGGTAACGGTGGCGATGTCGCTCGGTTTCGTCGCGCCGGCCGCGCGGCTCGCGAATGCGTGGGACACGCGCATGGGCGGCGCGCTCGCCGACGCGGTCAGTTGCAACGGCGTGGTCAAGGCGTTCGGCGCGGAAGATCGCGAAGAAGCGCTGCTGGCGCGCGTGATCGGCAAGTGGGGGCACCGCACGCGCCGCACGTGGATGCGCGGCACGATCAACGGCGGCGTCCAGGGCGGCATGCTGGTAGCGATCCAGGCCGCGATTCTCGGCGCGGCGCTGCTGTTGTGGGCGCGCGGCGAGGCGAGCGTCGGCGACATCACGTTCGCGCTGACCATGTTCTTCATGCTGCAAGGCTATCTGCGCGACGTGGGCATGCATATCCGCAACCTGCAACGCTCGGTCAACGACATGGAGGAACTCGTGTCGCTGGAAAGCCAGCCGCTCGGCATCGAGGACCAACCCAGCGCGGGCCCGATCGCGATCGGCAAAGGCGAGATCCGCTTCGAGCACGTCACCTTCCATTACGGGGCGAATGGCCAGCCGCTCTACGACAACTTCTCCGTGCGCATTGCGCCGGGCGAGCGCGTCGGACTGGTCGGGCATTCGGGTTCCGGGAAGACCACGTTCATCAAGCTGATCCAGCGGCTCTATGACATTTCGGAAGGCCGGATCACGATCGACGGTCAGGACATCGCCAAGGTGCGGCAGGCGTCGTTGCGCAGCCAGATCGCGATCGTTCAGCAGGAGCCGGTGCTGTTTCACCGCTCGCTCGCCGAAAACATCGCGTATGCGCGGCCCGGCGCGAGCCGCGCCGAGATCGAGCGCGCCGCGAAGCTTGCGAGCGCGCACGATTTCATCGCGGCGCTGCCCAATGGCTACGACACGCTGGTCGGTGAACGCGGCGTCAAGCTGTCGGGCGGCGAACGTCAGCGCGTCGCCATCGCGCGGGCATTTCTCGCCGACGCGCCAATCCTGATTCTGGACGAAGCGACGTCGAGTCTCGACAGCGAAAGCGAAGTGCTGATCCAGCAGGCCATGGAACGGCTGATGATGGGCCGCACCACGCTGGTGGTCGCGCACCGTCTTTCCACCGTGCGTGCACTGGACCGGTTACTGGTGCTGGATAAAGGCAAGGTGATCGAGGAAGGCAGCCATGAGGCGTTGATCAGACTCGAGAACGGCCTCTACCGGCGATTGTTCGAGCGTCAGGCACTGGAGCTGATCAAGGGGCTGGGCGAGCCGGAACTTGCAAATCAGACCGCACGGCTGAGCGCGAACCGTACGGATGATTCCAGCTTGCTGGTCGGGAAGTAAATGACGCCGGGTGTGCGGGACGTCGGATGGAAACCGCCGGTATGCGCCGGCGGTTTCTGGCGGCGTCCCGTCACAAACTTTTCAAGCCGTCGATAAAAGGAACGGACGCGCCGCGCCGTCCAAACGCTCACGGACTCCCCCGCTACACCACACCCGCAGGCAGTCCGACTCCGCGTGCCATCCCGGTGGCGGCAAACACTATCAGGACCATCAATATCGTCTGGATCACGCTGAAGCGCGCATAGGAACGCGCCTTGTGCAGATCGGGCGCGGCGCCTTTCCTGATCGCGGCCCGCCAGCGCATCAACGCGAGCATCGACGGAACCTCGAGGATGATAATGACCACCAGCAGCGTCATCTTGAGATGAAACAACGGCTCGTGAAGGTAGTAGTCGGCGCCCTTTTCGAAGCCGCCGAAAGCGCGCATCAGCCCGGTGACGATCAGCACCAGCGCCGAGATGCCCCACCCCGTATCCGCGCGGAAAACGGATCGCAGCGCGGCGGGCACAGTGGCGCGGCGTAGTGCCCACGTGCGCCGCAGAATCGACGCGAGCGCGAAGCCATAGGCAAGCAGATGGATGGCGGCAAGCAACCAGCGAACCAGCATGGCGACTCCTGCAAAGGACGCAATACGATCGTTGTAGGTCTCACTCGCCCGCGCTGAAGCAACGGGCGCCATGACTTCATTATCGACTACCGTTCAATTTACAACGCCTGCTTCGGCCACGGGGTGTGGCCAACTGCACAAACCGGCAGATTCAGACCTGCTGCAACGACGTGTCAAGCGCGCGGGCGGCGACCCGATCGCCTTCGGTCGTCAGCGCCGTGCGGAATACGGTTTGCCGGTTGTGACCCGCCGCGGCCGGCGAATCCCACAGCAACTCGATTTTCGGACGGCGGCCGAAGGCGCCGCGCGCCAGCGAAGGCGCGGCTGCCGTCCCTACCGACGCGCCGGGGCCACCCGCCTCGCCCACGGCACCGAACGCCACTGCCGGCGTGGGTGTCGGCGTCGGGCGCGCGCCTTGAGCTACGGCCCAGCGCACGGACAATTCGCGCGCGTCGTACTGCCCCACTTTGCGGCGCTCCGCCCACACGATCACCGTTCGCGTGACCGGATCGAGCGAGACCGCATAGCGGCCGATCGCAAAGCGGCGTGCGGCGATATTGGTCCGCCACAGCGCGCGCGGCCGGCAGATCCACAATACAGCCGCATACAGCGCCGGCGCAACCAGCAGCCAGCCATTGGAAGCCGCCACCGCATTGGCGGCGCGGCGCCAGCCGGCGCTCGCCGTGAACGCGCCGACCGACCACACCGCAAACAGGAAGCCGAGGAAAGCGAACAGACGCAATGCTTGCCGCAGCCATTGCGGCAGCGGATGAAACGGACGCTCGGCCACGGCACGCGCGCCCGGCAGGAAAATCAGAAGGAACAGAAAGACGAGGTTGATGCACGCCCACGGCGAAGACACCATAGCCAGCAGCGATGCGCCCGCATCCATCTGCGCCATCGAAAATAGCCAGCGAGCGAGGAGCACGAGACCGATGGCGCGCAACGCGAAAATCGTTCCGGCGCCGGGCGCCGCGTTCGCACGCGTCTCTTTCGTTCTCGCCAAGGCATCCTCCTGTCGTCGGCGGCGCCGCAGCCAAATTTGCGGCACGGCCATTATAGGGATATTACGGAGAGGGACTCATTCTTACCGGTCGAAACTCAGCAGTTTCGTCCGTTCATTGGGGAAAACGCAGCGCGCTTGCAACAACGCCCCGTGGGCGGATAGCACACGGGGCGTTGCTGTGGTGGCTGGCGGAACGCCGCGAAGCGCTCCTTGAACCGGATTCGACTCTTTATCTGTAGCGCATTGGCCTGCGTTGATCAGCCTGCGTTGACTTCGCGCAGCACCGTGCGATGCTTCTGACGCAGCAGTTCTTCATACGTGGCGACGTAGTTCCGCGCCATGACCTTCGACGAGAAGCGCGACTCGAACGCCTTGCGCACGTTGGCGCGCGGCAGCGTGTGCAAACGCTTCAATGCGGCGACCGCGCTGATTTCGTCTTCGACGACAAAGCCCGACACGCCGTTTTCGATCACTTCCGGCACTGAACCGCGGTTGAACGCGATCACGGGCGTACCGCACGCCATCGCTTCGATCATCACCAGACCGAAGGGCTCCGGCCAGTCGATCGGGAACACCAGTGCATGCGCGTTGCCGAGGAACTCACGCTTTTCGGCTTCGCCGATTTCGCCGATGTACTCGACGTGCGGGAGCGCCATCAACGGCTTGATCACTTCTTCGTAATAGGCGCGGTCGGCCTTGTCGATCTTGGCGGCGACCTTGAGCTTCATGCCTGCCTGGCCGGCGATGCGGATCGCGCGGTCGAGACCCTTCTCCGGCGAGACGCGGCCGAGGAAAGCGAGGTAGCCCGGCTCGACGTCCTTGATCGGCGTGAGCACGTTTTCCGGCAGGCCGTGATAGACGGTTTGCAGCCAGTTCGCCTGTTGCAGCGGAATGCGCTGGTTGTCCGAAATCGACACCACCGGCACGTCGCTGAACGTATTGAAAATCGGCTGCAGTTCTGGCAGGTCGAGACGGCCGTGCAGCGTGGTGAGGAACGGCACAGGCTGGCGGGCGAACAGCGAGAACGGGTAGTAGTCGATATGGAAATGCAGCACGTCGAATTCGTCAGCGCGGCGGCGCACTTCTTCGAGCAGCAGCATGTGCGGCGCCATCACGTCGCGGATGGTCGGGTCGAGGCGCAGCGCCTGCGGCCAGAAAGCTTCGAGTTTTGCCGAGGTTTGCGAATCGCCGCTCGCAAAGAGCGTGACGTCGTGGCCCTGCTCGACCAGAGCTTCGGTCAGATAGGACACCACACGTTCCGTACCGCCATACAGCTTGGGAGGAACCGCCTCGTGCAACGGAGCGATTTGAGCGATTCGCATAATGAAGAACTCCTCGTAAAAAATCAGGCAAAGGTACTGCGTTTGGTAAAAGCGACTCGCTTGCTCGCCAGGGCAGTCTGGCCGGACTTGCCGGCGCGGGCCTGATTCTTTCGAGAAATCCTGCGATGGATCGCTTGGGTCGTGAGCCCAGACCGGCGGTCACCGTCTGCGCATGTGCCGGTAAA
Source organism: Paraburkholderia dioscoreae (assembly GCF_902459535.1). NCBI lineage: Bacteria > Pseudomonadati > Pseudomonadota > Betaproteobacteria > Burkholderiales > Burkholderiaceae > Paraburkholderia > Paraburkholderia dioscoreae. The sequence continues at coordinate 3,271,597 of NZ_LR699553.1, forward strand.
CGCACACATGACACCTACGTTGACAAACTGTCAGAAATTTCGGTGGGCCTACAGAGCATGCATTATCGGTGCCGGGATTCTCGCTGCACCACAACATTTCAAAGTCTTTACGTTGTTACAAAGGCGAAACACTTTGCAAACCCTTGTTTTCTAAGACAGTTCTACAGTGGCAACTGGCCTGCGGCCCGCAACCGCCAACATGGCGCCGTAAGCGCCCGCGTCAACTTTGCCGGCAAGCGTTGAAGAAATGCCGCATCGCAGTTGAATGCAATTTGTAATTATATCCTGAAATGGTTGCGCGACCTGCGTCAACCTGACCCGCTGGCGGCCCGGGCAACAGCAGGTCGCGGACATCTATCGCGAAATCAGTCGCGCCAAGGCCCGGATACACAGGGCGCAATCGCTTTTGCATGTTTACAATGCGAAGCATCGGCTTCGCGGCGAACCTTTTTCACGTGGCCCGCGCTTTGCATGCACAACCCCAAACACATCGACCTTCACGATCAATTGGAACATTTAACCGTCGCCCAGCGTAATGCCCAGGACGCAAAGCTCGCGAGCTATGCGCACCGGCCGCTCGCGTTTCTTTTCCGCTTTATCCGCCGCCATCCGCTCGCGCACGCGATCGTCCTGTGCAGCGTATTCGCGGCCGTGGGCTGTGCGCTCGCTTCTCAATATGCGATCAAGCATCTGATCGACGTGCTCGGCGAAGGCCGGCATCATCCCGGTCCGCTGTGGGGCGCGTTCGCCATCCTCGTCGCCCTGATCGCCGCCGACAACCTGCTGTGGCGTGTCGGCGGCTGGGTGGCCGCGCATACGTTCGTGGCCGTGACCGGCGACCTGCGGCGCGACCTGTTCCAGTATTTGAGCGGACATTCGCCGACCTATTACTCCGAGAAGCAGCCTGGCATGCTCGCGAGCCGGATCACGGCCACCTCGAACGCGGTCTACACGGCGGAGAACACCACCGCCTGGAACGTGCTGCCGCCGTGCATCGCGGTGCTCGGCGCGATCGTCATGATCATTGCGGTGAATCCGCTGATGGCCGGCGGCCTGATGCTGTGCTCGGCGATTCTGTCGGTCGTGCTGTACAAGCTGGCCGGCCGCGGCTCGGCGCGTCATCACCATTTCGCCACCCGGGCCGCTTCCGTGGACGGCGAGCTGGTCGACGTGATCAGCAACATGGGCCTCGTGCGCGCGTTCGGCATGACGTTTCGCGAGCAGCAGCGGTTCGGCGCCACGGTCAAGGCCGAGATGGACGCGCGCCAGCAAAGCCTGCTGTATCTGGAAAAGCTGCGCCTGCTGCATGCCGTGATCACCGCGCTGCTGTCGGCGGGCTTGCTGGGCTGGGCGCTGTGGCTGTGGGATCAGGGCAAGGCGACCTCGGGCGACATCGTGCTCGTCAGCTCGCTCGGCTTCACGATCCTGCACGGCACGCGCGATCTGGCCGTGGCGCTCGTCGACGTCACGCAGCACGTGGCGCGGCTCGCGGAAGCCGTGCGTACGCTGCTCGAGCCGCACGGCATGCCGGACCGCGACGATGCGACCGAACTCGTGCCGCAGGGCGGCCGCATCGATTTCGAAAGCGTGACGTTCGCCTATCCGCGCCGCCGCCCGATTCTCGATCATTTCGACCTGCATATCGAACCGGGCCAGCGGGTCGGCCTGATCGGCAAGTCGGGCGCGGGCAAATCCACGGTGCTCGCCCTGCTGCAGCGTTTCTACGAGACGCAGGGCGGCGCGATCAGGATCGACGGCCAGGACATCGGCAGGGTCACGCAGGACAGCCTGCGCCACGCGATCGCCGTGGTGCCGCAGGACATCTCGCTGTTCCATCGCACGGTGTACGAGAACATCGCCTATGGGCGCCCGGAGGCGACCCGCGAAGAGGTGCTCGCAGCCGCACGCGAGGCGCGTTGCGCGGATTTCATCGAGGCCATGCCGGAAGGCTACGACACGATCGTCGGCGATCGCGGCGTGAAGCTGTCCGGCGGACAACGTCAGCGGATCGCAATTGCCCGCGCCATCCTGAAGAACGCGCCGATCCTGCTGCTCGACGAAGCGACCTCGGCACTCGACAGCGCGTCGGAAGAAGCCATTCAGAAGGCGCTCGACCGGCTGATGGTCGGCCGCACGGTGGTCGCGATTGCGCACCGTCTGTCGACGCTGAACAACTTCGACCGGATCATCGTGATGAGCGCCGGCAAGGTGATCGATGACGGCAGCCCGGAAGAGCTGCGCCAGCGCCCGGGCCTGTACCGCGATCTGCTCTCCAAGCAGTATGGCAAGGGCACGACGCTGCATATCGGCGGCAAGAAGGTCGACGAACAGCACGTGGTCTGAGCCCGCGCGGGAGGCAGCGAGCCGCTTCTCGACACCAAAGGAAAAGCCGCTTCGAAAGCGGCTTTTCTGTTTTTTACACGTCATGCCCGTCGGCCGGTATGGACCTACCCGGCCTGCGTTTCGCGCGCCGCCTTTTTCCCCGACACTGCGCGCGCCTTCCCATTTCGGGTGCTCTTTGCACCAGCGACGCCCTGCAGATCGCGCATGAAGTTATCGCGCCACACCGACACATTGTTCTCGCGCAACTGCACCATCATGTCGCGATGACGCGCCTGACGCTCCGCGAGCGGCATGTCGAGCGCCCTCGCGAGCGCCTCGGCCATGCCGTCGATGTCGACCGGATTGACGATCAGCGCGCCGTCCAGTTCCTGCGCGGCGCCGGCAAAACGTGACAGCACGAGCACGCCGGGGTTCTCCGGGTCTTGCGCCGATACGTACTCCTTGGCGACGAGGTTCATGCCGTCACGCAACGGCGTGACATAGCCGACATGCGCGGTGCGGAACAGCGCGGCCAGCACCGAGCGCTCGTATTGCTTGTGGATGTAGAGAATCGGTGTCCAGTCCAGTTCGGCGAAGCGCCCGTTGATGCGCCCCGACTCCCCTTCGAGCTGCAAGCGGATGTCCTGGTAGGCGTGCATGTCGGCGCGCGTCGGCGGCGCGATCTGCAGGAACGACACCTTGTTGCGTTGCGCGGTGGAATGTTCGAGCAGACGCTCGAAGGCGCGAAAACGTTCGACCAGTCCCTTCGAATAATCGAGCCGGTCCACGCTCATGATCAGCTTGCGCGAGTGCAGCGTCGCCTTCATCGTGCGCACCGGTTTGCCGCGCTCGCCCGCTTTTGCGAGTTCGGCGATCTCGTCCGGATAGACGCCGATCGGATAAGCCGCCGCGCGCAGCGTGCGGCCAAACGCGTGGATCGTCAGCGGACCGCTTGCCGATGCGTCGACCGTGCCGTTCGCCTCATTGACGATGTAGTCGCAGAACGCGCGCAAATCCGGCGCCGTCTGGAAACCGAGCAGATCGAACGAACACAGCGCTTCGACGAGTTCGCGATGCGGCGGCACCGCCAGCAGCACCTGCGAAGCCGGAAACGGAATGTGCAGGAAAAAGCCGATGCGATTTTTCACGCCCGCCGCGCGCAGCGCCTGCGCAAACGGAATCAGGTGATAGTCGTGGACCCAGATCACGTCGTCTTCGCGCAGCAACGGCACGAGTTGTTGCGCGAGCCAGCCATTGACGCGCCAGTAGCCCTCGAAGTCGTGCCGGTCGTATTGCAGCAGGTCGGCGCGATAGTGGAACGCGGGCCACAGCGTCGCGTTCGAGAAGCCACGGTAGTACTGATCGTAATCGCGGCGCATCAGCGCGATCGTCGCAAAGGTCACCGGGCCGCGCTCTTCGACCTTGATCTGCGGCTGGCCCGAACTGAGCACGTCGCCGCTCCAGCCGAACCACATGCCGCCGGTTTCCTTCAGCGCGTCGTACACGCCGACCGCCAGACCACCCGCCGCCGGGCCGCCCTCCGAGATCGGCGCAACCCGATTCGATACGATGATCAGTCGGCCCATGAAGCGCGATTCCCGAGGCAGTAGGTTGTTTGCTTTGAGCGATGCGGCATGGCCATCATGCCGTGCGCGCGGCCGCGACGATCGATGCCAGCCAGTCGAGCAGCGCCGGAACCGAGTCGATGCGCGTTCGCGCCATCGTCTCGCCCGGGCCGACCTTGATCGACAGCCCGCCGCGTTCGTTGACGACCGCGAAGCCTTTCTCGTCGGTCAGATCGTCGCCGGCAAAGATCGGCTGGCGGCCGACGAAAGGCGGCTCGTCGAGAAAGGCGCGCAGCGCGCGGCCCTTGTCGACATCTTTCGGTTTGATTTCGTAGACCATCTTGCCCGGCTGCAGCACGTACGAGCCGGCGTAATCGGCGACCAGCCGGCCGGTCGCCTCGCGCGCCACCGGCTCGCGGTCCGGCGCATTCCGGTAGTGCAGCGCCACGGCCGCGCCCTTGATCTCGAGCAGCATGCCTGGGTTTTCGTTGACTACCTGCGCAAGCACCTGCTCCATGCGCAGGAGCCGCTCGTCATGAAAGCCAATGCGTTGCGTGTCGCCGTTCGCGTCGCGCCGCTCGGCGCCGTGCAGACCGGCAATCGGCAAATCGGGCATGCCCAGAAAACCGTCGATGCTGTCGATACCCCGGCCCGACACAACCGCGACCGCACCGTTCGTCAGGTTGCGCAACTCGTTCAGCAAGTCGATTACGCGAGGTTGCACCAGCACGCCGTCCGGCGTGGAAGCGAGTTCGACGAGCGTGCCGTCGAAATCGAAGAAAAATGCCGTCTCGCCTGGAGACAGAACAGCCGGGAGTGCTTGCATCAGTTGATTATGCCTTTCAGCCTCTTGCGGCCGGAAAAGTGTGCGCATCTTACCGCGCATCCATCAATTTTTCGAGAAAGTAAGGCTGGACACAAGCCCAGCCGGGCGCCACCCGGGAGCACCGCCGGCGATTGCGTTCAAAAAGACAACAATCCGGCTTCATGCAGCTTTCAGCCGCCTGCGTCAAATTGCCCCGCAAAACGCGCGCCCGTGGGCGCTGCGCGACGTCGTGAGCGATTTTGCGCTACAGTCGCAGCCACGCAGATCATTGCTGTTACGACCATATTTGCACACTATGACGGCCCGCGCGTTACGCGCAAATCGAGCCGCGCCACTCACGGTCCCACGGGCGCCGCAATTCAATCGAGTAACTGAACCCTGCTTTGTTCCCGATCTTCTCATCCAGGTATTCGCCAACGCACCTCGCATCCTCACGCGGGCCGTGGTCCGCGCGCCTGTTTGCATTGACGGTCATGCTGGGCGCGCTCGCGGCGCTTGCCGGCTGCACGCATCGCCAGGAAACGTGGCAGTTGACCAATGTGACCGGCCACCTGCCGGATCTCGATTTCACGCTGACCGGCGACGACGGCCGCGCCGTCAACGCCGATTCGTTCAAGGGCCGCACGTCACTCGTCTATTTCGGCTACACGCATTGCCCGGATGTCTGTCCTGAAACGATGGGCCGGTTGATGCAGGTGCTCGGCAAGCTCGGCCCCGACGCGCAGAAGGTGCGCATCCTGTTCATCACTGTCGATCCCGCGCGCGACACGGCGCAAGCGTTGCATGACTACGTCGGCGCCTTCGACCCGCAACACGCAGAAGGGCTGACCGGTACCGACTGGCAGATCGAGTCGCTCGCCAAGCGCTACCGCGTCGCCTATCAGATGGAAAAACACGACCCCCACGGCAACTACGAGGTCACCCATAGTTCCGCCGTCTACGTGTTCGACAGCCAGGGCCGCGCGCGCCTGCTGGCCACCGACCACGACACGCCCGATGCGATCGCAGAAGACCTGCGCCGTATCATTGAAGACCGTTCCTGACCTTTCCCGAGTTCATTCATGTCGATCAAGATCAAAACGTTCGCTGCATTGAGTTGTGCCCTCGCCCTCTCGTTCGGTGTCGCATCGACCGTGCAAGCCGCGGGCGCCAACGCGGTCAGCGCAAAGGACGCGTGGGTGCGCTGGCTGCCCAACAACCTGCCCGCCGCCGGCTATGTGACGCTGGTCAACGCGAGCGACAAACCGGTCGAACTCGTCGACATCTCCAGCAACGACTATGGCGACGCGATGCTGCATCAGACCGTGTCGAACGGTTCGTCGCAAAAAATGGTGATGGTCGACAAGCTGACGGTGCCGGCGCACGGCCAGGTCGCCATCGCGCCCGGCGGCTACCACGTGATGCTCGAAGATGCGAAGCACAAGATCGCGCCGGGCGACACCGTGCATCTCACGCTCAAGTTCTCCGACGGCGAAACGCTCGATACGCCGTTCGCCGTCAAGTCGCCGGCGCAGACGAAGTAACCTGCCGCGATGAACCTGCTCTACTGGCTCGACCCCTGGGAGTTTTCGCCGACCGTCGTGATCGCCTTGCTGGTGCCGGCGATCCTCTTCGTGCGCGGTGCGCGCAAGGCGAAGGTATCGCTCGCGCGGCGTCTCTCTTTCTGGTTCGGGCTGGTGGCGTTGTATGTCGCGCTGCATACGCGTCTCGACTATTTCTTCGAGCATGAGTTTTTCATGCATCGCGCGCAGCACCTGGTGCTGCATCACCTCGGGCCGTTCTTTATCGCGCTGTCGTATCCGGGCGCCGCGTTGCGCGCGGGTATTCCGTTCAGTTGGCGGCAACGCTTCGTGCGGCCCGCACTCGAGACGCCGGTCGTGCGCAAGCTGCTCGACGTGGTGATGCATCCGGTGGTCGCGGTGACGTTGTTCGTCGGGCTGATCTACTTCTGGTTGATGTCGCCCATTCATTTCGTCGCGATGCTCGACTGGCGGCTGTATCGCGTGATGAACTGGAGCATGGTGATCGATGGCCTGCTGTTCTGGTGGCTCGTGCTCGATCCGCGTCCCGCGCCGCCGGCGCGTCTGTCGCCGGGCAAGCGCGTGCTGGTGGTGATCGCCGCGATTCCGCCGCAGATCATTCTCGGCGCCTTCATTTTCTTCACGCCGCACGAGTTGTATCCGATCTACTCGATCTGCGGCCGCGCATTTACGTGGTTGAGCCCGATGCGCGATCAGCAGATCGGCGGACTGTTGCTGTGGATTCCGGGTTCGATGATGAGCGTGATCGGCGCGCTATTGGCCTTGCGCCACTGGATGCGGCTGTCGGCACGCGGCCGCCTGCGCGGGGAACGGCACGCGAAAGCGGCACACGCAATCGCGAGCACCGCTTCGGCGCCTGCCGGCAATCACGGCTGATATCCCGTGGTTCGCAACGATCGACGATTGCGGCAAGCCCGGCGCGCCCGCGCCGAGGCCGGCGTTGTTTCGCCGCTTCAGGCCGAATGCATCCAGATGTGCGGGATGCCGTCTTCTTCATGGACTTCCGACACCGGCGCAAAGCCGAACGCACCGTAAAAGCCTTGCAGATGGGCCTGCGCATGCAAACGGATCGGCGTGCCAGGCCATTGCGCGCGAATGTGCGTAAGCGAGCGTTCGAGCATCGCATTGCCCAGACCGATGCCGCGGAACTCCGCGGTCGTAAGCACCCGGCCGATGCGAATGTCCGTGTCGTCCGCATCGGGCAGCAGCACGCGCAGATAACCCGCGAGCGGCGGCTGTTTTTCACCGGAATCGTGACCATAGGCCAGCAGATGCCACGCGCCCGTATCGAGCCCGTCGATATCGCCATACACACAGTTCTGCTCGACGACGAACACCGCGCTGCGCGCGCCCAGCATCGTATAGACCTCGAGGCTCGTGAGGTCGTCGAAGGATTTCCAGCGCCAATCGAGTTGTGCCAGCCGCGTGGCGGCGCTTTGCTGCGGTTCGGTCATGACAACGTTCTATAGAAAGGAGCGCACCGCACACACAGCGGTAATGCGAGATTATGCCGCACACGACCCGTTTCGGGCCGCGCGGCGACGCGCATGCTATGGGTTGACAAAGACCGGCTCGACGGGCCGCGCGAGACATTCGATCAGGTTGCCGGGCCCGCACAAATGCAGCGCGCCGACGACCACCAACGTGCGCTCCGGCCGTGTGAGCCACTCGGTCAGGCGCGCAGCCCATGCGCGGTTGCGCGCGTCGAGAATCGCGTGCCGGATGCCCGGCAGATTGAACATCGGCGACTCGACGGCAATGCGGTGCACGGCGGGCAGATCGCCTTCCAGCCAGGCCGCATGCATGCGCTCGAGCGTGCGCTGCGGTTCGTCGAGATCGGCCATCAGCAGGCCGAGTGCCGCGCCGAGCGCTTCGAGCGGGATCGAATCGAGCGCCACCGCCACCTCCTGTGCGGTCTCGAGATACCGATACGGTTTGGCCTGCGCAATCGCCGAGCGCAACATGCGCGGCTCGACACCTTCGACGACCTGCTGGAACAGCGTCGGCGCGACGATCAGCGCGGCCCACGGACGCAAATCGACAAGCGGTGCCAGCGGTCCATCAACAGGCCACGCGGCTTGAAGCTGCTGCCATGCGTCGGCGGATAGCAGCGCCTGCAACCGGGCGGCGCCGTCTTGCCCGGCGGCCTTCAGCAACGGGAGGATCGTCGGCGGATCGGACTCGAAGACCAGCGCTTCGGCCCAGTCATACGCTTCAGCGATCCACGGCGGCGTTCTGCGGTTCGTCGCGGGAAAGAGATGCATCGAGCCGAGCAGGCGAACTTGAGTGCCGGTGAGTTGTAGGTACATGCAACCTCGGAGTGGACAGACAGTGACGCAGAAAAGCAGGCGCGCTGCTCAATCGAACAACTGCGGTGTCGCGCGTGACGTGCGCGAGGCCACCATAGTCCCACCCGAGGCTGTGCGTCAACGCCACCTGCAGATGCGCTCAGGCGGCCGCAGCCAGCGCGCGGACAATGTTCCGCATGGACATTTCCAACCAGGGTTTGAATAAAAAATACAGCCCCAAACAACGAGGCTTTTCTGGCACAGAAAAATCCGCTGCCGGATAAATCGCATCTCGCATGCGAAGCGCTTATTCGGCGCTTCTTTTGAACGACTCCAATTCACTCGTATAACGCTCGTTTCGCACGCCATTGCTGGCGTAATACTCCTCCACCGATTTTACCCACCGGCCGATTTCCGGCACATACCAGATCGCTTTATAAGTACGCCCGGTCGCCTGAACAGGGCCGGTTTTCTGCGCATGAGTGACCATCGCGGTATCGCCCTGCTGGACCTGCACGGCCTGCGTAACGGTCTGCGTCGGTTCGAGTTGCGCGGTCCAGTTGCCTTCCGCTTCGACCTTGATCGCCTGGAATTTGCCCGCCGGCACCTCGACGGTTTCCGTATCCACAACCCGATATTGAGTGCTCCATTTTTCCGAAGCGTGCATCTTGTTCGGATGCTGTTCCGCGTAGTCGATGTTCCAGGTTTTGCCGGGCGATAGCGGAAACGCGAGCGGCCGGTTCACCACCACTTCCGTGCCATTCACACTGCGCTCGCGACTCCAGTCGGCGCCCGCGATCAACTCATTGGGCGCCTGAGTCGAGCCCACCGGCTTCGACGCGTAGTAAATGTGGGCCGACGTGGCGCGCAAGACGCTCACCTCGTCGTGGGTCTGGCGCCAGACTGAAGGCGCTTTCTCAAACGTGTTGACGTAAGTCCAGGTGTCCCCGGTCTTAAGGGCCGGAGGCGGCGCCGACTGAGCGATAGCCAGCATCGGCAAGCCGACGGTGAACAGCACGGCTGCAGTTATGATTTTTTTCATTGGTCGAGATGTAGTAGTTGTAGCGGGTGTTACCTTGCCCCGTACTTTCGCGCTGAAAAGGCACCGCCATTCATTGAATCAGATGGCTGCCACCTTTATAAATGCGCGAATTGGCTTTGGCTACTGTACATTATCGGCAATTACCGATGGCAATCAAAACCGCAGACTTGAGGTAATGGGCAATTGCCGGAACGGACATGAAAGACAATAAAATAAAAATGAAAGTGTTAGAGAATAGATTGGTAAACAACGCAGGATCTTATCCGTCGGCGCCGCGCTGCTTCTGACCCGATGAGGAAGAGGTTCGCCGGATGTGTTCGGGATCGGCCGCAAGCAAAAGAATGGGTATGTACCGAACACGCTGTTGATCGCGAGGGCCGGCCGGCGTGCAGATACGTCGCGTGTCTCGGCACAAGACCGCTACCGTATCCGCATCTGTGCAGTCGGAAAACGCACAAAAAAGAAAAGCCCCGACTGGCGGGGCTTTTCAATACATCAACTACTGGAGGCGCGAGCCGGAGTCGAACCGGCCTAAACGGCTTTGCAGGCCGCTGCATAACCGCTTTGCTATCGCGCCGCAAGCGGACTGGAACCTAGCAACAGATTCGCAGATTCTGTCTGGCGGGCAACCGGAAGGACCGGCCCACCAAACAAAAAGGGAAGCGCTGCTTCCCCTTATGTATGGAGCGGGAGACGAGGCTCGAACTCGCGACCTCAACCTTGGCAAGGTTGCGCTCTACCAACTGAGCTACTCCCGCATTGCACTGCTTCACAACGCCTTGCCTTTTTACTTCTTCGCCAAACAACGCGTTGCTTCAAATTTGGAGCGGGAGACGAGGCTCGAACTCGCGACCTCAACCTTGGCAAGGTTGCGCTCTACCAACTGAGCTACTCCCGCATTGTGCTGCTTTTGCCGTGCTATCTGCTGCCTTGTTACTGCAACTACACTCTTACTGCCACCGACGTCTCAAACTGCGTGCATCGGAGAAACGAGATTATGGAGAAACGACTGAAACGTGTCAACCCCTTTTGCCAATCTCTTTTACTGAACAGATTTCACTCATGCATCAGCGAAGTTCGGGCATGCAGCAGGCGTCTTCCACCGTGAACGCAAATCAGGCCGCACCGCTGCGTTCGCGAATCTGCGGCCATGCGAGCTTCATGTAGTAGAGCATCGACCAGATCGTCAGGAACGCGGCAAGATAGATGAGCCACAAGCCCCACACGCGCGTATCGAGCACCAGGCCGCCGCCGAACGGCAGCGGACCGTAGAACAGCAGCATGGGAATCGCGACCATCTGACAAACGGTCTTGAACTTGCCGAGTGAATTGACCGCAACACTCTTCGACGCGCCGATCTGCGCCATCCACTCACGCAGCGCCGAAATCGCGATCTCGCGCCCGACGATCACCAGCGCAATTGCCGAATCGATTCGTGCGAGTTGCACCAGCACCAGCAACGCGGCGGTCACCATCAGCTTGTCCGCGACCGGATCGAGGAACGCACCGAACGCCGAGGTCTGATTCCACTTGCGCGCCAGAAAACCGTCGAACCAGTCGGTCAACGCCGCGAGAATGAAAATCGTCGCGGCCGCCAGATTGCGGTGCGCGGGGCTCATCATCATGTCGGGCAAATAGAACACGCCGACGACCAGCGGAATCAGGACGATCCGCAGCCAGGTCAGGAAAATCGGGAAATTAAACGGCATGGGCAGGCGCAGCGTCTGACGAGTGAGATGCAATTGTGCCGTGTCACAGGGCCTGCCACAAGCAAAGCGGCGCGCGGACCCTCGTACGCACGCCGCTCGGCAGGGAATCGGCGCCCGGCCGGACCCGTCGCGCTCAGTGCAACTGACGGTAAATCTGCTCTGCGAGCGCCTGCGAAATACCTTCGACGCTCGCCAGATCTTCGACACTGGCCGCAACCACGCCGCGCAGTCCGCCAAAGCGCGCGAGCAGTCGTTGGCGCCGCTTTGCGCCCACGCCTTCGAGTTCTTCGAGCCGCGAGGTCTGGCGCGTTTTGCCGCGCTTCGCGCGCATGCCGGTAATGGCGAAGCGGTGCGCTTCGTCGCGGATCTGCGCGACCAGCATCAGCGCGGCGCTTTCCTTGCCGAGTTCGAGCGGCGCGCGGCCATCGGCGAAAATCAGGGTTTCGAGGCCGACCTTGCGCCCCTCGCCCTTCGCGACACCGACCAGCATGCCGGTATCGAGACCCAGTTCCGTGAAAACCTGGCGCGCGATTTCGACCTGGCCCTTGCCGCCGTCGATCAGCACGATGGTCGGCAAGACGCCGCCGGCCGCGACCGGCTCCGCGGCGTCCGGCGCGAGCGACGGGTCCACGGCTGCGTCGCTTTGCAATTCGGCGGCTTCGTCGGCGGCATTCGCGGCGGCTTGCGCGACCATCTTTTCGTAGCGGCGCGTGAGCACCTGGCGCATCGCGGCGTAATCGTCGCCGGGCGTAATGCCGGTGATGTTGTAGCGGCGGTATTCCGAGGACTGCATCTTGTGATGGTGATACACCACGCACGAGGCCTGCGTCGCCTCGCCCATGGTGTGGCTGATGTCGAAGCATTCGATGCGCAGATGCGCAAGATCGTCGCATTCCATGCCGAGCGTGTCGGTAAGCGCGCGCGTGCGCGCCTGTTGCGAGCCCTGTTCCGAGAGCAGGCGCGCGAGCGCGAGCCGCGCGTTCTGCTCGGCCATGGCGAGCCATGCACGCCGCTGTCCTTGCGGCTGACGCAGCACGGTCACCTTATGGCCGGCCTGCTCGATCAGCACGTCGACCAGTTCGCGTGTGGCGGGCGCGTGGCTGACTACCAGTACCGGCGGCACGCGATTGCCCAGGTAATGCTGGGCGATGAACGCTTCGAGGACTTCGGATTCGATGCCGCCGGTTGCGCGGCCTTTGCGTGGCTTTGCGGCGTCGGCGTCGGCTTCGGTGTCCGCTTCGGAGTCTGCGTCTAAGTCCGCTTCGGACTCCGCCTCTTCAGGTTCGCCGTCCGGTTCGTCCTGATCGTCCTGATCGTCTTCCGGCGGCATATCTTGCGCGATCGCCAGAGCGTCGGCGGTATCGGCCGGCCCCGCCTCACCACCCACATTCTCTTCAGCGAGCGAGACCGGTCCGGTGGCGGCATCGGCCAGCCCCTCGCCGCCTTCTTCCAGTCCGCCCTCATCCACCGTCAACGCGCTTTCCACATGCGCCGGAAAGTATGCCTTGTCGCCCAGATGCCGTCCGCCGCGCACCATCGCGAGATTCACGCAGACGCGGCCGCCCAGCGCGACCACCGCGAGAATATCGACGTCGCTGTCGCTGCCGACTTCGATCGCCTGCTGATGCAGCACTGTCGACAGCGAACTCATCTGGTTCCGCACCGCCGCTGCCTGCTCGAACTTCAGCTCGCTCGCAAACGCGTGCATCTTCTGTTCGAGCTCGCTCATTACCTCGCCCTGGCGGCCGAGCAGAAAGCGCGAAGCGTTGGCGACGTCGCGCGCGTAATCCTCTTCGCTGATGGCCGCGACGCACGGCGCCGTACAGCGGCCGATCTGATGCAGCAGACACGGCCGCGTGCGGTTGTTGAACACGGAGTCTTCGCAGGTGCGCAACTGGAACACGCGCTGCAGGATCTGGATGCTCTCGCGCACTGCCCACGCACTGGGAAACGGACCGAAGTACTGGTTTTTTCCGATCCACCGCGCCACGGTAATACGCCATGCGCGGAAACTTGTGCCCGGTGAGCTTGAGATACGGATACGACTTGTCGTCGCGAAACAGAATGTTGTAACGCGGCGCGAGCGCCTTGATCAGATTGTTTTCGAGCAGAAGCGCTTCGGCCTCGGAGCGCGTGACCGTCGTCTCGACGCGCGCAATACGCGTGACCATCATCGCGATGCGCGGCGACAATTGCGTCTTCGTGAAATAGCTCGAGACGCGCTTCTTCAGATCGCGTGCCTTGCCCACGTAAAGCACCGCGCCGTGCGTATCGTAATAGCGATAAACGCCGGGCAGATGCGGCAGTTGGGTGAGCACTTGTTTCGGCTCGAAAACGTCGGTTGCTTCGGGTTCAGTCATGCAGAATCGGTTGGGTGGGACGGTCTTGCAAAGCCTTGCCCCGCGTGCCGCGCGCCTGGGTGAACCGGAGTATGCCTCACGCGCGCAATCGTGAACGGGTGCTTTAGAATCGCCAGTTTAGAACATTCCACGCGCGTTCGAACCCTGTTGCCTCGAATCAGGCCGGGCGTCGGCGGCAGCTGGCGGCACTGCGGCGCAGCGCGTCCAGATAGCCCGAACTTCGCCACCCTATCCATCCGTTCGAATCCGCGATCCAGGCCACCATGTCTTCCGCCACGCCCCTCTCTGAGCACGCCGCTGACGCGTCCACGGCAATCGCCTGCGATATCTTCTGCGCGGTGATCGACAATTTCGGCGACATCGGCGTGTGCTGGCGACTTGCGCGCCAACTCGCGAGCGAACACGGCTGGCAGGTGCGCGTGTTCGTCGACGACCTGCATGCGTTTCAGAAGCTGTGCCCGTCGCTGTCGCTGGAGCGCGCTCGCCAGACGGTGAGCGGCATCGTCGTCGAACACTGGCACGAGCCGGCCCATGCGGGCGACACGCTCGAAGTGGCCGATGTGGTGATCGAGGCGTTCGGCTGTGAACTGCCGCCTGTCTACGTCGCCGCGATGGCGGCGCGCGAGCGCACGCCCGTATGGCTCAACCTCGAATATCTGAGCGCCGAGGACTGGGTCGCGGATTTTCATCTGCGGCCGTCGCCGCACCCGCGCTACGCGCTGACCAAGACCTTCTTTTTCCCCGGCCTCGGGCAAGGCACCGGCGGCGTGCTGAAGGAGCGGCATCTCGACAGCGCACGCGCGGCTTTCGAAGCGTCGCCCACCGCGCGCGAGGCGTGGTGGCGGCAAGCCACCGGCCACGCGCCTCCGCCCGCCGAGGCTACCGTCGTCTCGCTGTTCGCCTATGAAAATCCCGCCGTCGACAGCCTGCTCGAACAATGGCGCGACAGCGCCGGCCCGGTCGTGCTGCTGGTGCCCGAAGGCCGCATTTCGGGGGCGCTCGCGCGCTTCTTCGGCCTGCCTTCGTTCGCCGCCGGCTCGCACGCCGTGCGCGGAAATCTCAGCGCACACGCGCTCGCCTTTACCGATCAGCCCGGCTACGACGCGCTGCTGTGGGCAAGCGACATCAATTTCGTGCGCGGCGAAGACTCGTTCGTACGCGCTCAATGGGCCGCCAAACCCTTCGTCTGGCACATCTACCCGCAAGCCGACGACGCCCATCTGCCGAAGCTCGACGCGGCGCTGGCGCACTACGCGCGCATCTTGCCCGCCGATGCGCGCGACGCCCTTGGGCGCTTCTGGCACGCGTGGAACGGCGCGGGCACGCCGGACTGGGCGCAATTGCAGCGTCACTTCCCGGCGCTCAGGCGCCGTGCAGCCGAATGGGCGGACGAACTGGCTCAAGTGGGCGACCTCGCCGGAAATCTGGCCTTGTTCGCAAAAACTCAGTTAAAATAAACGGTTATCCAACGGCCGACGACGCAAGCGCGGCCCGACCGCAGCGGCGAAATCCGGCAATTCGCTTGACCGGCTCGCCTATCCCGCCTCGAAAGATGCGAGACAGTCCCCACATCAAGGTGTGAACGACAGAAATGTCAGACCAGGACGTGTGTTGCGGACGGCGCCACTCGTGTACACGCCCGCACAGGGTAAAAAGCAGGTAACGGATTGCCGGGAATGACGCCGGCCGCAGGTCGCGGCCCGGAAGTCGGTCCCGGCGGCAAGCCGGCCGCGCTTCGCTCGCAACCCGCCGGGCCGCTTCAGGCGGCGCGGCGCAGTGAGCGAGGCGCCGAAGCCGCTTGCGCCGTATGCCGTTGAGCAAAAGTTGAAGCTAATTATTTCGTACAGGACAGTTTTATGAAGACCGCACAGGAACTCCGCACCGGTAACGTCGTGATGATCGGCGCAGACGCAATGGTTGTGCAAAAGGCCGAATACAACAAATCGGGCCGCAACTCCGCCGTCGTCAAGATGAAGTTCAAGAACCTGCTGACCGGCGCAGGCATGGAAAGCGTGTACAAGGCAGACGACAAGTTCGACGTCGTCGTGCTGGAACGCAAGGAAGTCACGTATTCGTACTTCGCTGACCCGATGTACGTGTTCATGGACGCCGACTACAACCAGTTCGAAGTCGAAAGCGAAATGATGGGCGACGCCCTTCATTACCTCGAAGACGGCATGGCTTGCGAAGTCGTGTTCTACAACGAGAAGGCCATCTCGGTCGAACTGCCGACCACGCTGGTCCGTGAAATCATCTACACGGAACCGGCTGTCAAGGGCGATACGTCGTCGGGCAAGGTGTTGAAGAACGCCAAGCTGAACACTGGTTTCGAACTGCAGGTGCCGCTCTTCTGCAACATCGGCGACAAGATCGAAATCGACACGCGTACGCATGAGTACCGCAGCCGCGCTTAAGCGCCCTGCTCGCCGAAATCCTGCGCCGTTGTTGCGGCGCTGAGAAAAAAATCGAAAAAAAAGCGCCCGGATTGGGCGCTTTTTCTTTTTCTTGCTGCCGTGTATGGTTGAGGAAAACTTTACCGGCGCTCTTCTCCGAATTGCACATCAATCCCCCACATTTCCCCTACTTCGCTCAGCAAACCATTGATTATTCTAATCAAATCTTGTTGGCACAGTCCATGCTTAATCTCGAATATAGACCGGTACGGCTTTATTTTCAACTCGGGAGATGCGACATGAATAACGACATCGCTGAAGGCAAATGGAAGCAGATGGTCGGCAAGGCCAAGACCGCATGGGGCGAACTGACGGACGATGAATTGACCAAGGCCCAAGGTCGCGCCGAGAAGCTTGTCGGCCTGATCCAGGAGCGCTACGGCAAGACGCGCGAACAGGCGGAACTCGAAGTGCGCCGTTTTTTCGATAGCAACCGGGATTTCTGACAGCCCGAGTGAAGGAAATACAGGTGCCCGCCCAGGCTTGCAAGACGTGGGAAAGGGCTCCGCAGTGTGATTGATAACGCAAAGGACCAGAAGTACTTGAATCGAATCGCCGCCTGCCTGGTGTTGGACGCGCCGCACGGCCAGCCTACGCAGTGCGGCCGCTCCTGCACCGCGCAAGCGAAGGCTGCGCGCGTGGCGCTGATTCGCTCGACAGTACCGGCCAGCATCGCGCCCGTGGCGCGCGCCAATGTATCGGCGCAGCGCGTTGGGTATTCCATCCATCTAAAAATTGCGCTCGCCATGCCACACGCCCTGATTGTTGAAGACGATCCCAATAGCCTGTCAGGCCTGTCCGCCATCCTCGCCGCCGACGGCTTCTCCGTCGACACGGCGACTACCCTCGCGGAGGCCCGGGCCGCATTGACGCGGTTCATTCCCGATGTCGTACTCGTCGACCTGAATCTGCCGGACGGCAGCGGGCTCGATCTGCTGCAACATCTGCCCGCTCATCCGCCCGGCGGAGATTTGCCCGTGATCGTGATGACGGGTAATGCGACGGTGGAAAGCGCCATTGAAGGTTTACGGCACGGCATCTGGGACTACCTTCTGAAGCCGGTCAACATTCCCCGTTTGCGCAGTCTGCTCGCGCGCATTCCACGCCCGTACGAACTGACCGAAGAAGTGCAGACGCTGCGCGCATCGCTGCGGCAGCTTGGACGTTTCGGTTCCATGCTCGGCCGAAGCAGCGCGATCCAGCATGTGTACGACACGATCGAGCACATCGCGCCGACTGAAGCCGCCGTGCTGATTTCCGGCGAGGTCGGCACCGGCAAGCAGATGGCGGCGCGCACCATGCACGACATGAGCCGGCGCCGCAAAGGGCCGTTCGTCACGTTCGATTGCCGGACCGCCGGCAACCTGGGTGCGAATCGCTCGCTCGACAGCCTGATGTTCGGCCACGAACGCGGCGCGTTTAGCGGCGCCGAGCAGCGCGAGCCGGGCCTGTTCGAACAGGCGAGCGGCGGTACGCTGTTCATCGACGAAATCGCCGAATTGCCGCGCGACCAGCAGGAAGCGCTATTGCGTGCGCTCGATTCGCAGACCTTCATGCGCGTCGGCGGCACGAATCAGGTCGTGACTGACTTCCGGCTGATCGCCTCGACGCGCAAGGTGCCGCGCGCGGCGGTGGCCGACGGCAGTCTGCACGAGGATCTCGCGCTGCGCCTCGAAGCGGCCGCCGTGACGCTGCCGCCTCTGCGGGAGCGCGGCGAAGATCCGGCGTTGATCGCCCAGGCAATCGTCGACGAGTTGAATCACGAAGGAACCACGCGCGGCACGCTGGAGGCCGCCAAGCAGGTCGGGCCGAACTTTCTGCGCGAGTGCCTCGCGTATGAATGGCCGGGCAATGTGCGCGAGTTGCACGACCGCGTGCGGCGCGCGTATCAGGCGTCCGGCGACGTGCTGGAGTCGCTGCGCGCCGACGAGGCGGGCTCGGCGAACGGCCGCGATCTGAACGGCAGCCGCGTGCAGGTCACGGTGGGCACGCCGCTCGCGGACGTCGAGGAAATGCTGATTCGCGCCACGCTGGATGCGGTCGGCGGTACGCGTCACCGGGCGGCGTCGCTGCTCGGCATCAGTCCGAAGACGCTGTACAACAAGCTGCAACGCATGCGCTTGAACTGAGTGCTGGCCGGGCCGGCTTGAGGCTCCAGCCTCGCATGGTTAAAAAACGGCACCTTCGTTTCAAGGTGCCGTTTTTCCTGCCTACCCGCCCGCCTGTCTGTCGCCGCAGCGACTCAGGCGAACGCGCTCCGTAGCAGCGCTTGCGCCTGCAGGTATTGCGGCTCGGCGACCAGCTTGCTCCACTTCAAAGCTTTACCGCGCGGCCGCATGCGTTTGAGCCGGCGCTGCGATTCCTTCGACGGCCTGAAGCGCAGCGCTTCCAGCACCTTCTCTGCTTCGTCCGGCTGATTGCAGATCAGCACCATGTCGCAGCCGGCTTGCAGCGCGGCGGTGGCGCCCTCGGTCAGCGTGCCGCCCTGGCGCGCGGCTTCCATGGAAAGATCGTCGCTGAAAATCGCGCCCTCGAAGCGCAGCTTGTTGCGCAAAATCTCCTGCAGCCACACGCGCGAGAAACCCGCCGGCTTCGAATCGACCTTCGGATAAACCACGTGGGCGGGAATGACCGATCCCAGCGACAAACCGAGCCAGTCGTACGGCGCGGTATCATCGCGCAGGATTTCGTCGAGCGAACGGTCGTCGACCGGCATGGCGACATGCGAATCCGCCCGCGCGAAACCGTGCCCCGGAAAGTGCTTGCCGCAATTGCTCATGCCGGCCAGCGCAAGTCCGTGGTTGAGGCTCTTCGCGAGCAGGGTCACCACGCGCGGATCGCGGTGGAACGAGCGGTCGCCGATCACCTGCGACTGCCCGTAGTTCAGGTCGAGCACCGGCGTAAAGCTCATGTCGATACCGCACGCGCGCAACTCCGCCGCGAGAATGTAGCCGACAGCCGTCGTCACTTTGGTGGCGTGCAATACATCGCTGTCCCACAACGTGCCGAGCTTGCCCATTGCCGGCAGCACGGTGAAGCCGTCGGTGCGAAAACGCTGCACGCGCCCGCCTTCATGATCGACGGCGATCAGCAGATCCTCACGGATCGCGCGAATCGAATCGGTCAACGCGATCAGTTGCGCGCGGCTCTCGTAGTGGCGCGCGAACAGGATCACACCGCCGGTCATGGGATGGGCAAGGCGGCGCTTGTCGTCGTCGTTCAGCGTTTTGCCGACCACGTCGAGCATCACCGGTCCGGGAATGGTTTTCATCGATTTCCGCTGGAAAAAAGCCTGAAGCAAAAGAAGACGCGGCCGGCGTGCACCGCGTTCAAAGTATTTTTTATCTGGCGGCGCCGAGGGCCGCTGCTTGCGTTGATGGCGCCGTCTCCACCGTTTCCGCGATCACGAACGACACCGCGTAATCACGCTCGTCGCTGACAGTGACGCGCGCCGTGATGCCGCGCGCGTCGAGCCATTCGGCCAGTTCGCCGGACGCGACCACCATCGGTTCGCCGCTCGGCTTGTTGAGCGTTTGCAGCGCACGCCACGTCATCGGCCAGCGCATGCCGAGGCCGATCGCTTTCGAGAACGCTTCCTTCGCCGAGAAGCGGGTGGCGAGAAACGCGAGCCCACGCGCCGCCGAGCGGGCGTGCCGCGCGTGATAGACGCGCAGTTCGTCCGGACCGAGCACCTTTTCGGCGAAGCGGCCATGGGTGCGCGTCATGACCGCGGCCACGCGGCTGACCTGAACAATATCCGTACCGATGCCGTAGATCGCCATACGCGAGATCGCCGCCTCAGGTTGCGTCAGGAGCGCGCGCCGAGACGCGCGGCGACCATGATCGCCTTCATCTCGCGCACCGCGTTGTCCCAGCCGGCGAAGATCGCGTGCGCGACGATCGCGTGGCCGATATTCAATTCGTCGATGCCCTCGATCGCGGCAATCTGCTGGACGTTCGTATAGTGCAGGCCGTGGCCGGCGTTGACCTTGATGCCGAGCTTCGCGCCGAATTCGACGGCGCGCACCACGCGCTCGAACTCGCGCTGCTGTTGGGCGGGATCGTGGGCTTCGGCGTAACGCCCGGTGTGCAATTCGATCACCGGCGCGGCGGCTTCGTGCGCGGCGCGAATCTGCGCTTCGTCCGGATCGATAAAGAGCGACACGCGCGAGTTCGCTTCGGCGAGTTGCCTGCACGCGGCACGCACGGCTTCGAACTGGCCGGCGACGTCGAGCCCGCCTTCCGTCGTCAGCTCCTGACGCTTTTCCGGCACGAGGCAGACGTCGTGCGGCTGCACTTCGCAGGCGATGTCGAGCATTTCCTGCGTGACCGCGCACTCGAGATTCATGCGCGTCTTCAGGAGCGGACGCAGCTTGCGCACGTCGGCGTCGACGATATGACGCCGGTCTTCACGCAGATGCAGCGTGATGACGTCGGCGCCGGCCTCTTCGGCCATCAGCGCGGCGCGGATCGGATCGGGATACGAGGTGCCGCGCGCGTTGCGCAGCGTGGCGACGTGATCGATGTTCACGCCCAGGTCAATCACATTCGGCGACGTAAGAAAGAAGCTCATAAGTTCTGCAGGTCGATCAGGATCTGGCGCGTCGCGAGCGGCGTGCCGCCAAGGTAAGTGTTGAGCAGAAAGCGCATCAGCGTTTTGCTTTGCGCCACGGTCTGCGCTCGATGGTAGTCGTCCTGTTCCATATCGAGCAAGGTTTGTCCGGCGATGACCGGCCATTGCGCGGGCAGATCGTCGGAAGCCTCGCGCACGCCGCGCTCGGGGTCGAACACGTAGCGGCCTTCGGCCAGCACCGCCTTGCGCGCGACGGTGCGGTCCAGCGCCATCGCGTAGCCGGTTTCGCGCAGGAGCACGCGCTCGAACGAACGCAGCACCTGCACGGGCGGCTCGTCGTGCGCGAGACGCGTCATCGTGACGACGTAGTGGTGGAACAATTGCGGATGCGGGTCTTCGCGCGCGCAGAACTTGACCAGCAGTTCGTTGACATAGAAGCCGCACAGGAGCGCGTCGCCGGCCAGCGGCAACATGCCGCCGACCCACTCGGCGCCGGTCAGCGTGCGCACTTCGGACTTGCCCGACCATGACAGCGCGAGCGGCTGGAACGTCTGCAACACGCCGCGCAGCGCGGAGTGCGGACGCTTCGCGCCCTTCGCGACGAGCGCGAGGCGGCCGTGATCGCGCGAGAGCACGTCGATGATCAGACTGGTCTCGCGATACGGATAGCTGTGGAGAACGAATGCGGGTTGCTCCGCGATCCGGTAGTCGGACGCGGAGGTGCGCGGCGCGCGGCGGCCCGGCGCTTTACGTGGCTCGCCTTCGGCGCCCTGGGCGCTTTTGGTCGATGAAGATTTTCTGGTGCTACGAGCGGGTTTGGACGCGGGTTTGGACAAATCGCGTGCCGGCGCGGCCGGCTCCGGGTCGTCCGGGTCGGCGTCGGAATTCAGCGTCATCCACGCGTCATTCGTACCCATACGCACGGAGCCCGGCTTCGTTGTCGGCCCAGCCGCTCTTCACCTTGATGAAGGTTTCCAGATACACCGGACCGTCGAACAGCCGTTCCATGTCGAGGCGCGCTTCGGTGCTGATCTGCTTCAGCTTCGCACCCTTCTGGCCGATGATCATTGCCTTGTGCGTGTCGCGGTCGACCATGATGGTCGCGAAGATGCGGCGCAGGCGCCCTTCGGTTTCGAACTTGTCGATCAGCACCGTGCTCGTGTAGGGCAGTTCGTCGCCGGTCCAGCGGAACACTTTCTCGCGCAGGATTTCCGCAGCCAGGAAGCGCTCGCTGCGATCGGTCAGGTCGTCTTCGCCATAGATCGGCGCGCCTTCCGGCAGGAACGGCTTGACGGTCGCCATCAGACGCTTGATGTCGTCGGGATGTTTCGCCGACAGCGGCACGATCTCGGCGAACTTGTGCAGCGCGCTGACCTGCTGCATGAACGGGAACAGCGAGTCCTTATCGGACACGCGATCGAGCTTGTTCGCGATCAGCAGCGTGGGCACCGACGGCGGAATCAGGTCGAGCACTTTCTGGTCGTCCGGGCCAAAGCGGCCGGCTTCGATCACGAACAGGATCGCATCCACCGAAGTCAGCGTGGACGTGACCGCGCGATTGAGCGAACGGTTCAGCGCGCCGCTGTGCTTGGTCTGAAAACCAGGCGTGTCGACAAAAATGTATTGCGCGTCTTCGAGCGTATGAATGCCCGTGATGCGATGGCGCGTGGTCTGCGCCTTGCGCGACGTGATACTGACTTTCTGGCCGACCAGCGCGTTCATCAGCGTGGATTTGCCGACGTTGGGGCGGCCGACGATCGCGACCATGCCGCAGCGAAAACCAGTGGGAGTGGGAGCGTTCATATTCGGGCTACGGCAAGTTCAGATCGACACGCGCGATAGGCGCGCCGATGGCAATCAATGGCCCGCGTCGGCGACGCGCGTTTGCACCGCGTCGGCTACGCCGGGTTCGTGTTCGGTCGGCGCCGCTGCGCCGGGTGTGGCGTCGCGGTTGCGAAGTTTGTCGACGCCGCGCGCGGCCGCGGCTTCCGGTTTGGCTTCGGCCGTTCTGGTTTCGGCCGTTCTCGCGTCCACAGGCTTTGTATCGGGTTTTTCGGCGGACTTCTCGGCGGGTTTATCCGCCGCTGCCGCTCCGGCTTTATCAGTGGACCTGTCGCTCGCGTGGGCGGCCGTCTTCTCCGCTTTCTCGGCCTTATCGGCGCGTTCGGCTTTGTCCTGCCCGCTGTATTCCACATGCGCGGCGCGAATCACAGCCAACGGTGCGGCTGTGACGCCCAGCGTGGGGCGCTCGCTTGCGGACTCCGCCGTGGCCGTTGCGCGGGGTTCACCGCGCCCTGCTCCACGCTCGCTCTTGCGATCCGGGCTGCGCAAATCCAGCGCGGCTTGCACGCCGGTGACGCCAGGTACGATCTCCGGCTCGACGTTCTTCGCCGCGCGGGCACTTTTCGAGCGCTTGGGTTTGCCGACTATGGCGGGCGCCGCGGCCATCACTTCGTCGAGCGCTTTCTTGGCCGCCGCCTGCTCCGCAGCGCGCCGGCTCGCGCCGGAGCCGGAGACTTTCACGTCCAGCTTCGGCACCGTGCATTCGACTTCGAATTGTTGATTGTGCGCCGCACCATGCGTAGCCACAACCGTATAAGTAGGCAGCGCGATCTTGTGACCCTGCAAATATTCCTGGAGCAGCGTCTTGGCGTCCTTGCCGAGCGTGCGCGGGTCGATATGATCGAGAATCGGCACGTAAAGACGCTTGATGACCGTCTGGGCGGCCTCGAAGCCGCCGTCGAGGAACACCGCGCCTAGCACGGCTTCGAGCGTGTCAGCGAGGATCGAGGGGCGGCGGAAGCCGCCGCTGCGCAACTCGCCTTCGCCCAGCCGCAAGCCTTCGGAAATATTGAGGGCCTGAGCGATTTCGTAAAGCGACTGCTGTTTGACCAGATTGGCACGGACGCGCGACAGATCGCCCTCGTCCAGTTTGCCGAAACGTTGGAACAAAAGCGCAGCCACCGCGCAATTCAGAACGGAGTCGCCAAGAAACTCGAGCCGTTCGTTATGCGTGGAACTGTGACTGCGGTGCGTTAAAGCCTGGCGCAGCAATTCCGCATTGCGAAATTCATAGCGCAGACGGCTTTCCAACGGAGATAGGGGCATGGGCAGAGTATAACGCGGGCGTCCGACCCGGCGACAACGCGGGACGGCCAGCGGAAAAAGCGTGGTGAAGCGACGTTACCGCGGGATCTTAAAGTAGCATGACAACACGCCGCGGCTCGTGTGACCTCTGTAACGGTCAACCTCGGGTTAACCGAAGCCCAACCGCGCGGCGTGTCGTGCAATCAACGCATATGAACTCAGTTGAATGAGCCGATGCGTTTCAGATTGCTGAAGTTCATCCAGATAAAAAACGCGCGGCCGACGATATTGGCATCCGGCGCAAAACCCCAGTACCGGCTATCCGCGCTGTTATCGCGGTTGTCGCCCATCATGAAGTAATTGCCCGGCGGCACTTTGCAGATCACGCCGCGTGCGTTGTACGTGCAATTGTCACGGTACGGATAATCTTCCGCGCCGACGATGAACGGCGGCACAGCGGGATTGTTCAGTATCGCGTTCTTGCGGCCGTCAAGATCTTCTTCGAACTGCTTCGCGTAGCCCATTCGCTCGTCGTCGAGATAATCGGGCAGCGGCGTTTCAGGCACCGGCTTGCCGTTGATCGTGAGCTGCTTGTCCTGATACGCGACGGTGTCGCCCGGCAGGCCGATCACACGCTTGATGTAGTCCACCGATTCGTCTTTCGGGTAGCGGAACACCACCACGTCGCCGCGCTGGAGCGGACGGCCTCCGGTGATCTTGGTGTTGCTGATCGGCAGACGGATGCCGTAGTCAAATTTATTGACGAGGATGAAGTCGCCCACCAGCAGCGTCGGCACCATCGAGCCTGAAGGAATCTTGAACGGCTCGACCACGAACGAGCGCACCACGAACACCACCAGAATCACCGGGAAAAAGCTCGCAGAATATTCGAGCCACCACGGTTGACGCAGCTTGTCGTCACGCAGACGCGCACGCGTTTGTGCCGCGTTTTCGTCGGCGAAACGCTCGCCGATTCGTGCCTGCTGGCGGTCGAACTCGGCGACCGCGGCTTCCGCCGCGCGGCGCCGTTGCGGCATGAAAACCAGTTTGTCTGCGACCCATGCGACGCCCGTCAAAATGACGAGCACAAAAAGAATCAGCGCAAAATTCATAGGGTTCCGTTGTTCGTCTTATTTGTCTTCGACACGCAGAATGGCGAGGAAAGCCTCTTGCGGAATCTCGACCGATCCCACCTGCTTCATTCGCTTCTTGCCTGCCTTTTGCTTTTCCAGCAGCTTCTTCTTACGAGAAATGTCGCCGCCGTAGCATTTTGCCAGCACGTTCTTACGCAACGCTTTAATGTTTTCGCGCGCAATAATGTTCGCACCGATGGTGGCCTGAATCGCCACGTCGTACATCTGACGCGGAATCAGTTCGCGCATTTTCGCCGCCACTTCGCGGCCGCGATACTGGCTTTGCGAACGGTGCACGATGACTGACAACGCGTCCACCTTGTCGCCGTTGATCAGCATGTCGACCTTCACGACGTCTGCCGCGCGATATTCCTTGAACTCGTAATCCATCGACGCATAGCCGCGCGAGATCGACTTCAGGCGATCGAAGAAATCGAGCACGACTTCGCCCATCGGGATCTCATAGGTCAACTGGACCTGGCGGCCGTGGTACTGCATGTTGATCTGCGTGCCGCGCTTTTGCGTGCACAGCGTGATCACCGAGCCGACATAGTCCTGCGGCATATACAGATTCACGGTGACGATCGGCTCACGCACTTCTTCGATCTTGGACGGCTCCGGCATCTTGGCCGGATTCTCGACCATGATGGTCGTGCCGTCGCGCTGCAGGACTTCGTACACCACGGTCGGCGCCGTGGTGATCAGGTCCATGTCGAATTCGCGTTCCAGACGCTCCTGCACGATCTCCATGTGCAGCAGACCAAGGAAGCCGCAACGGAAACCGAACCCGAGCGCCTGGGACACTTCCGGCTCGTACATCAGCGAGGCGTCGTTCAGCTTCAGCTTTTCCAGCGAATCGCGCAGCGCGTCGTACTGGTTCGCTTCGACCGGATAGAGACCGGCGAACACCTGCGGCTTCACTTCCTTGAAGCCCGGCAGCGGTTCGGCGGCCGGACGGTTCACCAGCGTGACGGTGTCGCCCACCTTCGCCGCGGCCAGTTCCTTGATGCCGGCGATGATGAAGCCCACCTGCCCAGCCGACAGCGATTCGAGATTCTTCGACTTCGGCGTGAACACGCCGATATGTTCGACCGGATACTGCGCGCCGGTCGCCATCATGCGGATCTTGTCTTTCGGACGCAGCGTGCCATTGACGATACGCACCAGCATCACGACGCCAACGTAGTTGTCGAACCACGAGTCGATGATCAGCGCCTGCAACGGCGCTTCCGGATCGCCCTTGGGCGGCGGCACTTTGGCGACCAATGCTTCGAGCACGTCTTCGACGCCGAGGCCCGTCTTCGCGCTGCAGCGCGTGGCGTCGGTTGCGTCGATGCCGATCACGTCTTCGATTTCGGCGATCGCATTTTCGGGGTTGGCAGCCGGCAGATCGATCTTGTTCAGTACCGGAATCACGTCGACGCCGAGTTCGATTGCCGTGTAGCAGTTGGCCACGGTTTGCGCTTCGACGCCCTGGCTCGCGTCGACGACCAGCAGCGCGCCTTCGCATGCGGACAACGAGCGGCTGACTTCGTACGAGAAGTCGACGTGGCCCGGCGTGTCGATCATGTTCAGGTTGTAGACTTGCCCGTCACGGGCCTTGTACGTCAGTGCGGCGGTTTGTGCCTTGATGGTGATGCCGCGCTCGCGTTCGAGATCCATCGAATCGAGCACTTGAGATTCCATCTCGCGATCGGACAGGCCGCCGCAGATCTGGATGATGCGATCGGCGAGCGTCGACTTGCCATGGTCGATGTGCGCAATGATCGAGAAGTTACGAATATGATCCATTCAGTACCGATCAAGCGAAAAAGGCGCGCTCGGACAATAGCGGAGCACGCCTTGTAAGTAGGTGAAAAACCTATCTATTTTAGCCGAAAAGGCTATCGCCCGGCGCATCTTGCGAAGCTCAGGCGGAAAAGACGGCTCAGCGACTATCTTGCATGGGACCAGAGTGAGGCGCTAACGCGCCAACTCTGATGGACGGGAAACGCGTGAAACCCTGGTGTGGATGACGCAGCCTTTATGCAGCCTTTTATGCTGCCTTCGCGCCCTTCTTGAGCCAGGCTCAGGATGCTGCCGCGACCCGGGCGGCGAGCGCGGCACGAACCCGCGCCGCGTCGAGGTGATAGTGACACAGTTCGACGCCGTCACAGACCAGAACCGGCACCTGTTCGTTGTAACGGGCTTCCAGCATGGGATCAGTATCGACGTCGACCACCTCGACAGTAGCGCCGAATTCGGCCAGCAAAGGCGCGAGCGCGGCGCGCATGTCGTCGCAAAGATGGCACCACGCGCGCCCATAGAGCGTGAGCGGTGCCGCCTTCGTCATTTCTGAACGCTACGCGGGCGGATCGGCACGAACTGCGTGTTCTCGCCGCGGCGAACCAGCAGCGCGACCATCTTCTGCGAATCGAGGTGCGAACTCACGTCGTCGAACTGCTTCGCGCTCGTGATGTCCGTGTCTCCCACCCGCAGAATGATGTCGCCCTTTTGCAGGCCGACACGCGCCGCCGGACCGTCCACGGCGTCGATCTGCACGCCGTTGTGCAGCTTGAGCGCCTTCAGCTGATCGGCAGGGATGTCGCTGACGGCCACACCCAACACGTTCGTGGCGCGCTGCTTCGGCACCGGCGGCTTCTTCTGATCCGCTTTGATCGTCTTGTCCGGCTGCATTTCGGCGATCGTCACCGGCAGATCGCGCGTCTGGCCCTTGCGCCAGATCGTGATCGTCGACTTGGTGCCCGGCTTCGTGTCGCCGACCATGCGCGGCAGGTCCGTTGCGGTGTCGACCGAATGGCCGTTGAACTTCAGGATGATGTCGCCCGGCTGCACACCGGCTTTATCCGCCGGGCCGCCCGGTTCGACGCTGCTGACCAGCGCGCCTTGCGCCTTCGGCAAACCAAGCGAGTCGGCCACGTCTTTGGTCACTTCGCCGATCGCCACGGCGATCCGGCCGCGCACGACCTTGCCCGACGCCTTCAACTGGTCGGCCACGCGCATGGCCTCGTCGATCGGAATCGCGAACGAAATGCCCATGAAACCGCCGGTGCGGCTGTAGATCTGCGAGTTGATGCCGATCACCTCGCCCTGCATGTTGATCAGCGGACCGCCCGAGTTGCCCGGATTGACGGCCACGTCGGTCTGGATGAACGGCAGATAGTCGCCCGTGTCGCGCCCCTTGGCGCTGACGATGCCGGCCGTCACCGTGTTCTCCAGGCCGAACGGCGAGCCGATCGCGACCACCCACTCGCCCACGCGAACCTTGTTCGAGTCGCCGATCGTAATGGTCGGCAGATTGGCGGCACTGATCTTCACGACGGCGACGTCGGTGCGATCGTCCACGCCGATCAGCTTTGCCTTGAATTCGCGCTTGTCGGTGAGCGTGACGTAAATGGTGTCCGCGTCGTCGATGACGTGCGCGTTGGTCATCACGTAACCGTCCGCCGACAGGATAAAGCCCGAGCCGACTCCGCTGTTCTGTTCCTGATCGCTGTTGTCCGGCGAGTCCTGGCTGCCGCCACTGCCGCCGTTGTCGCCGCCGCGGGGTGAACCCGAACCCGGGGAACCCGGCGATTGGGGCGACTGCGGCAACGGAATGCCGAAGAAGCGCCGGAAAAATTCCGACATATCGCCGTCGTCCATGCCCGGCGGCAAACCGCTGCGGGCACCGCTGCTCGACACGCGTGTGGTCGTGCGAATGTTGACGACCGCCGGGCCGACCTTGTCGACCAGGTCAGTGAAGTCGGGCAGATTGGCGGCGGGAGCGGCCGACGCCATATGCGGCACGAGCGGCAAACACGCCGCTACCACCGCGGCCGCGAGGAATTTGCGCACCGAGAAAGTCGTCATATCGTAGCAAGCCGAGGGATTCAGGATTCGGAGGATTACTTCGGAGCTTTGTATTCTATGGCAGACGCAAATTGCTGCAATGTGGTCTGAGGCACTTCACCAAGCAGAGTAATCCAGAAGTCTCCGCGCCGCTTGACGAGCACGTGCGTTGCGCCGCTGCTGCCCGCGCCTTCCTTGCGCGTGTTGTTCTCGACCGGCTCGACGAACACCGAGATGGCCGCGAGGCCGTCCGAGAACACCGCCTGATCCACCGGAATGGTCGGCTGGCCCGGATCGCGCGCAGCCATAGGACGGCGCAGTTCACGAATCTTGCGGAAACCCGGCACCGTCGGCGTGATCTGCCAGCCTTGCGCGGCCATGTCGACCGGCTCGACCGGCGGATGGACCACGGTCCACCCCGCCAGATTACGAATACCGTTGACGATGCCGGCCTTGTCCACCGGCACGCCGATGCGAATCTGCGAAAACGACAGTTGCTCCAGCACCTGACCGTTCGGGTCGAGCGTCTGGGCACGCAGCAGGAGACCGGTTTTCTTGTCGGCCCACAGCTTGTAGGCGAAGCGATAGGCGTCTTTCGGGTCGAGCTCGATCACCTGGCTGTCGACACCCGCGACACGGTCGTCGCCAAGCAGCTTGGGCTCGTAGACCGACAGCACCTGCTCGCCGCTCACGGCCAGCAACGCAGGGAACGAGTCCTTGTTCTGGCGCTTCTCGACAACGCACAGATGCCGCTCCGGCACGAACGTGTAGAGCTCTTCGTTATGGCGCAGCATTTTGCGCGGCTTGCCGTCGAGGCTTTCGAGCTGCTCGAATTCGCCGTCCGAACGCGTGGCATAGTGCGCGATCCGCGACGTTTGAACGAAATTGCCGCGCTGGTAGACGAACGCGCCCTCGTAATTTTGCTGCTGCGCGGCCTGATGGATGCGATCGAGCAGATCCGCGGCCGCGCGACGGGCGACGAGCGGATCGTCGGTTTGTGCAAAGACCCGCGGTGTGGCGGACAGCAATACGGCTGCGCAGAACAGAAATGCCGGCAGCCGCCCCCAGATAGTCGTTTTATTCAACCGCGGAGTCTGCATCAAACTATTGGCCTTGCGTAGAAACAGCGGCAGCGCGAATCAGCGGCATCGAGCCCGGCATGACCGGTTGTTGCGCGAATTGCTGGTGAGCTTCCAGATACTGGTCGAGACTGGCGTCGCGAATAATGTTGGCGTCTTGCGCGACCGGCTGCACGGTAGCCGCCGGCACCGAAGCCATAGCCACGCGTTGCAGCGCGTCGCCATGCGACTGGACCGACGCGAGTTGCGCCGTGCCCGGGCCGCCTGGCACGCCTTGCAGTTGCGGCACGACGATCCACGTCAGCGTGGCGGCCGCGGCTGCGACGGCAAAGGCCGGCACGACACGGCGGCGCAGCGCCAGCAAACGGCGTGCGACCGGCATGGCGGCGGGCGCCAGCACGTGCGGCTCATTGTCGAAGCGCGCGGCAAAACCGTTCAGGAACGCGCTGCTCGCCGCCGGGCTGACCGCCAGATCGTCGGAACGCAAGGCGTCGCCGATCAGGTGATAGCTCGACCAGGCGGCGCGATCCTGGCCGTCCAGTCCGGAAATAAACGTGTCCAGATTCAGATGCTCTTCGCCGACCAGCTCACCGTCGACAAAAGCGGACAGACGCTCGCCGCGCGAGCTGGCTTGCGATTGCATCGAGACCGACCCCATGATGCTCCCCATCTTACAAATACCCCGTAGTGACACCACTAATCCAGATATTGCACCCGCGCCCCGCCCGGCCGGCTGGTCGTTCACCAGCGCTTGCCTTCAGGTGTGTCAAGTAACGGACGCAATTTTGCCGCAATGGCTTCGCGAGCGCGGAAAATTCGTGATCTGACCGTGCCGATTGGGCAACCCATCATCTCAGCGATTTCCTCGTAGCTCAAACCTTCAATTTCACGAAGAGTAATGGCGGTGCGCAACTCTTCCGGTAAAACCGCCATCGCAGCATTGACCGTCTCAGCGATCTGCTTGCTCATCAACATCGACTCAGGCGTGTTGATATCCCTTAGTTGGTCCGCGTCCGAGAAAGTTTCAGCTTCTTCAGCATCTGCTTCGGTCGAGGTCGGCGCGCGCCGCCCTTGGGTCGCAAGGTAGTTCTTTGCCGTGTTGACGGCAATCCGGTACAACCACGTATAAAAGGCCGATTCGCCGCGAAACTGCGGCAACGCCCGGTACGCCTTGATAAAGGCGTCCTGAGCGACGTCCTCCACCTCGGCGGGATCCCTCACGAGGCGCGAGATCAGGCGCAGAATCTTACGGTGGTATTTGGAGACCAGAAGCTCGAACGCGGCCTTGTCGCCCTTCTGGACGCGCTCGACCAGCACCTGATCAATTTCTTTTTCGCTCACCTGATAAATCCGTTAACTATAGGGCGCATGGCGGGGGACCATTGTAGCGTTCCCGTCATTCGGGCACGTTACGCCGGTAACAGCGGTTACAGTCGTTACAGTCAGCCGCCGGCGCCACGTCGGCCCAGCACTGCCAGTTCGCGAAAAATGGGGGCCGGGAGGGCGTCGGCGGTGAACAGTAAAGTGCGCGAACAACCCTGCTCCGGCATCAGCACCAGAATCAGCAGGCGGCCGCTCCACTGCGAACAGCCGGCAATGCGCCCTTGCGCCAGCAGCGCACCTGTCCGGCCCCAGACGGACAACCCGTCCGGCCCGATTTTCAGCGCGACGGGTTGCGCGCGCTGATACCGGAGCGCGCAAAGCGCGAGCCACGCCCACACAGCGAGCGTCAACGGGACCGCTTGCCACGTGCCCAGATGCCACGCGAGACAAGCAAAGACGGCCGACGTCGCCGTCAGAACAAAAACCCCCAACGCCGCCCACATAGCGACGGAGCGCCGCAGCGCAATGCGCTGCGGCGCTCCGTCAGGCGTTGCCGATTCAGGGGAGCGCGCCGGCAGAACCGGCGCCTTCGACTGGCGCGTCACCAACTATCTATCAGGCGCGCTTGAAAACCAGCGTGCCGTTCGTGCCGCCGAACCCGAACGAGTTCTTCAGCGCGACATCGATCTTCATCTCCCGCGCGGTATTGGCGCAGTAGTCCAGATCACAGGCCGGATCCTGGTTGAAGATGTTGATCGTCGGCGGCGATACCTGATGATGCACGGCCAGCACGGTAAACACCGACTCCAGACCACCGGCGCCGCCCAGCAGGTGCCCGGTCATCGACTTGGTCGAGTTCACGACCATGTTTTTGGCGTGATCGCCGAAAGCGCGCTTGATGCCGGTGGTTTCTGCCAGGTCGCCGAGCGGCGTGGACGTGCCATGCGCGTTCAGATAATTCACCTGATCGAGGTTGATGCCCGCGTTCTTCAGCGCCGCTAGCATGCAGCGGCGCGCGCCGTCGCCGTCTTCCAGCGGCGCGGTCATGTGATAGGCGTCGCCGCTCATCCCATAGCCGCTGACTTCCGCGTAAATCTTCGCGCCGCGAGCCTTCGCGTGCTCGTACTCTTCGAGCACCATGACGCCGGCGCCCTCGCCCAGCACGAAACCGTCGCGATCCTTGTCCCACGGCCGGCTCGCCGTGGCCGGATCGTCATTGCGTTGCGACAGCGCGCGCGCCGCCGCAAAGCCTCCGACACCGAGCGGCGACACGGTCGATTCCGCACCGCCCGCGATCATCACGTCCGCGTCGCCGTATTCGATCAGGCGCGACGCCTCGCCGATACAGTGCAGACCCGTGGTACAGGCCGTGACGATAGCCAGATTCGGACCCTTGATGCCGAACTTGATCGACAGATGGCCGGAGATCATGTTGATGATCGACGCCGGCACGAAGAACGGCGAAATACGGCGCGGGCCGCGATTAAGCAGTTCGGTTTGCGTCACTTCGATCATCGGCAAGCCACCGATACCCGAACCGACCACTACACCGATACGCTCCGAATTCTCGTCGGTGACTTCGAGGCCGCTGTCCTGCATCGCCTGGATGCCTGCAGCCACGCCGTAATGGATGAATGTATCCATGTGGCGCGCTTCCTTACCGGGGATGTAGTCCTCGATATTGAAGCCCTTCACCTCGCCGGCGAAGCGAGTCGAAAAGTTCGACGCATCGAATTTCGTGATATTGGCAATACCCGACTTGCCGGCGACCAGATTGGCCCAGCCGTCGGCAACATTATTGCCAACAGGCGAAATCAGCCCCAGGCCTGTAACAACAACACGACGGCGGCTCACGGTAACCCCTTTTTCATAGATGACAAAAGCAAAAGCCACAGCGGCCACAGGAACGTGCCCTGTGTGCCCTGTGGCTGTTAAGCGCCCCCACGCCCGGTGCTTCGCACCAAGCCACCCCGAGGGGCGAAATCCCCCAAGGGGACTTCCTGCTGGGCGGAAAACGCGGGGCGGCCCGGCGTTTTCTTGAAAGTCGGCAATCGCGCGAAAAGTTGCGCTGTCAACATCGCTTGCTCCTGCACGGCAAAAAGCGCCAACCCTGCTGGCGTCGGCAACCGACACGGCAGGGCGTCATACGCCGCCAACGCAGAAACGCAGGCGCGAATGACCTTAGGCCTTGACGTTTGCGCGAGCGTAGTCGATCGCTTGCTGAACGGTAGTGATCTTCTCGGCTTCTTCATCCGGAATTTCCATGCCGAACTCGTCTTCGAGGGCCATCACGAGTTCAACGGTGTCGAGCGAGTCGGCGCCGAGGTCGTTCACGAACGAAGCTTCGTTCTTGATCTCAGCCTCTGCAACGCCCAGTTGTTCTGCGACGATCTTCTTGACGCGCTGTTCGATATTGTCCATTACCCCTCCAAGGGAAAAGAAGTTCAAAAATACAGGTGCGCGCATTTTATCAGGTTTGACCCGGCAAAAAAGCGGCGCATCGGGTTGCTGTCAAGGCATGCGCCTTACGCATTTACAAACGCATCAAGGCGCGGATAGTAACCGAATTTGGTTACGACATGTACATTCCGCCGTTCACATGCAGTGTCGTGCCGGTGATGTAGCCGGCTTGCGACGACGCGAGAAAGGCCACGGCGTGCGCGATGTCTTCCGGGCTGCCCAGGCGCCCCAGCGGAATCTGTGTCTTCAGCGCCGTTTGCTGCTCTTCCGGCAAGGTCCTGGTCATGTCGGTATCGATGAAGCCCGGCGCGACGCAATTCACCGTGATGCCGCGGCTGCCGATCTCGCGTGCAAGCGCGCGCGTCATGCCCGCCACGCCCGCTTTCGCGGCGGCGTAATTGACTTGCCCCGGGTTGCCGGCCGAGCCGACCACGGACGTGATGTTGATGATGCGGCCGCCCTTCGCCTTCATCATGGGACGCAGCACCGCGCGCGACAGACGGAACACCGACTTGAGGTTGGTGTCGATCACTGCATCCCAATCGTCGTCCTTCATGCGCATGGCGAGTTGATCCTGCGTGATGCCGGCGTTATTCACCAGCACATGCAGCGCGCCGAATTCCTTCACCGTACCGTCGATCAGCGCTTCCGCTGCGGCCGCGTCGTTCACGTTCAGTACCGCACCTCGGCCGTTCACACCGGCTGCGTTAAATGCTTCGCTGATGGCGGCCGCGCCGCTTTCGCTGGTTGCCGTGCCGATCACCGTTGCGCCCTGGCGCGCCAGTT
This sequence comes from Paraburkholderia dioscoreae, assembly GCF_902459535.1. NCBI lineage: Bacteria > Pseudomonadati > Pseudomonadota > Betaproteobacteria > Burkholderiales > Burkholderiaceae > Paraburkholderia > Paraburkholderia dioscoreae. The sequence continues at coordinate 3,305,975 of NZ_LR699553.1, forward strand.
CCAATGCGATCGCACGCCCAATGCCGCGCGAAGCGCCGGTCACGATTGCGATCTGCTTGTCGAGAGTCTTTTCCATCTGTCAGTCCGGATGCCCTTCGGAGGGCTGATTGATTCCTGATGCGCAGTCCTGATGCCGTCGCGCAGCACGTGCTGCCAGGTGCCGTGCGACGTTGCGTTCAGCCTGCCTTCACGAGTTTGAGCGTCTCTTCGAGCGAAGCCGGATCGAAGATCGAGGCACCGACCAGGTTGCCGTCGATACGCTTGGTCAAACCCGCAAGGACCTTGCCCGGACCACATTCGATCACGTGCGTGACGCCTTGAGCCGACATGGCCCGAACGCTTTCGACCCAGCGCACCGCGCCGGCCGCCTGGCGCACCAGCGCGTCTTTGATCCCGGCCGGTTCGTTGACCACGGCGACGTCCACGTTGTTGATGACCGGAATAGCCGGCACCTGCACGTCGACGCTCGCCAGATACTCGCGCAGTTGGTCCGACGCGGGCTTGAGCAGCGACGAGTGGAACGGCGCCGAGACGGGCAGCGGCAACGCGCGTTTGGCGCCCTTCGCCTTTGCGACTTCGCAGGCCTTTTCGACAGCGGCCTTGTTGCCCGCGATCACGACCTGCGCCGGCGCATTGAAATTAACCGCTTCGACGACGCCCGCAGCCGACGCTTCAGCGCACACCGCGCGCACCGTATCGTCGTCGAGACCGAGAATCGCGGCCATTCCGCCTTCACCGACCGGCACCGCCGTTTGCATGGCTTGCGCGCGAAACCGCACGAGCGGCACGGCGTCGCGAAACGCAATCGCGCCCGCCGCGACCAGCGCGGTGTATTCGCCCAGGCTGTGGCCTGCGACGATTGCCGGCTTCGGGCCGCCAGCCTGCAGCCACGCGCGATACATGGCGTACGAGGCAGTCAGCATGACCGGCTGGGTATTGGTGGTGAGGTTCAGATCTTCGGCAGGGCCTTCGGCAATCAGCTTGCCGAGATCCTGATTGAGCGCATCGGAAGCTTCCTGAACCGTCTCACGCACGACTGCGTGATCGGCGAATGCGTTGAGCATGCCGACCGACTGCGAACCTTGCCCAGGAAAAACGAACGCAAATTTCATATCGTCCCCAAAATCGATGTTGTCAGATGTGGGTGGCACGCCCGGTTGACGCGAGCGCGCTCAAGCGTAGTCGAGCGCCGCGAAGGGCGCTCGCCATCACGTCGCCGCTTTCAGTAGCGGATAACCGACGCGCCCCATGTGAAGCCGCCGCCGACGCCTTCGATCAGCACGTTCTGGCCGCGCTTGATGCGGCCGTCGCGCACCGCGACGTCGAGTGCGAGCGGAATGGACGCAGCCGACGTGTTGCCGTGCTCGCCCACTGTGACGATCATGCGTTCCTGCGGCAAACCGAGCTTGCGGCAGGTGCTTTGCATGATGCGGATATTCGCCTGATGCGGAATCAGCCAGTCGATCTGCTCAGCCGACAGATTGGCTTTCTCGAGCGCTTCGACCGCGACTTTTTCGAGCACGTTGACGGCGAGCTTGAACACGGCCTGCCCGTCCATGTGCAGGAACGCGCTGCCGGATACCACGCCGCCGTTCACGTTGCCCGGCGTGCAAAGAATGTTCGAATGGCTGCCGTCCGCGTGCAGCGCGCTGGCGAGCACGCCCGGTTCGTCGGACGCCTGCAGGATCACCGCGCCCGCTCCGTCGCCGAACAGCACGCAGGTGGTGCGATCCTTGAAGTCGAGAATGCGCGAGAAGGTTTCCGCGCCGATCACAAGCGCCGTACGGTGCTGACCGCTGCGAATGAAGCTGTCAGCCGTCGCCACCGCATAGGCAAACCCGGAACAGACGGCCTGCACGTCGAAGGCCGCGCCGTGGTTCTTGATGCCGAGCTTGTTCTGCAACAGGCACGCCGTGCTGGGAAACACGAAGTCGGGCGTGGAGGTTGCAACGATGATCAGGTCGATGGATTGCGGGTCGATATCCGCAGCCTCGATCGCGCGTTGCGAAGCGATGAACGCCAGATCGCTGGTCGTGACATCAGGTTCTGCGAAGTAGCGCGCGTGAATGCCCGTACGGGCGACGATCCACTCGTCGCTTGTCTCGATACCCTGCTCGGCGAGACGTTCCGCCAGATCCTGATTGGTGACGCGGTTGGGCGGCAGATAACTGCCCGTGCCCAGCACGCGGGAATAAATTGTCGATTGAGCCATTATGCCTTCGAGGATTGCGCAGCGTAGGGCTCGGCCGGCTGGCCTGCGATCGGGCTTGCGTGGCCCGCACCGCTCGCGTCGCGCGCCGCCTGTTCGAGAGATCCCGCGTTCTCTTCCATTGCCCGCGCAAGGCGTTCCAGCACGCCGTTTTTGACGGCATCATACCCGCGTTTGATAGCCCACTCAAACCCGTAGGCATCCGCCGAACCGTGGCTTTTGATCACCAGCCCGCGCAGGCCGAGCAACGCAGCACCATTGTATTGCCGATGATCGACGCGTTTCTTGAAGCGCATCAATACCGGCAAGGCCAGCACCGCCATCACCTTGGTGAGCCAGGAGCGGCCGAACTCTTCCTTGATGATGTTGGACAGCATCTGCGCGAGGCCTTCCGACGTCTTCAGCGCGACATTGCCGACAAAACCGTCGCAGACGATCACGTCGACCGTACCCTTGAAGATATCGTTGCCTTCAACGTTACCGTGAAAGTTAAGTGTACTCGCGCGCAGCAGTTCGCCGGCACGTTTGATGGTGTCGTTGCCCTTGATGACTTCTTCGCCGATGTTGAGCAGGCCGATGGTGGGCCGCTCCTTGCCCTCGAGCGCAGACACGAGCGCGTGCCCCATTTCCGCGAACTGCAGCAGATGTTGCGGCTCGCAGTCGACGTTGGCGCCCAGGTCGAGCATCATCGTGTAGCCATTGGGGTTGGGCAGCGCCGACGCAATGGCCGGGCGTTCGATGCCCGACAGCGTTTTCAGCACATAGCGCGAGACCGCCATCAGCGCACCGGTGTTGCCGGCGGAAATGCAGGCTTGCGCCTCGCCTTCCTTGACGCGGTTGAGCGCCACGCGCATGGACGAGTCTTTTTTCTTGCGCAGCGCGACTTCGACCGGATCGTCCATGGCGACGATCTCGGACGCGGGGACGACGGTCAACGCCGGCAGATCCTGAGCCTTCAACTTCTTCAACTGCGCACGAATCGCACTTTCAATGCCGACGAGCAGCAATTGCGCGTCGGGATGCGAACGGGCGAAGTTGACGGCAGCGGGAACGGTCACGGACGGGCCGTGGTCGCCTCCCATGCAATCTATCGTGAGCTTTACTGTCATGGAGTGCGACGAATTTCAGGCGCCCTGCATGGGATCGCAGCAAGCGCCGGAACGCCAATTGCAATCGACACAAAAAAGCGGCAATTGAATGCCGCCTTTTTGCCGAGCCGGGAAAATGTCAAGCGAGCCGATCGCCACGCGAAACGCCACAGGGGCGACACGCAGTGAAACGCGCAGTGAAACGATTAATCGTTCTTCGTCTTGACGACTTTCTTACCGCGATAGTAGCCGTTCGGGCTAACGTGGTGACGCAGATGCACTTCGCCCGTGCTCGGTTCCACGGCCAGCGGCGCTGCCGTCAGGAAATCGTGCGAACGGTGCATGCCGCGCTTCGACGGCGACTTCTTGTTTTGCTGAACTGCCATGACTAACTCCTAAAAATTTTTCGGATTCTAACACAGCCCGACCCGGTGTCCGCCACTGGCCGAGTGGCCAATGCGCCCGCATCGCGCTCCAATGCAACTGTTCAGTCCTTCTTGTCGTCCGGCTCACCGCGCTTGAGACTCTCGAGCGCCGCAAACGGATTGGGCCGCTCGGGCTCGCCGCCCTTGCCAGCTTCGTCCGGTGCGTCCTCGTCGCCCTCGCCTTCTGCGCCGGCCACACCAGAGACCAGGCTCTCGTGCACTTCGGGACAGACTTCGTGCTTGGGCACGAGCGGCAAGGAAAGCAGCAACTCTTCTTCGATCAAGTCGATGAGATCGAAATGGTTCGACCCCACGATCACTTCGACTTCATCCTCGTCGAGCGGAAACTCTTCGGCTTCCGCCTCAGTGTTGACGACCCGGTAAGTTGCGTCGACGTTGAATGCCTGCAGGTACGGCGTCATGCACCGCTGACATTCGAGCCATGCAGCGCCGTGAGTCGCCAACCTCAAATAAGGCTGGGGCCCCTCGGTGCCATCGTCCTGCAATTCCGGCTGCGTCGTGCCTTCGGCTTGCCAGGTGAACGCGGTATCGCGGTCTGGCGCTTCTGCCGGGACTTCGTTTAACATGCGCGGCAGTTGCAAGACGCGCACGACACCCGCGGCCTGACGCCCACTTCGCGCAAATTCGAACAGATCGAGGTTATGCGGGTCGGGCAGACCTGCAGGGTTGCCAGGATGTTGAGTCATGTGCGCTCCTGCGTCGGCAAGGGTTTCGCCGGGGGTATAAACCGCGGATATAACCGGTTTGCAAGACAACCTGCGAGCCCCGTGCGTGGTGCACCGCCGCGTTACACGACAGTTACACGCCTGGCACACACCGAGACCCGCCTAGCGCAAGCATACCGATGAAAAGCCGGAAATCATATCCGTTTTGTCTTTTCGAGTCAAACACTTAAGCCCGTACATGCGCGAGCTTTGCGCAACCCTGTACGCCCCGCCTCCCTAGCCGTTGATTGCCCATGTCAGATTCCCTCAATCGCCCGCCACGCCTGATTCTGGCGTCGAGTTCGCCCTATCGCCGCGAACTGCTCCAGCGCTTGCGCGTACCGTTCGATGTCGTCGCGCCCGCGATCGATGAGAAGCCGCTGGCCGGCGAAACACCCGAAGTCACCGCGCTGCGGCTGGCACAAGCCAAAGCACGTGCAGTAGCCAGTGGTCTGGGCGTTGGCGAAGCCGCACTCGTGATCGGTTCCGACCAGGTCGCCACTTATGACGGCCTGCAGATCGGCAAGCCGGGCAGCTACGCCAAAGCGCTAGCGCAGTTGCAGGCGATGCGCGGCCGCGAAGTGCAATTCCATAGTGCGTTGTGTCTGTTCGACAGCCGCTCAGGGACCGTGCAGGCCGTCGACGTGATTACCCGCGTGCAATTCCGTGCTCTGCCGGATGCCGCGCTGGAGGCCTATCTGCTGGCCGAAACGCCCTACGACGTCGCGGGCAGCGCCAAATCCGAAGGGCTCGGCATCGCCCTGCTCGAGACCATTCATTCCGACGATCCCACCGCGCTCGTCGGCCTGCCGTTGATCGCACTCTCGCGCATGCTGCTCGCAGTGGGTTATCCACTTTTGGGGGCCCAATGAGCGGCACGCTCTATCTGATCCCGAACACGCTAGGCGAAGGCGACGCCGAAGCGCTCGACGCCGTCCTGCCTGCGCCCGTACGGGCCCGCGCGGCTTCGCTTCACTATTACATCGGCGAAAACGCGAAAACCACACGCGCCTTCCTGAAAAAAGTCGGCACGGAGCGGCCGATCCAGGAAATCGAGATTCGCGAACTGAACGTCAACACACCGGCGGGAGAGATCGACAAGTTACTGGCCCCGCTTCTGGCCGGCACCGACGCCGGCCTGGTTTCCGAAGCGGGTTGCCCGGCAGTCGCCGACCCTGGTGCGCTATTGGTACGGCGGGCCCATGAGCGCGGCGTAAAGGTCGTGCCGTTTGTCGGTCCAAGCTCGATTCTGCTGGCTTTGATGGCGTCGGGGCTCAACGGCCAGAGTTTTGCGTTCCACGGATACTTGCCGGTCGACGCCACAGAGCGGGCCAAGCGGCTGCGAGACCTCGAACAGCAGTCGCGCAAAGGCAAGCAGACGCAGATTTTTATTGAGACGCCCTACCGGAATCGGGCGCTGCTCGACACGTTACTGGCGACATGCGCACCTTCCACGCTCGTTTGCGTGGCGGTCGATCTGACGCTGGAGACGGAGACCATCATCAGCCGCACCGTGGCGGACTGGAAGAAAAAACCTGCGATCGACCTGCACAAGCGGCCAGCTATTTTTCTGATCCTGGCCGTTTGACCCAGGTCGGTCAGAAACGAGAGTAAAAAAAAGCCCCGCGCGATCGTCGAGCGTCGATCGCGCGGGGCTTTCCCTAAGCCTCAACACATCAGCGCAGATTCAGTTTCCCGCCAAGGGCCATCGCGTGAACCGCGCCGCTGCCGACCGCTGCGCCGAATTTACGCGCTACGCGGTCCGTAATGCTCTCTTTCACCGTGTAATCGACGATATCCGGCGCCTTGAAGAGGTCGCGCGCCACGTAATCCGCGTCGCCGAAACCGTCGGCGAGACCGAGTTCGACGCTCTTTTGCCCCGTCCAGAAAAGACCGGAGAACATGTCCGGCGTTTCATGCAGACGCTTGCCGCGCCCCTCCCGGACGGCGTCGATGAACTGCGCGTGGATCTGATCCAGCATGTCTTGCGCATGTTCGTCCATCTTCGGCGTTTCCGGCGAAAACGGGTCGAAAAAGCCCTTGTTCTCACCCGATGTGTGCAGACGCCGCTGAATCCCGAGCTTATCCATCAGGCCGGTAAAACCGAAGCTGTCCATCAGCACGCCGATCGAGCCGACAATACTCGCCTTGTCCACGTAGATCTTGTCGGCCGCCGCGGCCGCGTAATACCCACCGGAGGCGCACATGTCGCCGACGACGACATACAGCGGAATCGACGGGTACTTGGCGCGCAGGCGCCGGATTTCGTTGTAGATGATGCCTGCCTGCACCGGGCTGCCACCAGGACTGTTACAACGCAGGATCACGCCAGCCGTGCCCGCGTCGTCAAACGCGCTTTCGAGCGCCGTGCTGATATCTTCGGCGTTCGCATTCGTATCCGCGGAGATTTCGCCGTCAAGCGCCACCATAGCCGTATGACGGCCGGTGGCAGCGACCTTGTCGCCCGAGAAGTCGATGGCGGCCCAGATCGCCAGCAGCAAGATGAGCAGAAACACGAAGCGGAAAAAGATTCTCCAGCGCCGTGCCGCGCGCTGCTCATTGATCGCGGCAAGCGCGATGCGCTCCAGCGCCGCGCGTTCCCAGCCGGGCTCATCGGCAGGCGTGCGGGGGCGGCCTGTCAGGGACGGTTCCTTCGGCTCGGGAGTCAAATTGTCGGACATGCGGTGCAGTGGAAAGGTCGAAGAAAAGGAAAAATCAGGAGGTGGCCGGGCACAGTTCGCCGTCAGGCAGCCAGAAAACGGCGCGGCCTTCAGGCGTATCGCGCTCGTCCACCTGGACGGGCCGCAATCTGCCGCCGCGGCACGGACCGCCGACGCATTTGCCCGTATCCGGCGCGTAAATCGCGCCATGTGTAGCGCACATCAAGTATAAACCGGACGATTCGAAGAACTGGCCCTCGGCCCAGTCCAGTTCCATCGGCACGTGGGCGCAGCGGTTCAGGTAGCCGTATGCACGGCCATCATAGCGAACAAAAAACACGACAACGTCGCCGCCGCCGAGTTTCGCCTCGCGACGTACGCCCGCGCCGCCGTCGACCAGTTCCGCCGACGCGCAAACGCGAACCGCCTGCGCCGCCTCTGTCGACTGCCCACTCATGCGTTCTCCCGCAGCCAGCCCGACAGCACGCTGACGCTCGACGCAACGAACTTCGGCGATAACGCGCTCAACGGACCCTCAGGATGCGCCCCATATGTGACACCGATGCCCGCGACGCCCGCATTGATCGCCATTTGCAGATCGTGCGTGGTGTCGCCGATCATCACTGTGCGCAAGTTGTCCTGCCCTAGTTCGCGCGTCAATTCGTGCAGCATGGCCGGGTGCGGCTTCGAGAAAGTCTCGTCGGCGCAGCGGGTGCCGTCGAACAGGCTTGTCAGGCGCGACTGGTCGAGCGCGCGATTCAGCCCGACGCGGCTCTTGCCCGTCGCCACCGCCAGCAGATAGCCCAGATCGCGCAATTCCTGCAGCATTTCGCGCACGCCGGCGAAAAGCTCGGTAGTTTGATCCTTCACCAGATAATGGAAGCGATAACGCTCGGCGAGCCGCGGATAGTCGGCCGGATCGAGCGTGGGCGCGGCAATTTGCAGCGCGTCGCGCAAACCGAGACCGATGACATAGCTGGCCGCCTCGTCGGCGGGAACTGGCAAGCCGAGATCGCGGCACGCCGCCTGGATGCTGCGCGTGATGTGCGCGGTCGAATCCATCAGCGTCCCGTCCCAGTCGAAGACGATCAGATCAAATTGCTCTCTAGCCATGCGGTGTCGTCTCCGGGTGTGACCCATTTCGTAATTCGTTGAGCTGCGCGATGAAGCTGCGGCACTCGGGCGGCAGCGGCGCGTCGAACTGCAGCGGCTCGCCGGTTGCCGGGTGCGTGAGCTTCAGCCGGTAAGCGTGCAGGAACATGCGCTTCAGACCAGGCTTGGCGTTGGCACGCGCCAGCGCCTTGTTCAGCGCGAAATCGCCGTATTTGGCGTCGCCGACGATCGGCAATCCCAGATGCTGCAAGTGAACACGAATCTGATGCGTGCGCCCTGTCTTCAGTTCCGCCTCGAGCAGCGCATACTCCGGCCAGCGGTCGATCAGATTGAAAACTGTGTGCGACGCGAGGCCGTCCGGCTGGACGCGAACACGCCGTTCGCCGTCTGCGGTCAGGTATTTGTGCAACGGCTCCTTGACCGCGCGGCGGCGGCCCCAGTCACTCGCCCACTCGCCGTGAACGCAAGCATAGTAGCGCTTATCCATTTTGTTCTCGCGAATCTGCTCGTGCAGATTGACGAGCGCCGAGCGCTTTTTGGCGAGCATCAGAATGCCGGAGGTCTCTCGATCCAGCCGATGCACCAATTCGAGGAATTTCGCCTGCGGACGCGCTTCGCGCATCTGCTCGATCACCCCGAACGCGACGCCGCTGCCACCGTGCACGGCCACGCCGGCAGGTTTGTCGATGACGAGCAGATGCTCGTCTTCAAAAATGATCTTGAAATGGGCGGCAGGCACCGGCGCCTGAGCGGCCGCTTCACTTGGCTGGGCGACGCGAATGGGCGGTACGCGCACCAGATCGCCCAGTTCGAGACGGTACTGCGCGTCTATCCGGCCCTTATTCACGCGCACTTCGCCGCTGCGCAGGATGCGGTAAATATGGCTTTTCGGGACGCCTTTGCAGACGCGTAACAGGAAGTTGTCGATGCGCTGCCCGGCCGCACTGTCGTCGATCTCGATCATGGAGACCTGGTCGCTTGCGACCGATTTCTGGGATATTTTGCCTAACTCTTTCATTCTGAATATAATTTGCCCAGCAGTCTGCGGCGGCCGGCGCAGTGTTCGGAATTCGGGCGGATTGCGCAGGCGCAAGCGATAAACCGTTATTTTACTTGCGCCGGGGTCTGGTTGCTCACCCTGAAAATGAGATGCAACAAGTTGCACGCACGAGGTCAGTGCCCGGCAGGGACGGCGCCCACAGGCGCGTTCGGTCAAGGTCGGCTTCGACGGTAACGGAATTTTGGTAAAAAAGAATTTAACTTTCAGCTTCGGTATCGGGCGGTATGACGCCCTGCTTGTCCGAAGCTGCAGGTTGCGAAAATACGGCGTGCGCCCGAGGCGTCTTGTAGAAAGTACAAGACATGGCGACGTCAAAATGAGGCGAGACACCCCCAGCAGGAAAAGACGCGCCGACTGCGCGAACTTCCCGCTGCGGCACGGCCGCAGCCTTCGACCCTCCGGTCACGCGCCCAGTTGGCGCACCGGCGCGAGTGGACGAAGGCTCATGAAGGTCTGCCGGCAGAACCCGCGGCGTGTCGGGTCGTTATTTGAAGCCGTGTTCGCATGTGCCCTGCGGCACCGCACCCATTTTTCAATGGGCCGGGCCCTCTCAGGCAATTCTCCCGCCAGTTTTCCCGCTCCAGCGTGCTTGTGAAAACACAATAAGGCGCGGCATGCCGCTGCCCGCTTCGCTCTCGCGACTGACAACCGCGCAGCGAAGGGACAGGCTAAGCCGCTCTGGAGCCGTTCAATGAAACGAATGTTGTTCAACGCGACGCAGCAGGAAGAACTGCGCGTCGCCATCGTCGATGGGCAAAAACTCATCGATATCGACATCGAAACCGCCGGGCGCGAACAGCGCAAAGGCAATATTTACAAGGGCATCATTACCCGCATCGAGCCGTCGCTCGAAGCCTGTTTCGTCAACTACGGCGAAGACCGCCACGGCTTTCTGCCGTTCAAGGAAGTCGCCCGCCAATATTTCCGCGACGGCGTCGACATGCGCTCGGCGCGCATCCAGGACGCCCTCCGCGAAGGCCAGGAACTGATCGTTCAGGTCGAAAAGGAAGAACGCGGCAACAAGGGCGCAGCCCTCACCACCTTCATCTCGCTCGCCGGCCGGTATCTGGTTCTGATGCCGAACAACCCGCGCGGCGGCGGCGTATCGCGCCGGATCGAAGGCGACGACCGCCAGGAATTGCGCGAAACCATGGCCCAGCTGCAATTGCCGGAAGGCATGAGCATCATCGCGCGCACGGCCGGCATTGGCCGCAGCGCCGAAGAGCTGCAGTGGGATCTGAACTATCTGATGCAACTGTGGCGCGCCATTGAAGCCGCGTCGCAAAGCGGTTCGAGCGGCCAGCCGATGCTGATTTATCTCGAATCGAGCCTCGTGATCCGCGCGATTCGCGACTATTTCCAGCCGGATATCGGCGAAATTCTGATCGACACCACCGAAATTCATGACCAGGCGCGCGCCTTCATGGATATCGTGATGCCGGACAATGTCAGCAAGGTGAAGCGGTATCACGACGACGTGCCGCTCTTCTCGCGCTTCCAGATCGAACACCAGATCGAAACGGCGTACTCGCGCACGGTGCCGCTGCCCTCGGGCGGCGCAATCGTGATCGACCACACCGAAGCACTGGTCGCGATCGACGTGAACTCGGCGCGCGCCACCAAGGGCGCCGACATCGAGGAAACCGCCGCGCGCACCAACCTCGAAGCCGCCGACGAAGTCGCCCGCCAGTTGCGCCTGCGCGATCTGGGCGGCCTGATCGTGATCGACTTCATCGACATGGAATCGGCCAAGAGCCAGCGCGAAGTCGAGCAACGCCTGAAAGACGCGCTGAAGCACGACCGTGCGCGCGTCCAGATGGGCAAGATCTCGCGTTTCGGCCTGATGGAACTGTCGCGTCAGCGTCTGCGTCCGGCCCTGTCCGAAGGCAGCCACGTGACTTGCCCGCGCTGTAACGGCACGGGTCACATCCGCGATACCGAATCGTCCGCGCTGCAAGTGCTGCGGATCATTCAGGAAGAAGCGATGAAGGAAAACACCGCGGCAATTCATTGCCAGGTGCCGGTCGAAGTCACCGCCTTCCTGCTGAACGAAAAGCGCGCTGAAATCAACAAGATCGAGTCGCGCTTCAAGGTCAACGTCGTCCTGATTCCGAACAAGCATCTCGACACGCCGCATTACAAGCTCGAGCGCCTGCGTCACGACGACGCGCGCCTCGACGAACCCCGCGCCTCGTGGAAGATGGCCGAAGAAGCGGCTCGCGAGCTCGAATCGGAAACCGGCTACAGCAAGCGCATCGAAGAAGTGAAGCCGAAGCAGGAAGCGGCGGTCAAGGGCATCACACCTGAAAAGCCGGCGCCGAGCGCGCCGGTTCGTCCGGTCGCCACCCCGGCTCCGGTCGCGGTCACGCCGGCGAGCGGCGGCTTTATCGGCTGGTTGAAGAATCTGTTCGGCATGCAGCCGGCGGCACCGGCGCCTGTTGCGCCGGCTACGACGGACAAACAGACGCGTCCGCAACGCAGCGAACGCACGGAGCGCGGTGAGCGCACCGGCGAACGCGGCGGCGAGCGCAACCGCAACCGCCGTGGCGGCGCAGGCGGCCGCGACGCAGCGGGCCGTGGCGAAGGCACGACCGCCACCGGCGGCCGTCCGGCTCAGGGCCAGCAGCCGTCGCAGCGTCGCGAGGAACGCGAACCGCGTGAAGCCCGCGAGCCGCGTGGCAACCGTGAGCCGCGTGAGGCCCGCGAAGGCCGTGAGCCGCGCGAAACCCGTGAACCACGTGAAGGTCGCGAGGGCCGGGAAAACCGTGACCGCGACAGTCGCGGCAACGAGCGTGCGGAAACCGTCGAGGGCGCACCGCGCGCCGAACGTGGCGAGCGTCCGGAACGTGGCGAACGCCGTGAACGAGGCGAACGTGCCGAGCGCGGCGAACGCCGCAAGCCGCAAGCAGAAACGGCGGACGCACTGACGCAAAGCGACGCGCAAACGGCGGAAGAACTGGCGCAAAACCAGACCGCCTTGGGCGAAAACGGCGCGCCGGTCGATCAGGAAGCCGTGGCGCGTGAAGGTGAAGAGCGTCGCCGCCGCCGTCGCGGCCGTCGTGGCGGCCGTCGCGAGCGCGAAGAAGACGTGAACGGCAACCTGGCAGCGGACGTCGCGGAAGCTGAAGGCGACAACGCCGCCGTGACCGACGAAGCGCCGGTGCTCACAGCACGTCAGTCCGTCGAGCGCGAAATGGAAGTCAAAGAGGCGAAGGACGTGACGCCGGTGGAAGTGGTGGTCGCTGCCGTCGCGACTGAAACCGCCGTGGTCAGCGAACTGCACGCTGCAACCGAAACGCCGGCTCTCGCCGTCGAGAAGGCGGCGAAGACGGAAGCGGTTGTCCCGGTGGCACAAGTGCCGGCGGCTCCGGCAGTCGTCGAGCCGGTTGCCGAAACGCCGGTGGCGCCAGCCGCTGCCGCGCCGGTCGAAGCAGCGCAAGCTGTGCCGGCCGCCAGCGAAACGGTTTCGCTAGTTGAACCGGTCGCGCATGTCGAGGCACCGGTTCAAGCCGAGGCCGAAGCGCCGGCAGTTGCTTCGCCGGTCGAAGCGCAAGCCGCACCGGCTCCGGTCGAAACCGCAGCTCCGGCGACGGTGGCCGAAGCACCGGCCGTTCAGCCTGCGCCGCATGCGGGGATCGTTGAATCGCAGCCGGTCGTGACCGCTGCTGCAACAGTGATTGAGCCGGCAGTGGTTGAGCCCGCACCTGTCGCCGTTGCACCGCAGGCACCGCAGGCACCGCAGGCACCGCAGGCAGCACATCATGACGCAGTGTCGGCGGAAGCCCTGAAACCGGTACTGGAACAAGCCGGTCTCGTCTGGGTGAACACCGACGCCGACAAGCTGCGCGCAGCTCAGGAAGCCGCCGCGCAGACCGTCAAGCCAACTCGCGTGGTGCGCGAACGTAAATCGTTGCCGCCGCTCGACAGCGCGCCGATGCAACAAGTGGAAACGGGTAAGCACGCGCAGTAAGCTTGCCCCGCGTCACTCGGAAAGCCCGCCTTCATGGCGGGCTTTTTTATGCGCGCCGCGACCCGCACTCGCCACGCTATGCCGCTCCCCGTATACCCCGACACGGCCAGGGGTGCCACTGCCGTCGGAAGCATTTCCGATAGAATGAATATCTGGCTTTGATTTAAAGCACTAACCGAAGCAATTCATGTCCCGACGCATCATCCCTGTTGCCGATCTCAGCGCCGTGCCGGTGATTGCCGGCCCCGTGCAGACGCCCAGCGGCGCGCTGCACGACACGCTCGCGCGCCCGTTGCGCGATCTGCGCATTTCGGTCACGGATCGCTGCAATTTCCGCTGCGTCTACTGCATGCCCCGCGCAGTGTTCGACAAGGACTATACGTTCCTGCCGCACAGCGCCTTGCTGAGCTTCGAGGAAATTGAACGGCTGGCGCGGATCTTCGTCGCGCATGGCGTCGAAAAAATCCGTCTGACGGGCGGCGAACCGCTGCTGCGCAAGAATCTGGAATTCCTGATCGACCGGCTTGCGCACCTGACCACGCCGGCAGGCCGGCCGCTCGATCTGACGCTGACCACCAACGGTTCGCTGCTGGAACGCAAGGCGCGCAGCCTGAAGGACGCAGGCTTGACTCGGGTCACGGTCAGTCTGGACGCGCTCGACGACACACTGTTTCGCCGCATGAACGACGCCGACTTCGCCGTTGCCGACGTGCTGGACGGCATTGCCGCCGCGCATGCGGTGGGCCTCGCGCCGCTCAAGGTGAACATGGTCGTCAAACGCGGCACCAACGACGGCGAAATCGTGCCGATGGCGCGTCATTTCAAAGGCTCGGGCGCGGTGCTGCGCTTTATCGAATACATGGACGTCGGCACCTCGAACGGTTGGAACATGACTGAAGTGCTGCCGTCCGCCGACGTGGTCACACGCATCGCCGAGCATTTCCCGCTCGCGCCGCTCGAAGCGCACAGCGCCGCCGAGACTGCTCAGCGCTGGGGTTATGTGGACGGCGGGGGCGAGATCGGCGTGATTTCGAGCGTGACGCGCGCCTTTTGCGGCAGTTGCACGCGAGCGCGTCTGTCCACCGAAGGCAAGCTCTACCTGTGCCTGTTCGCATCGGCGGGGCACGACCTGCGCACGCTGGTGCGTAACGGTTCGAGCGATACCGATATCGCCACCGCCGTCGCCGAAATCTGGCAGGGCCGCGGCGACCGCTATTCGCAACTGCGCGGCAGCAACCCGGCCGATTCACGCGTTCGCGACGGCCGCCGGGTCGAAATGTCGTACATCGGCGGCTGAGCGGCGGCGCATGAAACCAACACGCGAACACATTACCGGCCTGTTGCTCGCTGGCGGCCGCGGCACTCGCATGGGAGGCGCCGACAAGGGCCTGCAAACGCTGCACGGCACGCCGCTCGCCGCCCACGTGCTCAAGCGCCTCGCGCCACAAACCGGCACCCTGCTGATCAGCGCCAATCGTCATCTGGAGGCTTACACCGCACTCGGCGCGCGGTTCGGCGCCACGGTCGTGGCCGATACGCTGGCCGGATTTCCGGGCCCGCTGGCAGGCCTGCTCGCCGGCTTGCGCGCAGCCGGAACCGGCTACGTACTCAGTGCGCCCTGCGACTCGCCGTGGCTGCCCGCCGAACTAGCCCAGCGCCTCGCGCACGCGCTGGACTCGAACGGCGCCGACATCGCCATGGTCAGCACCACCGACGCGCACGGCCAGGTGTCGCTGCATCCGGTCTTCGCGCTGTTGCGCAGAGACCTCGCTGACGACCTGTCGGCCTTTCTGGAAGCCGGCGAGCGCAAAGTCCGCGCGTGGTACGCGCGCCACAAGACGGTGGAAGTCGTCTTTACCGACGAGCGCGCGTTTTACAATATCAATTCGCTACAAGAACTCGCCGACCTCGAACGTGATTGAGGCCCCGGTTGAAATCCCGCTCCGGCCGCACGGCAACTGCCGCTGCCGCCTCCGGCCGCGACGTCCAGCTCTTCATGACCACGCTTAACGAATTCTCCCGCTGCGTCGCGCAGTACGATCCTCACGCGCTACCCGTCCCGGCCGCTCAGGCGATTGTTCGCCAGTGGGCCGCACCGGTCACGGCCATTGAACGCGTGCCGCTGCGCGACGCGCTCGACCGCGTGCTCGCGGCCGATATCGTGTCGCCAATCGACGTCCCCGCCCACGACAACTCCGCCATGGACGGCTACGCGTTCAACCGCGCGGCGCTCACCGGCGGCGGCGCCACTGTCGAGTTGGCCGTGGCCGGCAAGGCGCTGGCCGGACACCCGTTCGCGGGCCGCGTCGAGACCACGCAATGCGTGCGCGTCATGACCGGCGCCTGCATGCCGGCCGACTGCGACACGGTCGTGCCGCAGGAACTCGTCGAGCGCGCCGCCGGCTCCAGTTCGATCCGCTTCGCCGCCAACGCCGTGGCGGCCGGCGCGAACCGGCGCCTCGCCGGCGAAGATCTCGCACGCGGCCACGCCGCACTGCGGGCGGGCCGTATCATGCGCGCGTCGGACCTCGGTTTGCTGGCCTCGCTCGGGATCGGCGAAATCAGTGTCAAGCGGCGTTTGCGCGTCGCCTTCTTTTCGACCGGCGACGAATTGCGCTCGCTCGGCGAGCCGCTCGGCCCGGGCTGCGTGTACGACAGCAACCGCTACACGCTGTTCGCCATGCTGCGGCGCCTGAATATCGACACGCTCGATCTCGGCGTGGTGCGCGACGAGCCGGCCGCGATGGAAGCCGCCTTGCGCAGCGCCGCGGCGAGCGCCGACGTGGTGCTGACCTCCGGCGGCGTCTCGGTCGGCGAGGCGGATTTCACGAGGCAGCTGCTGCAGACTTTCGGCGACGTCGCCTTCTGGAGCCTCGCCATGCGGCCGGGCCGCCCGCTCGCCTTCGGCCGCGTCTGGTCCGGCGAACGGCCGGGCCTTGGGCTTCCCGCGTTATTCTTCGGTTTGCCGGGCAATCCGGTCGCCGTGATGGTGACCTTCTATCAGATCGTGCGCGAAGTGCTGCTGCTGATGTCGGGCGCCACACCGCAACCGCTGCCGCTCATTCACGCGCTGAGCCGGCAGGCGATCCGCAAGCGCGCCGGCCGCACCGAGTTCCAGCGCGGTGTCGCCGAACAGGACGTGCACGGACAATGGCATGTCACGCCTACCGGCTCGCAAAGCTCGGGCGTACTGAGTTCGATGAGCGAAGCCAATTGCTTCATCGTGCTCGGACACGATGAAAGTGAGATTGGCGAAGGGGAACACGTCTCGATCATGCTGTTCGACGGTCTCATCTGACGCCCGGCTCGCGGCACACTTTCACCAGCGGTCATTTATAGCTTCACCCATTACCACTACGACACACGGGTTTGACTTACATGAAAAAACAGATCTCGTTCATTGCACCGGGACAGACGGCCAAAGCACTGATCCTCGTGTACCTGACGTTTTCGGTACCGATCGTGCTGCTCGGCGTACTGGTCGCGTTCGTGCGCTATGGTTCGGTGGAACTGAGCACGGTGTTCAGCGCGCTGCTGCTGAATGCGATTCTCGGTTTCATCCTGCTGTGGATCGCATGCCATGCGTACAACTGGGTTGCGTCGCGCTTCGGCGGCATTGAAATCCAGCTGACCGACGCCCCGGAAGAAGCGTAATGCCCGCAACGATCCGCGCCGCCACGCCGGCGGACACCGGCGCGATCTTCGCGCTGACGTACGAGCTCGCGGAATTCGAAAGCCTCACGCACGTGTTTGTCGCGACCGAAGACGGCTTGCACGACGCGCTGTTCGGCGCGCGGCCTTCCATTGAGGCGCTGGTCGCGGAGAACGAAGGCCGCGTCGTCGGCTATGCGCTGTTTTTTCACAATTACTCGAGTTTCGTCGGCAAGCGCGGACTGTATCTCGAAGACGTCTATGTACAACCCGCGCAACGCGGCGGCGGTCTGGGCACCGCATTGCTTCGGCGCCTCGCCGCACTGGCGGTGGAACGGCAATGCGGGCGGTTCGAATGGACCGTGCTGGACTGGAACCAGCAGGCCATCAGCTTCTACGAAAAAATGGGCGCAACCGTCATGCCGGACTGGCGCGTGGTACGCCTGGCGGGCAATGCGCTCGAACAACTGGCGGCGGGGGCTAACGCAGGTCAACCTCTCGCGCCGGCCCCATCACCTCTGCGTTAACCCAGTACCCTCATTGCTCTTCGGGTTCCACACCCGACAGCGCGTCGCCGAGCAACCCGCTCGCTTCCTCGCCAGGCAATGCCTCCACGTCGCGCAATCTGCGGCTCATGACACGGGTGCGCGTTTCCGCCGCCTCGATGGAACGCGTGACGGTTTCGAGTTGCGCCTTCGTTTTGGCCAGCACGTCACCGAACTTGCCGAACTCCGTTTTCACCGCGCCGAGTACCTGCCACACCTCGCTCGACCGCTTTTCGATCGCGAGCGTGCGGAAACCCATCTGCAAGCTATTGAGCAAAGCGGTCAGCGTGGTCGGCCCCGCAATCGTCACGCGGTAGTCGCGTTGCAGCAGATCCGTGAGACCCGGCCGACGCAAAACCTCCGCGTATAGACCTTCGGTCGGCAGAAACAGCAAAGCGAAATCCGTGGTGTGCGGCGGCGACACGTACTTCTCGGCGATAGTGCGCGCCTCGGCGCGAATCCGTGCTTCGAGCGCGCGTGACGCTTCTTCCACCGCGACCGGATCGGCGCGCTCCTGCGCTTCGATCAGACGTTCGTAGTCTTCGCGCGGAAACTTGGCGTCGATGGGCAGCCAGACCGGTGTGGCCACGGCGCCCGCCTCCGCGCGCCCCGGCAGCTTGATCGCAAACTCGACGCGCTCCGTGCTCTTCGGCACCGTCGCAATGTTCTTCGCGTACTGGTCCGCGGTGAGCAGTTGTTCGAGCAACGCTTCCAGTTGCACTTCGCCCCACGTGCCGCGTGTCTTCACATTGGTGAGCACCTTCTTCAGATCGCCGACGCCCGCCGCCAGCGTCTGCATCTCACCCAGACCGCGATGCACCTGCTCGAGCCGGTCGGACACCAGCTTGAACGACTCACCCAGACGCTGTTCGAGCGTGGCGTGCAGCTTTTCGTCGACGGTACGGCGCATCTCCTCGAGCTTGACCGAGTTGTTCGTCTCGATATCCTTCAGCCGCTGTTCGATGGTCGCGCGCACCTCGGCGAAACGGCGATCGTTCGCCTCCGTGAGCTGGCCAAGCTGCAGGCTCAGCGTATCGCCGAACTGCTTGAGCGAGCGGCCCTGCTCGTCGCGCGCCTGCTGGGCCTGCGCCTGCAGACTGTGGCGCACGGCGTCGAGCTGCTGTGCGAATCCGTCGATCTTGCCGCCCTGCACCGTCGTCATACTGCTGAACTGCGCAGCCAGCGTCTGCTGAAAATGCGCGAAGCCGCTGCTCTGTTCAGTACGCGACACGCGCGCGGTCTCGGCGATATCATTGCGCAGTTGCCGTTCGAGGCGCTCATAGGCGTGCGCTTGCGCGTCGGTCGCGGCGTCCATACGCTCGCTGAGCAGTTCGAACTGTTCGCCGTTCCCGGCGCTATGACCGCGCATCAGCAAAGCCAGCGCGATGACCAATGCGACCGCCAGCACCGCGACGGCCGCCACCAGAATCATTGTCATGAACGCGCCTTGCCGATGACCTCGGGATTGACCGGATTCGGCGGCCGGCCCGCGCGCGGACCTTCACCCAGCCCCGCGATCAGATTGTCGGCGGCAAGATTCGCCATGGCGCGGCGCGTGGCTTCGGTCGCACTGGCAATGTGCGGCGTCAGCACGACATTCGGCACGCTCAGGAGATCCCGATTCAGATCCGGCTCGCCTTCGAACACATCGAGACCGGCCGCTGCGATCTGCTTCGAGCGTAATGCCTCGACGAGCGCCGCGTCGTCGACAATGCCGCCGCGCGCGATGTTGGTGAGCGTCGCGCTCGGCTTCATCAGCGCGAGTTCGGCCGCGCCGATCGTGTGATGGTTTTCCTTCGTGTACGGCAGGACGAGCACGACGTGATCGGCACGCCGCAACAGATCCTGCTTCGACGCGTATTCGGCGTTCAGCTCGGCCTCGATCTCCGGCGCAACGCGCGAGCGATTGTGATAAATCACCTGCATGTCGAAGCCCTTCGCACGGCGTGCCAGCGCCTGGCCGATCCGGCCCATGCCGATCACGCCGAGCGTCGAGCCATACAGATCGCTGCCGAGAAAGCCGTCGTACGTCCACTTCTGCCACTTGCCCGCGCGCAGCCAGTGCTCCGATTCGGCGATGCGGCGCGCCGCCGCCATCATCAGCGCCCAGCCGAAATCCGCCGTCGATTCGTTCAGCACGTCCGGCGTATTGGTGCCGAGCACGTTGGCCGCGTTGAAGGCGGTCATGTCGAAGTTGTTGTAGCCCACCGCCATATTCGACACCACCCGCAGACGCGGCGCCGCCGCGAGCACGGCCGCGTCAATCGGCTCGCCCGCGGTCAGCGCACCGTCCTTATCCGCGAGACGGCGTGCCAGTTCGCCGGCCGACAACACGTCGCCCTGATTCCAGTCGACGTCGAAATACTGTTCGAGCCGTTCGATCACATCGGGAAAGATCGGACGGGCGACGAGGATCTTCTGCATTGCAATTCTCCGTGTAGCGCGTCGAGTTCGATTGCCTCGACGTCAGAAAAAGAGCCAGCCGGTGACGAGGAAAAGCGGCAGCAACACCACCGCGGACCAGCCCAGATACGCGAAAAAACCCGGCATGCGAACGCCGCGCGATTCGGCGATCGCTTTCACCATGAAGTTCGGCGCATTGCCGATATACGTGTTCGCGCCCATGAACACCGCGCCCGCGGAGATCGCCGCGAGCGTAGTGGCGCCGGTGGTCATGAGCGCCTGCGCGTCGCCGCCGGCCAGGTTGAAGAACACGAGGTACGTCGGCGCGTTGTCGAGAAACGAAGACAGCAGCCCGGTCGTCCAGAAGTACATCAGGTCGTGCGGTCGGCCCGACGCGTCGTTGACCAGATGGACGATGCCGGCGAAGGCGCCCGCCTCGCCCGCACGCAGGATCGTGATGACCGGCGCGATCGTCACGAAGATGCCGGCGAACAGTTTGGCCACCTCTTCGATCGGCGCCCAGTTGAAGTCGTTGCCCGCGCGGGCCGAGCGCGGCGTGAGCGCCAACGAGAGCAACGTGACGCCGATCAGCGCGCCATCGCGCACGGCATTTTGCAGCGCCACGTGCGTGCCGAATACGTCGAACTCCATGCCCGGCTTCCACAGTCCACTCATCAACACGAGCGCGACCACAGCGGCAAGAAGCACGAAATTGATCTTGCCGTCGATGCCGAGCAGCGGCGAGTCGGGCGTGGGATCGAGAAAGCGCGAGCGCTCTTCCTCACGCCGATGAAAGTAGTACGAGTCAAGCGCATAAAACCCGATCAGCAGCACGCCGCAGACGAACAGCATCGGCAACGCCAGATGCGTGGTGGTCCAGAAGAAACTCACGCCCTGCAAAAAACCGAGAAAGAGCGGCGGGTCGCCCAGCGGCGAGAGCGAGCCGCCCGCGTTCGCCACCAGAAAGATGAAAAACACGACCACATGCACCACGTGCTTGCGATTGTCGTTGGCGCGCAGCAACGGGCGGATCAGCAGCATGGCCGCGCCGGTCGTGCCCATGATGCTTGCGAGCAACGTGCCGAGCGCGAGAATCCCGGTGTTCAGACGCGGCGTGCCGTGCAGATTGCCGCGCACGCAAATGCCGCCCGCCACCGTGTACAGCGCCGTCAGCAGCACAATGAAGGGAATGTATTCTTCGAGCAGCGCATGCACGAGCGTGCCGAACGCGGCGCCGGCACCGAAGCTGAGTGCGAACGGCACGAGGAACACGAGCGCCCACGCAGCCGCGATCTTGCCGAAATGGTGATGCCAGAGCACCGGCGCGATCAGCGGAAACACCGCGATCGACAGTAGCATGGCCGCGAACGGTAGCCCCCACAACGCCGACATGGCGGCGCCGTCAAGCGTGACCGCAGAGGCCAGTTGCGGCCAGCCAGCCAGCGTCAATGCAGCCGCGAGCCCCATGCCCGTACAGACGGCACGTCCTTTCATAGCTTTTGAAGTCCTTGTTATTGCCGGCGGCCGCGCGCGAGAACATGCGCCGCGTTGGACAGCCGCGCTTGCCGTTCAGGCGCCCTGAACGACGATCACATGCACCCGGTAAGGCCCATGCGCGCCGAGCACGATGGTCTGCTCGATATCGCCGGTACGCGAAGGCCCGGAGATGAAATTGACCGCGCGCGGTAGTTCGCCGCGTTCTTTGCGGATCAGTCCGAACGCCTCTTCATGACCCGAAACGATGCGCGAAGCCGGTACGACGGCAATGTGCGTTTCCGGCAGCAAACCGGCCGATGCATAAGTTTCCGGCCCCGACAGCAATACGAGCGTGCCGGTCTCGGCGGTCGCGCAGAAGCAGCCGGTGAGACCGACCACGTCGCCGTCTCGCGGCTTGCGGAATTCGACGGCGAGGCCGACTTCGGCCCACTGCAACTCCTGCAGTGTTTGCCAGGCAATGGCCTGCAACGGCAACGCGTGTTGCGTGAGGTAACGATGCGCCGCGGCCGGCACGTCGCTCAATGCCTGAACCGAGTCGACCGTAGTCGCCATTTTGAGTGCTTGTTCGATGAAGCGCGCGACGAGGTCGGCCGGCATCTCCGGACGCGGCCCGGCGGGATGGCGCGCCAAATAGTCCGCGGCGGCTTCGCGCTCGGCGGCGGAAGGCTCCGGCTCACGCCCCTGCGCTGCGCGGATGCGGGCCAGTATGTTGCGGCGGGCAATCGATGTATCCATGTGCGAAGTCCTCGTGTCGACAGCCGTGCGGGATGGCGGGAATTATACCGGCCGCCTTGCACGCGACCACCCTGGCCGAATGGCCTATTGCCGCGCATCGCACACGCGGCTTACGCTATAGCCAACTGCCATAGCCGGCTGCGAGCCGCCTTACTTCGCCGCTTCTTCCTCGGGCTGCGCAATGCCGAACACCTGGCGCAGGTAAGCGAGGTAAGCCTTGTCTTCGCACATGTTCTTGCCCGGCGAGTCCGACAGCTTCGCCACCGGCTGGCCGTTGCAGCGAACCATCTTGATGACGATCTGCAGCGGGTTATAGCCGAGGTCGTTGGTCAGATTCGTGCCCACGCCGAATGCCAGCTTGCAGCGGCCGCGGAAGCGCTCATAGAGTTGCAGCACTTTCGGAATGTCGAGCGCGTCGGAAAATACGAGGATCTTGGTGCGCGGGTCGCAGCGATTCGCTTCGTAGTGCTTGAGCAGACGTTCGCCCCAATCGAACGGATCGCCCGAATCGTGGCGCGCGCCGTCGAACAGCTTGCAGAAGTACATGTCGAAGTCGCGCAGGAACGCCTCCATGCCGTACACGTCGGACAGCGCGATACCCAGGTCGCCGCGGTATTCCTTGGCCCACATTTCGAAGCCGAAGATCTGCGAGTCGCGCAACCGCGGACCGAGCGCCTGACACGCCTGCAGGTATTCGTGCGCCATCGTGCCGAGCGGCGTGAGGCCGTGCTTCATTGCATAAAAGACGTTGCTGGTGCCGGCGAACTGCTCGCCGAGGCCTTCTTTGAGCTTGAGGATCACTTCCTCGTGCCATTGCTTCGAGAAGCGGCGGCGCGTGCCGTAGTCGGCGATCTTGCAGTCGGCGAATTCCGGGCGCGCGCCGAGCAGCTTGATCTTCTCGACGAGACGGCCGCGCCCTTCGCTATAGTCCGGCTTTTGCTGGGTGTTGCGGAAGTAGACTTCGTTGACGATCGCGAGCATCGGAATCTCGAACAGGATCGTATGCAGCCACGGCCCCTTGATCTCGATGTCGATTTCGCCATTGCCCTTGGGCGACGGTTCAATCGAAATGTATTTCTCGTTCAGATGGAACAGCGCGAGAAACTCGATGAAATCGCCCTTGATGAAGCGCATGCGGCGCAGGTAGTCGAGTTCGTCGTCGGTGAAGCGAAGCTGGCAGAGCTTGCGCACTTCGCCGCGAATCTCGCCGATATACGGCACGAGATCGACGTTCGGCGTGCGGCAACGGAAGCGATACTCGACGTTCGCCGCGGGAAAGTGATGCAACACCACTTGCATCATCGTGAACTTGTACAGATCGGTGTCGAGCAGCGAAGTAATAATCATGATGGTGCGAACTGAACTGCGGGAAAACGGAAGGCCCGACACGAAAGGTCCGACTCACCCATGCGCGTACGGCACGCCCCGTGCGCACCGACCTGACGCATGTTACCCGAATGCGCCCGGATTCAGCGCGCCGCCCGACTCGCGCGCCGCGTGCAGCGAAGGACATCCCTTCAAGGGCCGCCATAAACTAATCACGAAAACGTATAAAAGGCGTTGCGCGATGCTGCATGTGCCTCTTGACGTTACGATACAATAGCGCTTTTGGCGTTTGCGCCTCCCCAGATACCGCATGCAGGAGCTGCCTGAATGACTCACGTTGTGACCGAAAGCTGCATCAAGTGCCGCTATACCGACTGTGTCGATGTGTGCCCGGTGGACTGCTTTCGCGAAGGTCCCAACTTCCTCGCGATCGACCCCGATGAATGCATCGACTGCGCCGTGTGCGTGGCCGAATGCCCGGTGAACGCCATTTATGCCGAAGAAGACGTGCCGGGCGACCAGCAGAACTTCATCGAGCTGAATGCCGATCTCGCGAAAAGCTGGCCGAGCATCACCAAGACCAAGGCACCGCTGCCGGAAGCGGACGAGTTCAAAGACGTGAAGGACAAGCTCGAGTTGCTCGTACGCTAAAGCGCGCTGCCTGCCGCGTGCGCAGCCGGATTCGAATGAAATCGGGATGAACGCAGGGTATTGACAGCTGCTTAAGCTCCTCCTACAATTTCGTTTCTCTGCTGTTGTTGTTCTGTTCCTCGATAGCTCAGTCGGTAGAGCGCCGGACTGTTAATCCGTAGGTCCCTGGTTCGAGCCCAGGTCGAGGAGCCAAGAATTGCAAAAGCCCGTTAACCAAGACGGGCTTTTTTATGTAGATCAAGCTGTACTGCTGTTCCTCGATAGCTCAGTCGGTAGAGCGCCGGACTGTTAATCCGTAGGTCCCTGGTTCGAGCCCAGGTCGAGGAGCCAAAAAATTTTGAAAGGCCCGCATCCGTGCGGGCCTTTTTGTTTTTGCGCGTCAACTTTGCTGGACGCCGTATCACATTGCCGGCGCATCTCCGGGTCAATGCTCGCGCCGCAATCGCAAACAGTCACGAGCGGCGGCGCGCTGAACCGGCTCATCCGTATCGGCCCCATGATCCGCTCGCCGTTATACGATGGCGGTTTGCGGCACGCATCCCGCGCCCAACTGAGGCGCTCAATCTCTGGCGATCCCATGAAATCCACTTTGTTGCGCATCGCACTCGCGGCGGCCGCCGCACTTCTGTTGCCGTCGGCACACAGCGAAGAAGTCGGCAGCGTCAATACCAATTTCCACATCACGGGTTCCGACCGTGTGGTCGTGGAGGCCTATGACGATCCATCGGTTCAGGGCGTGACCTGCTATGTATCGCGGGCGCGTACCGGCGGCGTCAAGGGGACGCTCGGCATCGCTGAAGATCCCACCGAGGCGTCGATCGCCTGCCGCCAGGTCGGTACGATTCATTTCACGGGTCCGATAAAACAGCAGGCCGACGTGTTCTCCGTGAGCATGTCGTTCATCTTCAAGTCGCTGCATGTGGTGCGGGTGGTCGACGCGAAGCGCAATTCACTGGTGTATCTCACCTACAGCGATCGGGTCGTCAGCGGCAGCGCGAAGAACAGCGTGAGCGCCGTGCCGATGCCCGCCGGCACCACGATCCCGCTCAAGTAAGCACGCCACCCGGCGGCAAAACGCACCCGGCCCACGCGCCGACGTGAAGCGGCGGCATGATGCGCCGGCCGATGAAGCGGCGCCGGTCCCGACGCGCTACACTGACCGGTCCTGCCGGACCTTCACCATGACTACCACCCATCGTTTCCAGGACTCCGCCCGCTACTGGCGCACGCCGCTTCTGCCCGGCGCGGACCTGCTCACGGCCGAATACCACGATCACGAGTTCACGCCGCATTGGCACGATGCGTACACGATTCCGGTGATCGTCGCGGGCGCCGAGGGGTATCGGTATCTCGGTTCCGACTATGTCGCCGAAGCCGGCAGCGTGCCGATCATCAACCCCGGCGAGTTGCACACCGGCTCGAAGGCGGTCGAGGCGGGCTGGCGGTATCGCGTGATGTATGCGCCGGTAGAGTTCATCCACACTCTTGCCAACGAAATCAGCGGCAAACCGCAAGCCTTGCCGTGGTTTGCGCCTGGCGTAATCCGCGATCCTGATCTGGCTGCGCGACTGGCACAAGCGCATCGTCTGCTGGAAACCGGCGACGACCCACTCGCCGCCGAAGCCGCCATGCTCGACGCGTTGTCCACGCTGCTGGTGCGCTATTCGCAAACGCGGCCGGAGCGCTCGCGCCTCGCCACCGACGACGCTCGCGTGGCGCTCATGCAGGAGCGCTTGACGGGCGACCTCGCCGAACCCATGACGCTCGCCGAAGTGGCCCGGGCGGCAAGCCTCTCGCCGTTCCACGCAGCGCGTCTTTTCACTCAAACGACCGGTCTGCCGCCTCATGCATGGCGCAATCAGGTACGCCTGCAACGCGCGCTCGCGCCACTGCGCGCCGGGATGCCGGTCACGGATGTCGCCGCGGCCAGCGGTTTCACCGATCAGAGCCATTTCACGCGGCATTTCCGGCGCATGTTCGGCGTGCCGCCGGGACGCTGGCAGGCCGCCTGACCTCCAGCAGCGCAGCACACCAAGCCCAGCACAGCCCGCCGCAAGAACGTACAAGCCCCGCCCGGCCGCCCCCGCTATGCTTCCGGAACCAAGGAGGCAAGTTTGACCCATTCCACCGAAGGCCAGCCCACGAGCCAAGGCCATTTAAAAGAGTTCACCGCCGGCGCGCGCGACATCATTCCAATGATGGTCGGCGCGGCACCTTTCGGCGTCATTTTCGGCACACTCGTCGCATCCGGCCCGCTGCACCTATGGCACGGCCAGTTGATGTCGCTCGTCGTATTCGCCGGCTCCGCGCAGTTCATCGCACTCGGCCTGATCGCCGGCCACGCCAGTTTCGCCGTAATCTGGGCGACCACGCTCGTGGTCAATCTACGTCACGTGCTGTACAGCGCCACGCTCGCACCGCACGTCGCGCATCTGTCGGCACGCTGGCGCTGGGCGCTCGGCGCACTGCTCACCGACGAAGTCTTTGCCGTCGCGTGGGAGCATTACCGGCATAAGGAGCCCGGCACGGTCGGCCCGCACTACTTCTTCGGCGCGGGTCTCGCCATGTATCTGAACTGGCAGATCTGGACCGTCGCCGGCCTGTTGTTCGGCGCGGCGTTTCCGGGGCTGCAATCTCTCGGCCTCGATTTCGCGATGGTCGCCACCTTCATCGCGATCGTCGTGCCGCAACTCGTCGCGTTGCGCTATATCGCGGCCGCCGTCACCGCGGGCACGCTGGCCTTCTTCTGGCAGGCATGGCCGTACAAGCTCGGGTTGCTCGGCGCGGTATTCGCGGGCGTGGCGGTCGGCGTCCTGCTGTCGACCTTGCGGCCCAACCTGCGCGGCACGGGCAAGACCGCGGAGGCGTCGCGATGAACTATGTCGTTCTGATTCTCGGCATGGCGGCCATCACGTGGGTGATCCGCGCCGCCGTCTTCGTGCTCGGCGACCGGCTGGTGTTTCCGCCGCTCGTGCGCGCCGCCCTCGGCTTCGTGCCGGTCACCGTGCTGACCGCGATCATCGTGCCGATGGCGGTTTCCCCGCACGGCAGCGAAGCCGAACTGACCTGGCGCAATCCGCAACTGGTCGGCGCACTGGCCGCGGTACTCGTCAGCGCGTTGACGCGGCGGCCGCTTCTGACCATCGCGGTCGGCCTGACGGTGTTTTTTGCCTGGCAAGGTCTCGTGCTGAAATAAGCGCACGCCGCATTCATGGCTGCATCCGCGTCGTCCCGGCTTGCGGCAAGCGCGCGCATGCCGGGCGACGCTTCCCTCTAAAGCGGGCGCCCGCACCCGGTATACCCTTAAGTTTCCCCCAGATCCGCCGTTATGCAGTCGAGGTCCGCTCGTCGGGATACGTCCCGCTGGTTACGCGGCAACAGGCAGGAATCAAGCGCGCCGGCATCGAACGCCGCGTCTCCCAAGGCCCGCGCGGCCGGGCGGCGCGACAAGGCCGCGCGGCAGGACCAAACGGGATAACTCATGGGTCAAATCACCCTTACGCTCAAAGACGAGACCATTGCGACACTGCGCAAGGATTTCGACGCTTTTCTGCGGGTCTCGCTGAAGCTCGATCCGCAGTTCGCGACGCCGTCGTTCGAGGATTTCTTGCGCGCCAAGCTGCTCGACAACATGGTGCCGCTGACCGAACACGCGGTTCAGCGGATGTTGCAGGGCGGCCAGTACGCCTGGGCCAAACGCACGCTCGACAAGGAATTTCCGGACGTCGTCGCGATCCTGATGCGGCAGGCGGGCGAATTCGGCTTCGGCTTCGCGGCCCGCTCGGAGTGGACCCCGGAAGAGCTGGCCAAGCAATGCCGCGAGTGGGCGGCGGCGATCGTCAAGGAAGCGGAAGGCGACGCCGCGCTGATCGACCCGCTCGCGGCGCAGATCAAGAGCGCGGCGCAAGACATTCAGGCGCTCGAGGAAGTCATGCAGACGCCGGCCTGGCGGCTGGTGGAGTCGCTGCGCCAGCGCGTCTACGAGGCCAAGGTGGCGTGTGAAACGAGCGTGGGCAGCACCGCGCGCGAAAAGCTCGGCGAACTGCGTGGGCTACTGCGGCTGGGGATTTCGCACGGTTCGTTCCAGAAGCAGGAAGCGCAGCAGATCATGGAGTTCCTGCGCCTGCTCAAGCCAGAGATTTTCGTGGAAGAGCCGTACGACGTGTTCTCGCGCATGGCGGCCTGGCTGCGCAACTTCTTCGTGCCGCCACGTCCGGCGCCACAGCAACAGCAGCAACGCCAGTCGCGCTGAAGATCAAGATCTTCGGAAACTGGCGCCGGGGCACCGGCAGCCGGCAGATCAGCTCGAAGCGCCGCGTGTAGAGCAGAACGACTGCGGCGCCCTCTCAATCCCACATCTTCCTGAGCTTCGCCCCTATCTCGATCTTCGCCCGCGCGGCGGCGGCAAGCCCGGTCGCCGTGGGCGCGCTCGGAACCGGTACGCGCGGCCATGCATAGGCGTCGAACAACGGCATCAGATGCGCGGGAATGAAGCGCGTGCGCGACGCCCACACGTGACGGTCGCCCATATGCGTCTGGTTGTGCACGTAAAAGCGCTGCGGCACGACGATATGCAGATCCTCTTTCGCGCGCGTCATCGCCACGTACAGCAGACGGCGCTCCTCATCGATTTCCTCTTCGCTGCCCGTGCCGAGGTCGGACGGAATGCAGCCGTCCACGCCGTTCAGCACGAACACGTTGCGCCACTCCTGCCCCTTCGCGGAGTGGATCGTGGAGAGGATCAGGTAGTCCTCGTCGATCAGGGGGACGCCGGATTCGTCGCTGGTGGCGTCGGGCGGATCGAGCGTCAGTTCGGTCAGAAAGCGTTCACGCGACGGATACGTGCCCGCGATGCTCTCCATCTGCAACACGTCCGCATGACGGATCGCGGCGTCCTCGTGGTTGCGCTCGAGATGTGGCTCATACCAGCGGCGCACCATTTCGAACTCGGCGGGCCACGGTGTCTGGCGGCCGTACACGCTCGACATCAGCTTGACGAACGGATGCCAGTCTTCCTGCGCGCGAGCCGGCGCGGCGAACGCGGCCAGCGCGCCGCCGGCCGTGTCGGCGGGATTGCCGCTGCCCGCGCGCGCGACGATTTCGTCGAGCACCTTCGCCGCCGTGGCGGGCCCTACGCCCGGCAGCAACTGCACGACGCGAAACCCGGCCACGCGATCGCGTGGATTTTCCGCCCAACGCAGCACGGCGAGCACGTCCTTCACGTGTACCGAATCGAGAAACTTCAACCCGCCGAACTTCACGAACGGAATGTTGCGCCGGGTCAGTTCAATTTCTAGCGCGGCGCTGTGATGCGAGGCGCGAAACAGCACCGCCTGCGACTTGAGCTTCATGCCCTGCTCGCGCGCCTCGAGCACCTGTTCGACGACGTAGCGCGCCTGATCGGCTTCGTCGGCGACGCTCACGAGGCGCGGGCGCTGCGCCGACGCCTTGTCCGTCCACAGATTCTTCGTGTAGCGCTCGCTGGCCAGTTCGATCACCGCATTCGACGCCGCCAGAATCGGCGCAGTCGACCGGTAATTGCGTTCGAGCGTGACCTGTTTGGCCGGTGGATCGAAGTGCGCGGGGAAATCGAGAATGTTGCGCACCGTGGCGCCGCGGAACGAGTATATCGACTGGGCGTCGTCGCCGACCACGGTCAGGCCGCGGCCGTCCGGCTTCAGCGCGAGCAGGATCGACGCCTGCAGCCGGTTGGTGTCCTGATATTCGTCGACCAGCACGTGGTCGAAACGCGCCGACAGGTCGGCGGCGATGGCCGGCTCGGCGGCCATATGCGACCAGTAAAGCAGCAGGTCGTCGTAATCGAGCACGCTCTGTTTCTGTTTCGCCTCGACGTAAGCAGCGAACAGCATGCGCAGATCGGCCTCCCATTCGCGGCACCATGGAAACGCCTTGTCGAGCACCTGGCCGAGCGACGCGCCGGTGTTCACGACGCGCGAATAAATGGCAAAACACGTGCCCTTGGCCGGGAAACGCCGCTCTTTCGCCGACAAACCGAGCTCGTGGCGCACCAGATTCATCAGGTCGGCGGAATCCTCGCGGTCGTTGATCGTAAAAGCCGGCGCGAGGCCGATCAGGTCCGCGTACTCGCGCAACAGCCGCGCCCCGACGCTGTGGAACGTGCCCGACCATGTCAGCCCTTGCGCGAGCGCGGCTCGCGTGCCGAGCGCCGCGCCGGCAATGCGCGTGACGCGGCGAATCATTTCGAGCGCGGCGCGGCGCGAAAAGGTCAGCAACAGGATGCGGCGCGGATCGGCGCCATTCACGACCAGATTGGCGACCCGATGCGCGAGCGTGTTGGTCTTGCCCGAGCCGGCGCCCGCGATCACCAGCAATGCGCCGGGTGGCGCCGTAGGCGTGTCGGCGCCGTATTCGACGGCTTCGCGCTGCGCGTCGTTGAGCCTGGCCAGCCAGGCGGCGGTATCGAACGACGGGGATTCGGCGACGGAGAGCACGATCGGTTTGGGCGGTGGGTGGATTCAGTATGGCGACGCACACTGTATATCCATACAACCCCGATGGGCAAGCGCCCCTTTTTTTCGACCGTGCTTCATCAGCGACGTTTATCCCGCCGTATATCAATTGAGCGCAAAAAAAATGGCCCGTGGCGTGAAAGCGCACGGACCATTCTCTGATCTGAAGCCACAACGGAACAGCCGCTCCCGCGCCGCGGTCTTGTCTACCGCGAAACCTGCTACTGCTTCTTCGCGTCCTTCACATTCGCGTCGGCGTTGGCCTTGTCGGCGTCAGCTTGCGCGTCGGTTTTCTTCTTGTCGGCCTTGGCTTGTGCGACGGACGCTTTCTTGTCCGCCTTCGACTGCTCCTTGGCCGCCTTCTTGTCGGCATGCGTGACCGGCGCCGTGGCCGGATCGCTAGCCTGCGCGAAGGCAACAGAAGACAGGCAACCCGCGATCAACGCGGCGTAGATCCTGGACTTCACGGACTGGGTGATTCTCATGCGATACCTCCATCAAACGAGATGCGCGGACCTCGCGGTCCGTCAAAGCAAGTTCGTCAAAGCGGCGGCAGCAGTCCAAGCCGTTGCGCCGCCGCTCTGCCGCTCTGCCGCTCAGTCTTAGTGCTTGACGTCAGCGCCGTCCGACTGGTCGGCCGCCTGCCCTTGCATGTCCATCTTCATTTCGTTGTTGGCGGCCTGTTTGTCCGCCTTCTGGTTGATCTTGGCGCCGCGCACCTGTTCCTTGTACTGCGACTTGGCTGCCTTCTGCTGTTCCTTCAGTTCCGCCTTGGATGCCTTCTTCGACGCACGATATTCAGCGTTGGCCTGGGCATTGGCGTCGCGCTTCTGCACCAGCGGGTCGGTCGAACCCGACGCCGTCAGACGCGCAGGCGGCGGCGTCACCGGCTGCACGCCCTGCGCGGCGGGGGCCACGTCGGCGCCTTGCATCTGGACCTGCGGCTGGCCATTGGCACCCTCTGCCGGTTGCGCAGTCTGCGCGACGGCTGCGGTAGCCGCGAAAGCGGCGGCGCTAAGGGCGGTGCTGATCAGAAGCGTACGAATCTGGGTCATGGCTAATCCTCTCTAAAGTTGTTGTGACGCGGGCGACCTGTCCGGTCTGCACATTCCTGAGTCGCTGTGTGAGCGCCCTCTGCGCGCCTCGCCCGGTCTACTCGCTGCCAGATAAATCCAGCAGGCTTTCCCACTGACCTGCACTTTACGAGTGAAGTTCGATTCCTCCGACCGGTGTTACGCAACGTTTCACTTTCTGACAAGCGCATAACATCTGCTTGCAGATACTCACGCGAAATGCATGCGATTTCGGCGCGCACCTCGAACTTCATCCAGGGCAAGCTTCTGGCTTATCATGCGAACCCTTTGCCTGAAGGCGCAAACGCCATGCCCAACCTTGATTTCACGCTCACCGGCGACTACGTCGAACTGCACAATCTCCTGAAGATAACCGGGCTGGCGGACAGCGGCGGCTCGGCAAAAATGATGGTGGCGGACGGTGCGGTCACCGTCGACGGCCGGGTCGAAACGCGTAAAACCTGCAAAATCCGCGCGGGCCAAGTCGTATTGCTCGGCGACACGCGGATTGCGGTCCACGAGGCTTGACCCGCAGGCCGTCGCCACGCAACTCCGGGAACCCGGAGGATCGCACGCACCAAAATCGTGCTTCGTCCATCGACAGCGCGGCGCCCAGGCAATAAGCTGTCAGTTTCGACAGATAAACAATCGGCTGACACATTCGGCTGGCGATTGTCCCGTGCTTTCGTCAGGGCTCACCGAGCCGCCGCCCTCGCCACCGCTCGCGCGAATGCCGCGCCCGCTGTCGTGCTTGTCGTTCGCTTGTTGCCGCTCGTTGCCGCTTATCGCCACTTCCGCCGCCAGGCGCTCCATGACTCAATCCGGCTTCACCCGGGTGGCCGCAAGGCCGCCAACCCTGACCCGCCACGCGGCGGACACCGCCCGGCTCGCCGCGCCGCTCGCCATCGCGCAACTCTCGCAAATGGCAATGGGTGTCACCGACACGATCCTGCTCGGCTCGCTCGGCCCGGACGCACTCGCAGCCGGCGGCCTCGGCGCGAACCTGTTTTTCGTGGTGGTCACGCTGCTGCAAGGCGTGCTGACCTCCGTGAGCGTGAGCGTGTCGCACGCGCGCGGCGCCGAGGACGAGGGCCGCGTGCCGCATATCTACTGGACCGGCTTCGTGCTGTCCGCGCTGCTGTCGGTGCCGGCGTTCTTCCTGCTCTCGTTCGCCACGCCGATCCTGCTCGCCTTCGGCGAACCCGCCCTGCTCGCGCACAACGTCGGCGAGTACGCGGCGGTGCTGCGCTGGGGGTCGCTCGGCAGCCTGATCGGCGTCGGCCTGATGCGCTCGTTCCTGCCCGCGATCGGCGCGGCCAAACGGCTGCTGTGGGTCTCGCTGGTGAGCGTCGGGGTGAACGGTTTTCTCAACTACGGCCTGATCCACGGCGTCTATGGTTTGCCGCGGCTCGGCTTTCTCGGCTCGGCGGCCGCGACCTCGATCACCGTCTGGCTGAGCGCGCTCGTGCTGATGGCGCTATTGCACCTGCGGCCGCGTTATCGCCATTTCGTCGTCGCCACCCGGCCGAATGTGCCGCTGATGGGCGAACTGTTCGGCATCGGCTGGCCGGTCGCGATCACCTACGGCGTCGAGTCGACGCTCTTTCTCGCCACCGGCCTGATGGTCGGTCTGCTCGGCGAGTCGCAACTGGCCGCACATCAGATCGCGCTGAACGTCGCCTCGGTGGCGTTCATGGTGCCGCTCGCGATCGGCCAGGCGGCCAACGTGCGAGTCGGCTTCTGGTCCGGCGCCGGCCAGCCGCTCGCCGCGCGCCACGCCGGGTTTGTCGCGCTGGCGCTCGGCGTCGGCTTCATGACGCTGTCGGGCCTCGTGCTGATCGCCGCGCCGCACTGGATCGTCGGCCTCTATCTGCAGCTCGACGATCCGGCCAACGCGGCCACGGTCGCGCTCGCGAGTTCGCTGCTCGGCGTGGCCGCTATCTTCCAGATCGTCGACGGCATGCAGACGGTCGGTTCCGGCTGTCTGCGCGGCCTGAAAGACACCCGCGTACCGATGATCGCCGCCGCGTTCGGTTACTGGGTGATCGGTTTTCCGACCGGCTACACGCTGGCGTTTCACTTCGGCCTGGGCGCGCGCGGCTTGTGGTGGGGACTCGCCGCCGGCCTCGCGAGCGTCGCGCTGCTGATGACGCTACGCTTTCACAAATTGA
The DNA here is from genome assembly GCF_902459535.1 of Paraburkholderia dioscoreae. NCBI lineage: Bacteria > Pseudomonadati > Pseudomonadota > Betaproteobacteria > Burkholderiales > Burkholderiaceae > Paraburkholderia > Paraburkholderia dioscoreae. The sequence continues at coordinate 3,339,768 of NZ_LR699553.1, forward strand.
GCCTGCGGCGCGTGCCGGCGAAGCCCGGCGCGCAGCCGGCCAAATCCGTTTGAAGCCTGGCTTGCGGCGCGTTCCGGCGCCGCCCGGCGCGGCGCCTGCCGGTGCCGTTTCAGCACGGCGCCTATGGTTGCACGCGCAACCATAGGCGCACGGAAAACTCGCCGCGAAAGTAAAATACGCGTTTCGGCGCACTCACGCACACCCGCGCCCGCACGCCGAAAACCCGCTTGCGCGCCTCACGAAGGCCCGCGCCGCCTGCGCCGCCCGAAGGCTCATCACCCGCCATCACGGCTCGCCACTCTCACGCGGCAGATTCCCGGCAGCACGCCACCACTGTTGGCGCGCCGCTCGATCGACCCTGCTTCTCGCGATAAAACATAACAAGGATCACCCGCCATGCTTGCCCGCGTCACCCGTCTTTTTCCGCTCTGGGCCGTGCTCGTTTCGATTGCGGCGTACTTCTCGCCCGCCTCGTTCTCAGGCATCGCGCCGCACGTCACCACGCTGCTGACCATCATCATGCTGGCGATGGGCGTCACACTCTCCGTGGCCGATTTCCAGCGTGTCTTCACGCGGCCCGCGCCGGTGATCGCCGGCATCGTGCTGCACTATCTCGTCATGCCGCTCGCCGCATGGGTGATCGCCAAGGCGCTGCGCATGCCGCCCGATCTCACCGCCGGCATGGTGCTGGTAGGCAGCGTGGCAAGCGGCACGGCGTCGAACGTGATGATCTATCTAGCGCGTGGCGACGTCGCGTTGTCGGTGACGATCAGCGCGCTGTCCACGCTAGTCGGCGTATTCGCGACGCCGCTGCTCACGCGTCTTTACGTGGACGCCTCGATCGCCGTCGACGTGCACGGCATGCTGGTGAGCATTCTGCAGATCGTGGCGTTGCCGATCGTGGTCGGCCTGATCGTCAATCATCTGTTCGGCAAGGTGGTGCGCAAGATCGAACCGGTCCTGCCGCTGATCTCGATGATCGCGATCGTGCTGATCATCGGCGCGGTGGTGGGCGGCACGCAGAAGAGCATCGCGTCGGTCGGCCTCGTGGTGATGCTGGGCGTGGTGCTGCATAACGGCATCGGCTTGCTCGGCGGCTATTGGGGCGGGCGTCTGCTCGGCTTCGACGAAGCCGTGTGCCGCACACTCGCAATCGAAGTCGGCATGCAGAACTCGGGCCTCGCGGCCACGCTCGGCAAGCTCTATTTCACGCCGATCGCGGCGTTGCCGGGCGCGCTGTTTTCGGTGTGGCACAACCTGTCGGGCTCCTTGCTCGCCGGCTACTGGGCAGGGCGTCCCGCGAAAGGCTCGACGCATGTGGACAGTGAACAGGTGTTGAACGCCGAACGCGGCTAGCGGGATTTTCGCGCGGTGATAGCGCGGCGCGTTCGCTTCCTGATAGCGTTGCGCTGCGCCGCGTCGCACCACGCGAGCACCACGCGAGCAACAGGCGGGAGCAACAAGCGGAGCAACGAAACCCGCCAGCCTGATTCCCCTTAGAATGCATTTCTCGACAGCGTGAGCCATTCACGCGCTGCCGCCATGAGAAGTCTGCAAACCAGGGGAAAAGCGTGCCGTCGTATCAAGATCAGAACCGGACCGCACTACAACACAAGTGCGCGTTCAGCACACCCCGGCGTAGTTTCGCCTGGGGCACAACGAGACATTTCTTCCTGCTGTGTTGCGCAACGGCATTTTTGACCGCCTGCGCTACGAGGCCGCCCGCCACCGCATTCGAGCGCCACGTCACTCACGCACTGCCCGTCACGGAAGCCACACCGCTTCGCACAGCACTCATGCCGGTCGAAGCCGCGCATCCGGATCAGTCCGGTTTCCGGGTGCTCGCGAACGGCACCGACGCGTTGCAGATGCGCATTGCACTCGCGCGCGCGGCGACCCGAACGCTCGACATGCAGTACTACATCGCCAACGAGGACACCACCGGCAAACTGCTGCTCGGCGCCGCGCTTTATGCGGCCGATCACGGCGTGCGGGTGCGCATGCTGGTCGACGATCTCAACTTCAAGGACATCGACCGCGTAATGGCGGGCTTGAACTCGCACGAGAACATCGAGATTCGCGTGTTCAATCCGTTCGGCAGTGCGCAGCAAGGCGTGTTCGAACGCACCACGAACGTGTTCACGCAGATCGGCCATTTCACGCGCCGCATGCATAACAAGGCGATGATCGCGGACAACCAGCTGGCGATCGTGGGTGGCCGCAATCTCGGCGACGAGTACTTCAGCGCGAGCGAAACGCTGCAGTTCCGCGATCTCGACGTGCTGGCCGCCGGCCCGATCACCGCCGACATCTCAGCGAGTTTCGACGACTACTGGAACAGCAGCATCGCCTATCCGTTGCGCGTGCTGAACAAGCAGAAATTCGACGCGAAGGAACTGGACCAGACACGCGACGAGTTGCGCCAGCACTGGCGCACCAACGCCGACCCGTACAACGCGAAGCCGCTGAACGCCACCCCGCTCGCCTCGCAGATCGCCAAAGATCAGCTCGGTCTCACGTGGGCGCCGGCCGAGTTCAAAGCGGACCTCCCGGAGAAGATCGTCCACCCGTCGCCGGATTACGTGAGCCCGCCCATGCAGCGGCTCGGCGAATTGATGCGCGACGCACAGAAAGACTTCCTCGTCATTTCGCCTTACTTCGTGCCGCATGAAGCAGGTGTGAAAGCGGCCGGCGAGCTCACGCATCGCGGCGTACGCATTGCCGTGCTGACGAATTCGCTCGCCGCCACCGACGCCGTCGCCGTGCAGGCCGGCTACAACCCGTTTCGCGTGCCGCTGCTGCAACAGGGCGTCGAGTTATACGAATTCAAGCCGGAGCAGCACATGCCGCGCGTCGGCTTTACGGGCTCGCGTTCGCGCGCCAGCCTGCATGCGAAAACGTATGTGATCGACCGGAAGATTCTGGTGATCGGCTCGATGAACCTCGACCCGCGTTCGGCCAATCTGAACACCGAACTGGCGTTGGTGATCCACAGCCCCCCGCTCGCCGACCAGGTCGCGCAAATCTTCGAACGCGCCACGGCGCCCGACGAAAGCTATCGCGTCACGCTCGCGGACGAAGCGCAGCTTGCCTATCTGCGCTCGATCGGCGCACCGCTCTCCCCGCTCGTGTGGACCGACGTCGAAGACGGCATGCGCCGCACCTACATATTCGATCCCCAGGCCGGTTTGTACCGGAATGCGCTAACAGGTCTATTCTCCCTATTGCCCGTCAACGCAGAACTTTGAAAGCGGAGTTGAACATGACTGAAGACGTACGAATGGAGCGTGACACGTTCGGCGAAATCGCCGTGCCGAACGCTCGTCTATGGGGCGCGCAAACGCAGCGCTCGCTGCAGAATTTCCGCATCTCGACCGAGAAGCAATCGCCCGAACTCATCACTGCGCTGGCCGTCATCAAGCGCGCCGCCGCCGAAGTCAACCTGGACCTCGGCGTGCTCGACGAGAGCAAGGCGAAGGCGATCATCGAGGCCGCCGACGAGATCATCGCCGGCAAGCACCCGGATGAATTTCCGCTTGCCGTCTGGCAGACCGGCTCCGGCACGCAGACCAACATGAACCTCAACGAGGTGATCGCGAATCGCGCGAGCGAGCTGCTCGGCGGCGAGCGCGGCGAAGCGCGCAAGGTGCATCCGAACGACGACGTGAATCGCGGCCAGTCGTCCAACGACGTGTTCCCGACCGCCATGCACGTGGCCGCGGCCTACGCGATCGTCAAGCATCTGCTGCCGGCGCTGAAGACGCTGCGCAATACGCTCGACGGCAAGGCGAAAGCCTTCGTCGACATCGTCAAGATCGGCCGCACACACTTGCAGGACGCCACGCCGCTCACGCTCGGCCAGGAGTTTTCGGGTTACGTCGCCCAACTCGACCAGGGCATTCGTCACGTCGAATCGGCGCTGCCGCATCTGTACGAACTCGCGCAGGGCGGCACCGCGGTCGGCACCGGTTTGAATGCGCATCCGCAGTTCGCCGGCAAGGTGGCGGCGGCAATCGGCAAACTGACCGGCTTGCCGTTCGTCTCGGCGCCGAACAAATTCGAAGTGATGGCCGCGGCCGACGCACTGGTGTTCGCGCATGGCGCATTGAAGACGGTGGCGGCGAGCCTGAACAAGATCGCCAACGACATCCGCTGGCTGGCCAGCGGCCCGCGCTGCGGTCTCGGCGAACTGTCGATTCCGGAGAACGAGCCGGGCAGTTCGATCATGCCGGGCAAGGTCAATCCGACCCAGTCCGAAGCGCTGACAATGCTGTGCGCGCAGGTGTTCGGCAACGACGTCGCGGTGAATATCGGCGGCGCGAGCGGCAATTTCGAGCTGAATGTGTTCCGGCCGATGATCGCGCACAACGTGCTGCAATCAGTCCGTCTGCTCGCCGACGGCGCGCACAGTTTCAACGACAACTGCGCGGTCGGCATCGAGCCGAATCACGAGCGCATCGATACCCTGCTCAACGAATCGCTGATGCTGGTGACGGCGCTCAATCCGCACATCGGCTACGACAAGGCCGCGAAGATCGCCAAGAAGGCGCACAAGGAAGGCACCACGCTCAAGGCGTCGGCGCTTGCGCTCGGTTTCGTCACCGAGCAGCAGTTCGACGAATGGGTGCGCCCGAAAGACATGGTCGGGCATTCGGCGGCGTGATCGGCCGCATCACCGCGTCAAGGGACGTTGGAGTCAAGTGACAAGGCCAAGCTGTTTCGAGCCGCCCAACGTGATTTGAAGACTGCCGGCCGCGCGAACACAATATTCGCGCAGCCCGGCGAACGGCGCCTTCGGGCGCCGCTTAAACTTTCCCCTGCGCCACTTCTTCCGGCTTCAATTCGACGATCGCATCGAGCGCTTCCTTCACATCGATCGCGTATTTGGCGAGGCGTTTCTGTTCGTCCGTCTCCGGCACGAAGGCCGGCACGGGCACGGGCTGACCGTTCTCGTTGACGGCGACCATCACGATCAGACAGTCCGTGGTTTGCAGCAGCTCGCCGCCCTTCGGGTCGCCCGCCTGCACCGACACGTGAATGTGCATGCTGGTGCGGCCCGTCGCCACGACCCGGGCGCGCAACTCGACCAGATTGCCGACCAGAATCGGCCGGCGAAAACGGATGTTGCCCACGCTGACCGTCACGCAGTAGCGCCCCGACCATACCGCCGAGCACGCATACGCGGTCTCGTCGATCCACTTCATCAACGCGCCGCCATGCACCTTGCCGCCGAAGTTGACCGAAGTCGGTTCGGCGAGAAAGCGGAAAGTGGTTTCGGAACGGTCCAGCGGCGCTGCGGAAGGGGTGCTCATCTTGACTCCGGTCAATCGGATGCATTGAAAGGAGGCGATTATACGAGCGCAATATTGACCTCGTCGCGGCCAAATGCACGGCGCGGTGAAATCCGGCGAAACTGCCGACAGGGCTTATTGACGAGGCGCTACCGTTTGACGTCCGCGGTCAGTTCGCCTCGGCGAATTCGCAAGCGGTCTCGCCTGGCGACGCGCCCGCCGACATGAAACGCTCCCGATAATCGAGCGGCAGCACGCCGAAACGCCGCAAAAACGCCCGCCGCAAGTTCTGTTCGCTGCCAAAACCGCAGTCGAGCGCAATCCGCTTGAGCGGCCGGCGCGAGTCGGCGAGCGCCCGCGAGGCCGCTTCCAGCCGCAACGCCGCGACGGTTTTGGCCGGCGTGCGGCCGACCTCGTCGACATAGCGCCGTGCAAAAGTTCGCGGGCTCATCCGGGTTCGCTCGGCGAGCCGCTCGACTGACAGGTCGTCGCGCAAATGCGCCGCCATCCAGCTATGCAGGGCCTCGAACGGACCGTCCGCCGAGGCCTGCGCCGCCAGCGCCGCGCTGTACTGCGACTGGCCGCCGGGCCGCTTCATGAAGACCACCAGCCGCCGCGCCGCCTGCATGGCGACCGCGTGGCCGACGTCCTCCTCGATCAGCGCCAGCGCCAGATCGATGCCCGCCGTCACGCCCGCCGAGGTCCAGACCACGCCCTCGCCTTCACGGCGCCCCACGTCGCGGATAAAGATCGGGTCGGCGTCCACCTGGACGTTCGGAAAGCGGCGCGCTAGCTGCGAAGCGTCGCGCCAGTGCGTGGTGGCGCGGCGGCCGTCGAGCAGCCCGGCCGCCGCCAGATAGAACGCGCCGGTGCAGACCGAGCACACCCGCCGCGCCCGCGGCGCATGGCGTCCGATCCACGCGACCAGTTCCGGTTGCAGCGTGCAGTGTTCGTCGACCGGGACGCCGGGGATGATCAGCGTATCGATCGGCTGATCGTCCAGCGAATCGAGCCGCTCGGTAACGATCGGCAGGCCGGGAAAAGTTTGCAGTATGCCGCCGTCGATCGAAGCGACCGTCGTGCGGTAGGCCACGGGTTGCGGCAGGCTACCGGCCGAACCCGTGGCGTTAGCCGGTCGGCCGGCGCTCGCATGTTCGGCATCGTTCACACCGCGGGCGGCAGCGCCGGCCATCCCGGCGACGGTCAACTCCGCACGCCAGAACGCCTCCAGCGGCCCGCATGCATCGAGCAGCACCAGATCCGGCGCAACCGCGAAAACAATATGACGCGCTGCCATCAGGACACTTCCTCCATTACCTGCCGCTTGCGCGACCACGCGTAGCCCAGCGTGGCGAGCGCCGCCGCCCCGAGCAGCGGAAATATCGCGGCGTTGATCGTCGCCCAGCCGAAGCGGGCCAGCAATTGACCCGCAAACAGAGAGCCCAATGCGGAAAACGCAAAAGTCGTGAATTCGCTGGTCGCCTGCGTCTTCGCGCGCTCCGACGGCCGGTACGATTGCGCGAGCAGCGTCGAGCCGCCGACGAACATGAAATTCCAGCCCACGCCGAGACAGGCGAGCGCCGCGTAGAAATGCGGCAGATCGGTCGAACGCAACGCAAGTACGCCGCACGCCGCCGACAGCGCGATGCCCGCGCCGATCACCGGCAGCACGCCACAGCGTTTGATCAGGCTCGCGGAAAACAGCGACGGCGCGAACATGCCGACCAGGTGCCACTGGATGATCGCCGCGCCGTCGCCGATCGTGTGGCCGCAAGCGACCGCGGCGATCGGTGTGGCGGTCATCACGAACATCATCACGGCGTAGCCGAGCGCATTGTTGGCGAGCGCCGCCGCGAAGATCGGCTGCCGCACGATTTCGCCGAGCGGCCGCGCCGCGTCGTGGCGCGCCGCCGTGCCAACAGCCGGCGCCGCGTCGCGATACAGCAGCGCCAGCAAGGCAACCGACACAAGCCCGAAGCCCGTCACGAGCGCATACGAACCCGCGAACGCGACCGGCGCCAGCCAGTCCTTGCTCCACGCGGCGAGGAGCGGCCCGCAGACGGCGGCCACCACGCCGCCCGCCAGCACCGTGGAAATCGCGCGGCTCTTTCCTTCGATGCCGACCGCGTCGGCGGCGGCCAGCCGGTAGTACTGCGCGAACGCCTGAAAGACGCCGACCGTCGCCGTGCCCGCGCAGAAAACCCAGAAACTCTGATGAAAGATCGCCCACACGGAAACCGCGCCGCCGAGCGCACCGACGGCCGCGCCGAGCACGAAACCCGCCCGGCGGCCGATGCGCGCCATCAGAAACGACGCGAAGATCGTCGTCAGCGCGGCGGCGACGGTGATCAGGGAGAACGGCAGCGTCGCGAGCGCCTTGTCGTCGGCGAGCGTGTAGCCGACGAGGCCGGTCAACGTCAGATCGATCGATACCGATGAGGTGTACAGCGCCTGGCACACGGCCAGCACGCACGCGGCGCGCCGGCCATGCGGATCGGCATCGTGCAGGCCGGTGGAATGGGCGGGAACGGCGGACGCGGCGGACGGTGGCATCGATAGTTTCCGGGCGGCGGAAGTAAGATGACCCGATCGTCACATGGGCGCCGTTGGCAGAGATGACAATGATGCATCAATTTCTGCCAGCCGCTGTGGTTGTCCTGCGGATTTCTGTGGAAGCGCTGGCCAGCCGTCTATTTGCGGACAGTAATGCCTTCGTCGATCGTGCCGTACATCGTGATGCTGCCGGTGCCCGCGCCCGAGCCCGAACCGGTGCCGCCCTGCGCGCAGGCGCTGATCAGCAGGGCTGCGGCAATGACGGCAAGAAAAGTTTTCATGACAGCGTGTTCCCAAAGACAGACTTCAATTCTAGCCTGGCGGACCTGCGCGGCACCGAAGCGCGGGCAGGGATGGCCGCCGTCCCGGCCGGGCTCAGTGCGTCTGCCGGGTTTCCGTAACCGCTGCATTCGACAGTTCACGCTAAGCTGAAACATCGAATCGCGCAGCCCGATACAGTGAGCTTGCAGGGCGCTTTGTCCGCGCCGCTCCAGGAGACCTCAGATGACCGCCACCCTCGCAGACGAGCAGAACCATTTCCCCGGCCTGAGCCGCATCGGCGCGCTACTCGCCGACCCCGGCCGCGCCGCGATGCTGTGGGCGCTGATGGACGGCAGCGCCCGCCCGGCCGGCGAGCTGACGATGATCGCCGGGCTTTCGCCGTCGGCGGCCAGCGCCCATCTCGCGCGCCTGACCGACGGCGGCCTGCTCGCGCTCGAAGTGCGCGGCCGGCATCGCTATTTCCGGATTGCGTCGCCCGACATCGCCGCGTCGATCGAAGCGCTCGCCAACGTGGCGCAGGTCAGCGCGCCGCAGCGTCCCGTCCCGCGCCCCGCGCGCACCGTGCCGCTGGACATGCGCTACGCGCGCACCTGCTACGACCATATGGCAGGCGAATTGTCGGTGCGCGTGTTCGAGCAACTGATCGGGGGCGGCCTGCTGACGCTGCACGGCACGTCACTCGAAGCCACCGTCGAGGGCGCCGCCCGCTTCGCCGGCTGGGGCATCGACATGTCGGCGCAGAAAAGCCGGCGACGCCGCTTTGCCTGCACCTGTCCCGACTGGAGCGAGCGGCGTCCGCACCTGGGCGGCGCACTCGGCGCGGCGCTGCTCGACTCGTGGTCGTCGCACGGCTGGGTCGAACGCACGGAACGGCCGCGAATCCTGCGCATTACGCCAGCCGGGCATCGTCATTTCGATGCGTTTCTGGCCGCCTGACGCGTGGTTCGCTGCCTGACGGCATGTTCGGGAGATTCCCGATCGGCTGACGACTCGCCTTGTCGGAACTCTGATCGGGACCTTTATTGAGACCTTTTGTTACACGCTCGCCAGTGAGCCTTACAAAAGTGGGGGCCTTGAAACAAACGCCGCAGGTACAGTGACTGGACGGATGCCGCAAGATGCCGCGTCCGTCGGAGATAAATCATGAGAACAGTCACCCCACACCACCCTTCGAGCCGCCGGGTCACCGGCTATACGCTGATCGCAGCCGCCGCGTTCCTGTTCGCGGCCCAGGCCACCGTGGCGCAGGAAATCGGGGAAGCGCCTCAGAATGCGGCCGCCACGCAGAACACCGACCCGCCCGGCCGCGTCGCGCGCCTGAACTACACGGCGGGCGCCGTGACCACCGAACCGGCCGGCGCTACCGACTGGTCATACGCGCAGATCAACCGCCCGCTCACCACCGGCGACCAGTTGTGGAACGATCAGAACGCCCGCTCGGAGCTGCACATCGGCTCGACCGCGGTGCGCCTCGGCCCGTCCACCAGCCTCGATCTGCTGAATCTCGACGACAGCAGCGCGCAGCTCAAGGTCGCCCAAGGCACCTTGTCCGCGCGCGTGCGCGAACTCGCGCCGGGCTCGTCGTACGAAATCGACACGCCGAATCTCGCGCTCGGCCTGAACGGGCCGGGCGACTATCGCGTCGACGTCGCGCCGGACGGCAGCAGCACCACCGTCACCGTGCGCAGCGGCAGCGCGACGGTATACGGCGACAACGGCGAGGTGCCGGTCGCAGCCGGCCAGCAGGTCCGCTTCGGCGGCACCACCCTGCAGCAACTGGCCGACAACGGCGCCCCCGGTCTCGACGGCTTCGATCAGTGGGCCGCGAGCCGCGATGCCGCCGAAGACCGCTCGGTGTCGGCGCGCTACGTGTCGCGCGACATTCCCGGCTATCAGGATCTCGACGCGAACGGCACGTGGCGCAGCACGCCGCAGTACGGCGAAGTGTGGGTGCCGCGCGCCACGCCTGCGGGCTGGGCACCGTATCACGACGGCCATTGGGTGTGGCAGGCGCCGTGGGGCTGGACTTGGGTCGACGATGCGCCGTGGGGCTTCGCGCCCTACCACTACGGCCGCTGGGCTCAGGTGGACGACGCGTGGGCATGGGTGCCGGGGCCGGTCGCGGTCAGCGAGCCGCCTGTCTACGCGCCGGCCCTCGTCGCCTTCGTGGGGGGCGGTGGCGGCGGTGTGAACTGGGGTGTGGATCTGGCGATCGGCGGAGTTGTCGCGGCCGGCGTCGCGTGGTTCCCGCTCGGCCCGGGCGAGCCGTGGCATCCGCATTGGGGCGGTCACGATCACTGGAGCCCCGGTTACTACAACCGCGTGAACCAGACGACGATCGTCAACAATTACAGCCGCAATGTGAATGTGACCAACATTCACAACACGTATATCAACTACCGCGCGCCGGGCGGCGTGACCGCAGTGCCGGCGACGGCCTTCGTGCACGGTCAGCCGGTCGGACGCTTCGCCCAGAAGGTCGATCCGCGGCAATGGCGCAACGCGCAAATCAACCCGGGTGGGCCGGGAATCGCGCCGGTGCGGGAAAGCTTCGGGCCTGGCTTGCGCAACGCGAATTACCGGCCGTCTGCGGCCGTGACGGCCCGGCCGGTGGTGGCGACGCGCAGTCCGGCGGTGCCGGCGGCTTACCACGACAGTCTCGCGCAACGTTTCGCGCAAAGCGGCGGACGGGTGCCGGGCGCCGGTCAGCCTATCGTGCGAACGTCGGTGCCGGCGCACATGGCGGGTGGCCCGAGCGCGCTGCCGGTGCAGAACGTGCGGGTCGTGCAGTCGCATATTGCGGGACGTGCGCCTGGCATCGCGGCGGGTGCGCCAGGTGCACCCGGTAGACCTGGCGGGATGCGGCAGGCGGAACAAGCGCCGCAGCGGCCGGGGGAAGCGCCGCATGGCGGCGAGCCGCAAGCGCGGCCGGGCGTGCCGCCACAAGTGGCTAACCAGCGTGAGCAGCCCGGTGAGATGGGGCATCCTTCGAACGGGGTGCCGCGTCCGCCGCAAGTGAATGGCGGCAATGCGGCGGCGCTGGCGCCGCAGCAACGCGGTATGCCGCAGGCCGGTCAGCAGCAGGCCGGCCAGCCGCCGGGCGTCAACGAACGCCACGAGCCGGCCTGGACGCAGCCGCACACACCGATGGCTCAGCAGGCCCAGCAGCATAGCGGTCCGCAGCAACAGGCGGGACGGCCGGATCTTGCGCCGCCGCCTCGCGCGCAGCCGCAGGCAAGAGGGTCCGAGGTAGCGCAGCAGCCCGGCACGCAACAACACGGCGTGCCGCATCCCGCGGAGAACCCGGCGATGCAACAGCAGCAGCAGGCGCGGCAGCAGGGGTTTCATCCGCAGCAACAGTCGCAGTCACAACCACAGGCCCAGACGCAACATCAGCCCGAGCCGCAGGCGCCTCGTCCAACTGAAGTCCAGGCGCAGCAGCAACCGCGTCAGGAATACCATCCGCAGCCCATCCAGCAGCCGCGTCAAGAACCTCGTCCTGAGCCGCGCCCGCAGCAGGTGCAGCAACAGCCCCGGCCGGAATTCCATCCGCCGCCGCCGCAGCCGCGTCAGCAGCAGGCGCAGCAGCAACCGCGGCCGGAGTTTCATCCGCAACCGCAACCGCAGCAGCCGCGCCAGGAACCTCGCCCGCAGCAGGTGCAGCAGTCGCGTCCTCAGGCGCAGCCACAGCACGCCGAACAGCACTCGGGCGGCGGCAATCGCGACGAACATCACAAAGGCTGAGCGCGTCGTTCCGTCGAGGCATGCTGGCATGCATGAAAAAACCCCGCGATTCGCATCGCGGGGTTTTTTTATACATACGGACCGGGCAGCCCGGCAGTTGACGCTCAAACGGCCATCGGCGCCGTGAGCGGATCGTGATGCCGGTAGCCGACCAGCGAGAAATCCGCCGGCTCGATCTTTTCGAGCCATTCCGGCTCGTACACGCCGGTTTTCGCATACTCGGGTACCCGGTCGGAAATCGCGAAAGCCGGGCTTTCATACGGCTCGCGCGTGAGTTGCTGCTGCAACATGTCGAGCTGGTTCTCGTAGATATGCGCGTCGCCGATGAAATACGTGAACCAGCGCGGCGTATAGCCCGTCAGACGACCAACCAGGTGCAGCAACGCCGCGCCTTCGGTCAGATTGAACGGTGTACCGAGCCCGACGTCGTTGCTGCGGATGTACAGGCACAGCGAAATTTCCTTGCGCACCGCGTTTGGCACGAACTGGTAAAGCAGGTGGCAAGCGGGCAAAGCGATCTGGTCCAGCACGGCAGGGTTCCATGCGTGAAACAGAATGCGCCGGTCCGCCGGGTTCTGCATGATCGTGTCCAAACACTGGCGCAACTGGTCGATCGCCTTATAAAGCAGCACTTTGCGGCTGCCGTCTTCTTCGAATTCAGTCACCACCCGGAAGCCGCGTGCAGTCGCGTCGACAAGCTGCGCGCTCGCGTCTGCGTTCAACACTTTGTAGGCCGGCCACTGGCGCCATTGCACGCCGTAGACGTCGCCGAGATCGTCTGGCCCCTGGCGATAGGGATTGGCGAGCCACTGCGGATTCTGGTTGGCGTTGGCGTCCCACACCTTGCAGCCGAGGTCGCGGAAATCCGCGGCGCTGCGCGATGCGCGCAGAAACCCGACCAGCTCGCCCACCGCCGATTTGAACGCCAGCTTTTTCGTCGTAACCGCGGGAAAGCCTTGCTGAAGGTCGAAGCGCAACATGGCGCCCGGCATGCTGATGGTGCGGATGCCGGTGCGATTCTCCTGCCACGTGCCGGTGTCGAGAATCGTGCGGACGAGGTCGAGGTATTGTTTCATTCGGGTTCCTTCGACGCGGCGCCTGCCAGGTAGATCCGGGCGCCACGGAGATTGAGCGGAAAACCCGATTTTAACAAGCGCAGCCGGACGGCGCCCGGTCATGGCGCGCCGCCTGGAAAATATATCGCGGGAAAAAACGATCGGGAACGGGTGAACGGAGATCGCGCCCGGACGACGCGTAGCCGCTCACAGCGCGGCTAACGCGCTCTGAATCAATCATTCCCGAAACCCGTTTTACGAGCCCGCCGGAACCACACGGCCCATCAAACGATTCACAGATGCGGCACCGAAGCCGGCAAGTCGCCGTGCGGCGTGGCGAGCGGCTCGCCTTCCATGTGCCGCATGCCGTGCGAACACAGCAGCCGGTACAACGTGACGCGCGAGATGCCGAGTTCCTGCGCGGCGTCGCCGAGACGCCCGCGGTGACGCAGCAGCGCCAGCTCGATCGCCTGGCGTTCGGCCGCTTCTCGCGCCTGCGCGAGCGACACGGGCACGATCTCCACGTACTCCGCGAGCTCCAGATCGCGCGCCGTGATCGCGCGCCCTTCCGACATCACGATAGCGCGCCGCACCCGGTTGATCAGCTCGCGCACATTGCCCGGCCAGCCGTAGTTATGCAGCGCCGCGATCGCGTCCGGTGCGAAGCCGCGCAAGCGGCGGCTTGCATCTTTCTTGAAACGTTCGAGCATGTGCCGGGCAAGCAGTTCGATATCCTTACCACGTGCGCGCAGCGGCGGTTCATCGATCTGCAGCACGCACAGACGGTGATACAGGTCGGAACGAAAACGGCCTTCGATCATCGCCGCGGTCATATCCACGTGAGTGGCCGAGATGATACGCACGTCGACGTCGACCGCGCCGTGCCCTCCCAGCCGCTCCACTTTGCGCTCCTGCAGAAAGCGCAGCAGGCTCGCCTGACTTTCGAGCGGCAGGTCGCCGATTTCGTCGAGAAACAGCGTGCCGCCGTTGGCCGCTTCCACCCGGCCGATCTTGCGCTGATTGGCGCCGGTGAACGCGCCGCGTTCGTAGCCGAATAGTTCGGATTGCAGCAGATGCGGTGGAATCGCGCCGCAGTTGATCGGCACAAAAGGCGCATTGCGCCGTGCGGAGCGCTCGTGAATCGCAACCGCGGTCAGTTCCTTGCCGGTGCCCGATTCGCCCGAAATGAACACCGGCGCGTCGGTCATCGCCACCTTGCGGATCGAGCGGAACAGCGCGAGCATGGCATCGCACGAGCCGACCATTTCGCCCTCGGCGCCTTGCGATGCGTCGTTGGAAGCCGGCTCGCCCAAAGAAATCATGCCGTATGCATGACCCACCGAGTCGACGATCCTGTCGCCCGAATAAGGCACCGTCACATAATCGAAACAATAGTCGCGCACGAGCCGGCGCAAGGCGGCGTCCTGCAATTGGCCCGGCATGGTTGCCGCAACCCAGCCGACATTCGGCATGGTCAGGCACGATTCGAAGGCAGCGATTTCGTGTGGCTGAAAATCGCTAGACAGATCAAGCAAACCGCCCGCCGCCATTCCGGCGCGAACAGCCCGACGCACGTCGCGCGCCGACCCCACGACTTCGACGTGCCAGCCGCGCTGATGAAACCGAGTATTCAGCTCCGCGCTCGGATCGCGCGAAACGTAAATCAGTTGTCGCGTTGCGGGTTCCATTATTCAGATCCTCTCGTCAACGAACGTTAAGGATGACGCACGCACCTGAAACGAGTTCAGACACGCTGACTCATTCGGGATTCGCGAAATAGCAAAAACCGAACGGCCATTCCATTCCGTGCGGACAGCTGATCCCCAAGAAAGCGGCGTGTGTGTTTGAGACGGCCCGTTAGCAGGCTTTTTTAAATTTGAAGCTCTTTTTCGAGAGCTTACTATACGCGCGCCACTTGGAAAACAGTTATGCGAATTTAATCGTGCACCCTATACCCACTAAGGCTCTGCGGGCGATAACCAGTTATTCAGCCGACGAATAAAAGATTAGTGGAAGCGCTTTTCGTGGCGTAGACCCCGAGGTACTTCGTACCGCCCTAATTAACAATTCAAAGGTATTTCCTGCCTGTCGTTTCAACGCTGAAACGTTTTTGTCCAATTTCTGAATTGTTGCGCGGAGATTTTCACTCGCGTCTCGATGCATCAATGGATTGCGAGCGATGGCACACGTTTCGCTAAACAGCATGCACCAAGGAGACACATCATGCGACCTGTTTTCCGCATCGATCTGAGCCGCATTGCACCACACGCTGCCCTTTGCACCGCAATTGCGCTGCCCGTGCTGCCCATTGGCATAAATGCGCAGGAAGGCGAACCGGCCCAATCCGCCATGCTGGCGCAATCCACCGATGCGGCTCCCGCCGCTTCCCACGCCGAGACGATCGCAAGAGCGCCCTCGTCCGACACGAACACGCCCGCCGCCGCTGCCTTCCGCCAGCTTGCAGTCAACGCGCTCAACATTGCGGCCGAGGGTATATCTACGAACGATTTTTCACTCGACGACCAGGCGCTCTCGCGGCAACGCCGCGGCGCGGTCGGCGGGGTGATGGTGGCCGCTACGCCGCAGCTCATGCGCGGCAACAGCCTCATGCGCGGCAACAGCAACGGCGGCAGCGTAACGCTGTGGGACGAGATCGCCCCACCCTCGCCTTCACCGATTCCGGTCGATGCGGCGCGCGCTGCCCAAGGCAACTTACCCAGTTACCAAAGAAAGTAGCCCGAACGATTTAGCAGTGCAAACAGGGGTGGCGGTGTAGCGAACACATCGCCCGCATACAGGACAGCACGCAAGGAAGGACCGACATGAGCACCTCTATCCGGACGCCGCGCGATGCTTTCATACCGGCGCCGCAGAGCCAGAATCCGGTCGCCGTGCGTGCCACCACTTTCCCGGCCAACTCGTTCAACCCGGCGCCCGCCCAGACCGTGGGCGATACGTCCGGACCGGCCACGACGTCGCCGCACGGCCGGCTGCCAGGCCGGCATCCCTTCGACGGTATGGATCTGCGCGTCAGGTAGAATCGGTCCGGTTACGTTCCCCTTTCCATTCGATGACGACGCTCACTCTGATCGTCGCTCGCGCCAACAACGGCGTGATCGGCCGCGACAACCAGTTGCCCTGGCGACTTCCCGAAGACCTCGCGTTCTTCAAGCGCACCACTATGGGCGCGCCCATCATCATGGGTCGCAAAACGCATGAGTCGATCGGCCGGCCCTTGCCAGGACGCCGCAACATTGTCGTGACGCGGAATACCACACGCCGCTTCCAAGGTTGCGACACGGCCGCGACCCTCCAGGAGGCGCTCAAGCTCGCCGCTCAGGATCAGGCGCCCGAAGCGTTTCTGATCGGCGGCGCGCAGTTGTATGTGGAAGGCTTGCAGCAGGCGGACAAGCTCATCATCACCGAAATTTCCGCCGACTTCGAAGGCGACGCTACGTTCCCCGAACTCGACGAAACGGAGTGGGAAGAAGTCGCGCATGAAACACACCGCGCAGACGCACCGAACGACTTCGACTACGCATTCGTGACGTACAAACGCAAAGGCGTCTGAAGCGACCTGCTTTCACACGTAATCGCCACGCGTAAAGCAGACGGTGCTCGCCGCCCGCGTGATATGAAAAAACACCACGCAATGACTCGCGTGGCGTTTTCGTTTCTACAACCGAACCGACGGCCGACCGGCAAGCGGCAAACCGCTTTACTGCCCCGCGATCGTCATCCGCTCGATCAGCACCGAACCGGTTTTCTTGGTGCCGCGCGTGATCGTATCCGCGCCGATCGCGACGATGTGGTGGAACATCTCCTGCAGCGTGCTCGCCACGGTGATTTCCTCGACCGGATACTGGATCTTACCGTTCTCGACCCAGAAGCCCGACGCGCCGCGCGAGTAGTCGCCCGTCACGTAGTTCACGCCCTGTCCCATCAGTTCTGTCAGCAACAGGCCCGTGCCAAGCTTGCGCAGCATCTCTTCGAAGTCGTCCTCGGGGCGCGTGTTCGAGCTCAGCAGCGACAGGTTGTGCGAGCCGCCCGCATTGCCGGTGGTCTGCATGCCGAGCTTGCGCGCCGAGTAGGTGGACAGGAAATAGCCTTCCACCACGCCGTCCTTCACCACCGAACGCTGTCTGGTGCGCACGCCTTCTTCGTCGAACGGCGCGCTGCCCATTGCGCGGGGAATATGCGGGTCTTCGACCACCTGCACGTGCGGCGCAAACACCGGCTTGCCCAGGCTGTCGACGAGGAACGTGGTCTTGCGATACAGCGCGCCGCCGCTCGTGGCTTGCACGAATGCGCCGAGCAGGCCCGCGGCGAGCGGCGCTTCGAACAGCACCGGCACCTTGCGCGTATCCAGGCCGCGCGCGCCGATACGCGCCAGCGCGCGTTGCGCCGCGTAACGGCCCACCGCTTCCGGATTGGCCAGTTCTTCGGCGCTGCGGGTGGACGTGTACCAGTCGTCGCGCTGCATGTTGCGGCCGCTGCCCGCAATCGGCGCGCACGCAACGTAGTGGCGCGAGTACGGATAACCCGCCAGGAAACCGCGCGAGGTGGCCAGCACGAACTGCGAGTGCTGCGCCGAGACGCTCGCGCCTTCCGAATTCTTGATCTGCGGATCGGTCGCGAACGCGGCGTCTTCCGCGCGGCGGGCGATTTCCACCGCTTCGTCCGCGGACAGATTCCACGGGTGATAGAGATCGAGATCGCGCGGCGCCGTTTCCAGCAATTCGGCCTCGGCCAGACCCGCGCAGTCGTCTTCAGCCGTGAAGCGCGCGATGTTGTAGGCCGCCGCGACCGTGTCCTTCAAAGCCTGCGATGAAAAGTCCGAGGTGCTCGCATTGCCGCGCTTGTTACCGATGAACACCGTCACGCCGACCATCTTGTCGCGGTTGTGTTCGATCGTCTCGACTTCGCCGCGCCGCACGGAGACGGACAGGCCGTCGCCTTCGGAAATCTCGGTCGCCGCGTCGGTACCGCCGAGCGACTTCGCGTGACGAAGGATGTCCGAGGCTATTTCCTTCAGCTCATCCTGGGTATGCGGAAAAAAGCGCTGCTTGACGTCCATGTCTGCTGCCATTGTCGTTGCCGTCCTGTTCGGGGCCGAGCGGCCCTGTTCACTGTTCACTGTTCGCTGGGTTCGCACCGGTCACGCAGCTCACTCGCTCATGCGCACGCTGGTGTCTGCATGCGTGTGTCCGGTTACGTATCTCGCGATCATAGCAAGGTACGCGACGCCGTACCTGGCATTCGCTACGCCTCGCGTCGCTGGCGGCTGAGCGTTGCCGGAGCGCCGCGTTGCCGTCGAGTTGACGTCGCGCCGCCGTCGCTTCGCGGGGCGCGCGGCCTTGTGCGCGGCAGCAGGGCGGTTCGGCGGGCGCGGCACGCTACAATATCGGCATGACACGCAAAACCCGCATTCAAACCATCGAATCCGCCGAGCCGGAAGTCGACGAAAACGGCTACGACCGTCCCAGCAAGTCCCAGCTCAAGCGCGAAATGCACGAGCTGCAGGAACTGGGCGCGGCGCTGATCGCGCTGCCCAAAGACGCGCTCAAGCGCATGCCCATGCCCGAAAAGCTCGACGACGCCGTGCGCGAAGCGCGCCGCATCACCGATCACGAAGGCAAGCGCCGTCAGGTGCAGTACGTGGGCCGCGTGATGCGCTCGCTGCTGGACGAAGAAACCGCCGCGCTGCGCACCGCGCTCGACACCTACAACGGCGTCAACAAGGCGGAAACGGCCAAACTTCACTGGATCGAGCGCACCCGCGAAAAGCTGCTCGCCGACGACGCCGCGCTGACCGATTTCATCCGCCAGCACCCGAACGCCGACCCGCAGCAAGGCCGCACGCTGATCCGCAACGCGCGCAAGGAAGCGCAGCAGAGCAAGCCGCCGCGCTACTTCCGCGAACTGTTCCAGTGGATCAAGAACGCGGACGGCCCGTCCGCGCAGACCGATTCCGACGCCGACGACGCCCTGGACGACGAAGATGACGACCGCGACGCCTAAAAACTCAGGTAAGCCGACGCGTAATTACCCCGACGAAATCGTGATCGGTCTCGTGTCGATCAGCGACCGTGCCTCCACCGGCGTGTACGAGGACAAAGGCATTCCGGCGTTGCAGGAATGGCTCGGCGCAGCGTTGAGCTCGCCGTGGCAAGTGGTCACCCGGTTGATTCAGGACGATGCGCCGACCATTTCGGCCACCCTGACCGAACTGGTCGACGAGGTTGGCTGCGATCTGGTGCTGACCACCGGCGGCACCGGCCCGTCGCGCCGCGACGTGACGCCGGAGGCGACGCTTTCGGTCGCCACGAAGGAAATGCCGGGTTTCGGCGAGCAGATGCGGCAGATCAGCCTGAATTTCGTGCCGACCGCGATCCTGTCGCGCCAGGTCGCGGTAATCCGCGAAACGGCGGAGCGCGCGGCGCTGATCATCAACCTGCCGGGTCAGCCTAAGTCGATCAGGGAAACGCTGGAAGGCTTGCGCGACGCCGAAGCAGGCGGCGCAGTGAAGGTGCCGGGCATTTTCGCCGCCGTGCCGTATTGCATCGACCTGATCGGCGGCCCATATGTGGAAACCAACGCCGACGTGGTGAAGGCGTTCCGGCCGAAGAACGCGCAGCGCGCGCCCCGGCCGGCTTAAGCCTTCTTATTCCGCAGCTTTTTCCGCGCCGTTAACAGCGTCCGGCGCCGACGGGATCAGGAAGTGCTCGCGGTAGTACTTCAGCTCGTCGATCGACTCATGAATATCGGCCAGCGCCGTATGCATCGCGCGCTTCTGGAAGCCTTTGTAGATGGCCGGCTGCCAGCGGCGGCACAGTTCCTTGAGCGTGCTGACGTCGAGATTGCGGTAATGGAAGAAGCGCTCCAGATCCGGCATCCAGCGCGCCATGAAGCGGCGGTCCTGGCAGATCGAGTTGCCGCACATCGGCGATTTGCCCGGCGGCACGTAGACGCTCAGGAAATCGCGGATCTGTTCGGTGGCGTCGGCCTCGCTCACCGTGGAGGCCTTCACGCGGTCGATCAGGCCCGAGCGGCCATGCGTGTTCTGATTCCACTGATCCATTCCGGCGAGCGTCTCGTCGCTCTGGTGAATCGCCAGAACCGGGCCTTCGACCATTCTGTCGAGCGTGGAGTTCGTCACTACCACCGCGATTTCGATGATGCGGTCGGAATGGGGCTCGAGCCCGGTCATTTCCATGTCCAGCCAGACGAGATTCATGTCGCTGCGCACGAGCGGCGGCTGTTCGGTGGATGCGAGGATGTCAGTCATGAAGGCAACCCTGGTGGCCGGGCAAACGGCTGCTCTGCAGGCCCGCCTGCCACGGCGATTGTTCGTTTGAGATTGGTTTGAGCTGGTTTGAGGCTATCCCCCGCCGCGAGGCGGGAGGAAACATATAATTCTCGCATAGATACCACGGAATCCCCGGATGCCTACCCTGTACTTCACCGTTCTGTTCGTCGTCGCCGTCGTGGCGATGGTCGGCACCAAGCTGTGGCTCGCGTCGCGGCAAATCCGCTTCGTGGTCGGCCATCGCGAGCAGGTGCCGAGCCAGTTCGCCGGCACCATCGCCCTCACTGCGCACCAGCGCGCCGCCGACTATACCGTCGAGCGCACCCGTCTCACCATGATCGAGATCGTCGTTAGCGCGGCCGTGCTGATCGGCCTCACGCTGCTCGGCGGCGTACAGGCGCTCGATCTGGCCACCTCCGACTGGCTCGGCCGCGGTTATATCGGCCAGATCGCGCTGGTCGCCGCGGTGATCGCGATCACCAGCGCGGTCGATCTGCCGTTCGATTACTACCGTCAGTTCGTGGTCGAACAGCGCTTCGGCTTCAACCGCATGAGCAAGGGCATTTTCTTCGTCGACCGGCTCAAGGGCGTGCTGCTCGGCGCCGCGTTCGGCCTGCCGCTGCTGTTCGTCGTGCTGTGGTTGATGAACCAGGCCGGCAGCCTGTGGTGGCTGTGGACCTGGATCGTATGGGTCGCCTTCCAGATGCTCGTGCTGGTGCTGTATCCGTCGTTTATCGCGCCGCTTTTCAACAAGTTCGAGCCGCTCAAGGACGAAGCACTGAAAAGCCGCATCGAGGCGCTGATGCAGCGCTGCGGTTTCGCCGCCAAGGGCCTGTTCGTGATGGACGGCAGCCGCCGTTCGGCGCACGGCAACGCCTACTTCACCGGCTTCGGCGCGGCCAAGCGGATCGTGTTCTTCGACACGCTGCTCGCGCGTCTGTCGGGTAGCGAGATCGAAGCCGTGCTCGCGCACGAACTCGGCCACTTCAAACGCCGTCATGTGATCAAGCGCATGCTCGTCACCTTCGCGATCAGTCTCGTGATGCTCGCCCTGCTCGGCTGGCTCATGCAGTGCGTGTGGTTCTATGAAGGGCTGGGCGTGCGGCCGTCGCTGGTCGGCGGCAATAGCGGCCTCGCGCTGGTGCTGTTCTTCCTCGCGCTGCCGGTGTTCCTGTTCTTCGTGACGCCGCTCGGCAGCCTGAGCTCGCGCAAGCACGAGTTCGAAGCCGACGCGTTCGCCGCGACCCAGACCGACGCGCAAGACCTCGTCAACGCGCTCGTCAAGCTGTACGAGGACAATGCGTCGACCCTAACGCCCGACCCGCTTTACACCGCGTTCTACTACTCGCATCCGCCGGCGTCGCAGCGGATCGACCGCCTGCTGCGGCACGCATGAGCGGCCGCTCCCCGAAAGCGCCGCGCGCGCCGTCCAACGCGCGCGTAGGCGGCCTCGTCGTGGCCGCGCATGGCCGCCACTATCTGGTCGCACCGGATGACGGCGGCGCCCTGCTCCAATGCTTCCCGCGCGGCAAACGCAGCGAGGTGGCCGTCGGCGATCATGTGATTTACGAGCTGGCTTCGGCGGATCAAGGCGTGATCGTCGAAATCGGCGAACGACGCAATCTGCTGTACCGCTCGGATCAGTACAAATCGAAGCTGTTCGCGGCCAACCTCGATCAACTGCTGATCGTGCTCGCCACCGAACCGCATTTCAGCGAAGATCTTCTTGGCCGCGCACTCGTCGCAGCCGAGGCGAATGAGCTGAAGCCGTTGATCGTGCTGAACAAGACCGACGTGACCGATGAGCTCGAAGGCGCGCGCAAGCGGCTCGAGCCGTATCGCGCGCTGGGTTATACGGTCGTGGAAGTGTCCATCAGGACGCAGCCCGAGGCCGCGCGCGCCGCGCTGATCGAACGTCTGCATGGTCATTCGACGCTGCTGCTCGGCCAGTCGGGCATGGGCAAATCGACACTCGTCAATCTGCTGATTCCCGATGCCGAAGTCGCCACGCGCGAAATCTCGACGGCGCTCAACAGCGGGCGCCATACGACCACCTTCACGCGTCTCTATCCACTGCCCGACAGCGCGGACGGCACAGGCGGCTCGTTGATCGACTCGCCGGGCTTCCAGGAATTCGGCCTGCATCACCTGACCGAGGGGCGGCTCGAGCGAGCGTTTCCCGAGTTCCGCCCGTTGCTGCCGAACTGCCGGTTCTACAACTGCCATCATCTGCACGAACCCGGTTGCGCGATCCTCGAAGCGGTCGCGGATGGCCGCATCCGCCGCGAACGGCATGCGCTGTATGCGCAACTCGTGCACGAAGCCAGCCAGATCGTGCGCTGACATGAGATTGATGCGCGCGCCGAATCTGATCATCGGGCAGCACTGGGTCAATGTGCTGGCAACCGCGGGCATTGCTTGCGAGTTGCACAACCGTTATCTGAACGGGGCGCTCGGCGATATTCCGGCGGATCAGTGTTCGCCTGAGCTTTGGCTCGTCGATGAACGCGATGAGGCGATGGCCCGAAAGTTGATCGATGCGGCTTCACATGGGCCGGCAGCGGGAACGCCTGGCTGGCTGTGCCGGCAGTGTGGTGAGATGCTCGAAGCGCAGTTTACGGTGTGCTGGAAGTGCGGGACAGCGCGGGATCCGCGAGATGGGTGAAGCGGGTTTTTGTTGACCAGGCGGGGCTCGGTGGCTCGGTGACCGCTGCAGGTTAAAAGCCAACTGTCGTCGTGTTGAGTGTGCTTCGGGCTCGGTGCTGATTGACATTGCTCTTCCCGTGCGAGATCGGTGCCCACTTATTCGAGACGAGTTGTAAGCTCAAAAAAACCGGATCTTATCCGGTTTTTTTGTGTCAATCGCGACTCGGGGGCAACGTCAAGCGAGCCACACCGCGATCGTCAGCATCAGCAGCAGAATCATCCACAGCACCACCGCGCGCCACACCAGACCCACGGCCGATTGCAGCGTGCGCGGCGTGCAGTCGTCGCCGACCTGCATCGGGCCGCCGTCGCCGGTGGCTAGCGCATCGAGGCTGGACGGCTCAGCCAGCGGCCCGCTCAGGCGCGCGCCCAGCGCACCGCTGCCCGCGGCCAGTAACACGCCGTCGTTCGCATCCGGCCACTGACGCGCATGATTGCGCCACGCATAAATCGCGTCTTCGAAATTGCCGACAATCGCAAAGCCCAGCGACGTCAGCCGCGCGGGCACCCAGTCGATCACGAAGAAGGCACGCTGTGCGAAGCTCGAAAACGCGACCGTGCGATCGTCCACCGGCCGCGCCCATGCGCGCGCGAGATATTCGGCAATCCGGTACAGCACCGCGCCCGCCGGTCCGACCGGAATCAGAAACCAGAAGAACACACCGAACACGTGCCGATGCGAAGCGACCACCGCATGAATCAGCGTATGGCGCACGATTTCGCTGACAGGCATGTCAACAGTATCGAGTCCGGTCCACTCGTTCAGGATTTCACGCGCGTGCGGCACGTCGTCGTTATTCAACGCGAGGTGGATGTCCGTGAAGTAATGGCTGAACTGGCGAAAGCCGAGCGTGAAGTACAGCACCGCGACGTTCCACAAGAACGCCAGCGCAAAGTGAATGTGGTAAAGCACGTAGTAGACGAGCGCAACGGCCAGCGTCCAGGGCACCACCACCACGAGCCAGGCAAGCAGGCCATGCTTCGGCTTGCCGGCATCGAATCCGTGCGCCGCCGACTCCGCATGGTATTGAAGCAGCGCTGACACCGGATTGTTCGGCGACAGCGCACGCATTTGTTCAATGATCAGGGCCAGCAATACAGAGAAAAAAGTCATGCGATGCGCCGTGCTTTTCGAGTTTTACGATTGTTTTATAACGATAGCACAGGGTCGGATGCGACTGAGCGCAGACGTTGACAAACACCCAACAACTGCACAGTTCCGTGCGGTTTACGCCGCAAGAAAGCGATAGAAGTTGCGCAGCATCGCAGCCGTCGCGCCCCAGATGAAGTAGTGTCCGCCGACTTCGCTCCCGCTTTGCCCAGCTTCAGCCGACGCGCCGCGCGGATACGGCATGGCGAAAAAGCGCCGCTCGCCACCCTCATAGCGGAACACGCGCTCCTCGTGATGGGCAGGGTTCATCAGAAAGGCGAGCGGCACTTCGAAGACTTCGGCTACTTCGAGCGCGTCCGCTTTCACCGTGAACGGCGGATGCACGAGGCCGATGACCGGCGTCACGCGAAAGCCGGTGCCCGTCAGATAGTCGGGCAATGCGCCGAGAATTTCCACACGCGACGGCGCGAGACCGACCTCCTCCTGTGCTTCGCGCAGCGCGGTCGCGGTGGCGTCGGCATCGAAGGGTTCGTGACGGCCGCCGGGAAAGCTCACCTGTCCGGCGTGATCGTTCAGATGGTCGGCGCGCTGCGTCAGCAGCACGGTCAGACCGTGCTCGCGGATCACTAGCGGCACGAGCACTGCCGCGACTCGTGGATCGGCATGGGTATCGCGCCAAGGCGCTTCGACGAAAGGCTCGGGGGTCCAGGCAAGAGGCTGCTCGAAGCGTGCGCGCAGGCCGTCAGGCGTGAGACGGTCGCCGGCCACTGGCGGCAGATCGGCGCCCGTCGCTTCGACAGGCAGAGTTTCAGGCTCAAAGACGGGGCGGATCAACGGGTCTCTCGAAATGAGCGGATAGGGGACATGCCGCTATTTTGACCTGGCAAACAAAAAAGCACCCGCGAGGGTGCTTTTTCTTACAGCATTTACGCTTCCGGAGCAGCGCGGTCTTTCTTCGCGACCAGCTTTTCCTTGATTCGAGCCGACTTGCCCGAACGGTCGCGCAGGTAGTACAGCTTCGCACGACGCACGTCGCCGCGACGCTTCACGACGATGCTCGCCAGCAGCGGCGAGTACGTCTGGAACGTACGCTCGACGCCTTCGCCCGACGAAATCTTGCGGACGATGAACGACGAATTCAGACCACGGTTACGCTTGGCGATCACGACGCCTTCGTAAGCCTGAACACGCTTACGCGTACCTTCAACCACGTTCACGCTGACGATCACCGTATCGCCGGGGGCGAATTCGGGGATGGTCTTCTCGCCGAGGGCGCGCGCGATTTCTTCCTGCTCGAGTTTTGCAATCAGATTCATCACTGACTCCTAAGTCCATCTTGTCGGCGTTCGTACCTGCCTCGCAGAAAATGCTCGGCTACGGCCCCGATAGAGGATGGGTTCACATCTGGCGCCGTGCACGCATGCGCGGCGCCGCCTAATGTCCGCTCGAAAGACCAAGGCTTTACGCCTTCGACTCTTCCTTCGCGAGACTCGCGAGCCATGCCTCGTCGGCACGGCTCAACATCTTGTTCTTTCTGGCCTTCACGATCAGATCGGGCCGCTTGTTCAACGTGTTGCGCAAGGCTTCACGCCGACGCCACGCTTCGATCTCCGCATGATGGCCGCCGAGCAGCACATCGGGAACACGCACGCCGTTGTATTCCTCCGGGCGCGTGTAATGCGGACAATCCAGCAGCACGTCGACAAAACTGTCCTGCACCGCAGACTGCGAGTCGTTGAGCACACCGGGCAACTGACGCACCACGGCATCCATCAACGCCATGGCCGGCAATTCACCGCCTGACAGCACGAAGTCGCCAAGGCTGACTTCTTCGTCGACAACACGGTCGAGCAAACGCTGGTCGATCGCTTCATAGCGCCCGCACAACAGGATCAGGCCAGGCTCGGCAGCAAACCGCATGACACTGTCGTGATTCAGCGTGACACCTTGCGGTGACATCATCACGACGCGCGAGGCGCCGATGCCCTGCTCCGCCTGCGCCGCTTTCGCCGCGCCGATCGCGTCTTCCAGCGGCCTCGCCAGCATCACCATGCCGGGTCCGCCGCCGTACGGGCGATCGTCAATTGTGCGGTAGTTGTCGGTCGTGAAATCGCGCGGATTCCACGTACGCAAACTGTAGCGCTCCTGCTTCGCCGCACGGCTGGTGATACCCCAGTCGGTCAGCGCACGAAACATGTCCGGAAAGAGCGTGATGACATCGAACTGCATCGCTCTCTCCATTCAGCGAATTATTTAGTAATCGGCTTCCCAGTCGACGGTGATCCGCTTCGCCGCCTGGTCTACCGTTTTGACAAAGACACCGACGAACGGAATTAAACGCTCGCCGGTGACCGGCTTGCCGCTTTTGTCGGTAGCCGGATATTCGATACGCAACACCGAGTGCGCACCGTTGTCGACCATGTCTGCAACCTTGCCGAGATTGACACCGGCAACGTTCACCACGTCCAGGCCGAGCAGGTCGACCCAGTAGAATTCGTCGACTCCGAGAGCCGGAAACTCGCTGCGGCTGATATAGACGCGGGAGCCGCGCAGTGCAAGCGCCACATCGCGGTCAGTGACGCCGCCCAGATGAGCCACCACACTGTCGCTATGCGTTTTCGCCTGCAACGACGGCGCCGATTTGCGCTCCTGGCCTTTGAGCAGCCACCAGCGCTTCGCGCTCAGCAAAGCGTCGCCACCGTGGCCGGCATCCGCATGAGCGGCGACCTTGACCCAGCCTTTGAGGCCGTAAGCGTCGACGATTGCGCCGACCTCGACCGCATCGGCAGGCCAGCTTTCTGCCGTTTCCATGCGCATTTCTGCTGCACCGGAACCGGTGTTTGCAGCATTGGCTTTCGCCTTGCCTTCGGTTTTTTCGACCGGCTTGCGAACGAAGGCACCGAACGGTACCTGACCAGACGTCTTCGCGCGCGAGGTTGCCGCTTTTGGCGCTTGTGCCTTTGCGCGAGCTGGACTGCCGGACTCACGCTCAGACATAAGAAAACCTCGCTGCCAGCTTCGACGCCTGCTTCAGCAAAACAATTCGCGCATCGGACTGCTCATTGGGCCGCTCACGCAAACCGCGCGAGCCGCCGGTCGAACCGACGACGATACGCAGGCTAGCCACCATTAAGCAGCCGGCTGCGCCTTTGCAGCTTCCTTCACGAGACGCTCGACGGTCGGCGACAGTTGCGCGCCAACGCCTTGCCAGTACGTGAGGCGATCCTGAGCGATACGGAGGGATTCGCCCTTCGTAGCGACCGGGTTGTAGAAGCCAACGCGCTCGATGAAGCGGCCGTCACGACGGTTACGCGAATCGGTTGCGACGATGTTGTAGAACGGGCGCTTCTTGGAGCCGCCACGAGCCAAGCGGATGATGACCATACTAGAATCCTTGAAAACCGGGGTTCGGAACGACTGAAACACGCGATTATAGCGGGAAACCAACGCCATAACAAACACTTACCGGGATAAACTGAGCGGCGGGGTTGCGCCGGCCACAACACCGGCGCCCCCGTACCACGCCGAAACGCCCGAATTACCTGACGGAGCGCCCTTGAAACTCTTGCCGCCAATTGTGCTCTTGCGCGCTTTTTTCAACGCCGCCACACGGTTTGGCGGCTCAGCGCGCACTTTGCGAAGCCGGAGCCTGCGCACCGGCGCGGCCGTATTGCTCGCCGCGACCGCCCTGCCGGCTCTCGCCGCACTGCCGGTGGAGCGGATCAAACTGCCGCCGGGCTTCCATATTGAGGTGTTGTCGGACGCCGTGCCAAGCGCACGAGCGATGGCGCTTTCGCCGAAGGGCATTCTCTATATAGGCAGCCTTGACGGCCACGTCTATGCGCTCGAATTGCAAAACGGGCACGTGAGCGCTCGCCACGTGATCGCTTCCGGATTGGAAATACCGGCCGGCGTGGCATGGCGCGACGGCGCGCTCTATGTATCGGCGGTGTCGAAAATTCTTCGCTTCGACGCGATCGACGCGCGCCTGAACGATCCGCCCAAGCCTGCCGTCGTGATCGACTCCCTGCCCACGGAGACGCACCACGGCTGGAAATTCATCGCTTTTGGGCCGGACGGCAAGCTGTACGTGCCGCAAGGTGCGCCTTGCAACGTATGCCTGAAAGACCGCAATCGCTTCGGCCTGATCGGCCGCATGGACCCGGACGGCAGTCACTACGAGATCGTAGCGCGCGGCATCCGCAATTCGGTCGGCTTCGCGTGGCACCCGGTGACACACGAACTGTGGTTCACCGACAACGGCCGCGATCTGCTGGGCGACGACGTGCCGGACGACAAACTCAACCGCGCGCCGCGTGCCGGGATGGATTTCGGCTTTCCGTATTGCCACGGCGGCGACACGCCCGATCCTGAATTCGGCAAAGATCATCCGTGCAGCGGCTTTACGCCGCCCGCAGTCAAACTCGGTGCGCATGTCGCGGCGCTCGGTATGCGCTTTTATAGCGGTTCGATGTTTCCAGCCGCTTACCGGAACACGATTTTCATCGCTGAGCACGGTTCGTGGAATCGCAGCAAGAAAGTCGGCTATCGCGTCGTGCATGTAGTCACGGATCCGGACGGCAACAACGCCCACCAGGAAGTCTTCGCCGAGGGGTGGCTGCAATCTGGCGAGTCGGTCTGGGGCCGCCCCGCCGACGTGTTGCCGCTGCCTGACGGCTCGCTCCTGATCAGCGACGACTACGCCGGCGCTGTCTATCGCGTCACCTATTCGGCGCCGTAGCGGGCCCTTGAGCAATAATCAGCGGCCGGGCGCGCGGAAAACCCGGAAGCCCGGCCATCCAGCCCAACCGGCCACCCGCGCCGCCAACGCAACTCCAATCCGGCGCTTCCTGACAACCCCCGCCCCGCAGGCCACATGCCCCTTCGCCTGCGGCGGGCGTAGAATGCGCGTCGGTCCGCGCGAGCCGCGCGCCGCTCCTTTCGACCGTCTGCCACTCTGCTCTCGCCTACATGTCCACCCTTGCTTCGACTTCCCTGCGCTTCAGATCCAAGACGATTACCGCCGCGCTGGCGTTCTTCTTCGGCTGCCTTGGCGCTCACCGCTTCTATCTGTACGGCAAGCGCGACCTCTACGGCTGGGCCCACGTGATCGGCACGCTGCTCGGCATTCCGGGCGCCATGCTGGTGGCGGCGAGCGACCGGGCTTCCATGCTCGGCTGGATGCTGGCGCTTCCCGGTGCGGTTTCGCTGCTCGCCGGGTTTCTCGCCGCGATCGTCTACGGGCTGCGTCCGGATGAAAAGTGGGATGCACAGTTCAACGCCCAGAGCGAGCGCCAAAGCCGCTCCGGTTGGACAGTTATTTTCGTCGTGATTTTTTCGCTGCTGATCGGCGCCTTCCTGCTGATGACAGGACTCGCCATTTCATTCCAGACCTACTTCGAAGGCCAGGTACAGGCGGCCAAAGCACTCTCGCAATGATCCGCCACACGCTGCGCTAAAAAAGATCCAGTTGAGAGTCGTTGCGCGCCGGTTGGTTGGCACGCGACGGTTCGACCCGGCGAAAGTGCGACATATCGAGAATGCCGCGGTCACGCTGGTTCAGACCCAGCCGGCGCACCGCCTTGTGGAATCGCTGCTTGAGTAGATCCGCCCACAACCCCTCTCCCTTCATGCGTGTGGAAAAAGACGAGTCATAGTCCTTCCCGCCCCGCATGTCTCGCACCCGGCCCATGACCCGTTCGGCGCGATCCGGAAAATGCGCTGAGAGCCAATCCTTGAATAGCGGCGCGACTTCCCACGGTAAACGCAGCACGATATAGCTCGCATTGCTTGCGCCGGCCTCTGCACAGGCTTCCAGCACGCGCTCCATGTCTGGTTCGGTGACGAACGGAATCACCGGCGCGATGCTGACGCCGACCGGAATCCCCGCCTCGCTCAACGTGCGAATGGTGCGTAGCCGCCGCGACGGCGTAGCCGCGCGCGGTTCGAGCGTGCGGGCGATCCCGGCGTCCAGCGTAGTGATGGTAATGGCGGCCATGAATTGCCCGCGCGCTGCCATAGGCGCCAGCAGATCGAGATCGCGTTCGATCAGCGACGACTTGGTGATTGCGGCAAACGGATGATGCCGCTCGCTGAGCACTTCGATCACGTGGCGCGTGAGTTGCAAGTCGCGCTCGGCGGGCTGCCACGCGTCGGTATTCACGCCTAGCGCAATTGGCTCCGGCACGTAGGACTTTTTCGACAGTTCCCGCTCGAGCAACTCCGGCGCGTTGACCTTGGCATAGATCCGGCTTTCGAAGTCGAGCCCTGGCGAGAGCCCCAGATAACTGTGCGTGGGCCGAGCAAAACAATAGATGCAGCCGTGCTCGCAACCGCGGTAAGGATTCAGCGACACACCGAAAGGAATATCCGGCGACGCATTGCGGGTGAGAATGGTCTTGGCGCGCTCCTCGAAGACCTGCGTACGCAAGACCTTCGGCTCGTCATCCTCTTCCGCCGGCAACAGCCAGCCGTCGTCGACCGCTTCGCGCTGGTCGACTTCGTAGCGCCCTTGCAGGTTCGTCACCGCACCGCGCCCCTTGCGAGGCGCGGGCGGCGCGATCGGAAATTCGTTGACGAGTTGGGAGTCGGAGTCGGTCACGGGTAGAACACGCAAAACATAAACGGCGCAAAATACCTGTATAAATATACAGTGTTTACGCCGTTTGTCGAGCCCCGTTCCGGCTTGCCCTAGCGTTCAATCCCCAACCGCAATCGTCAGCGTTTCCTTGATCTCCTCCATCACCACGTAGCTTTTCGACTGCACCGCACCGGGCAACTGCAGCAGGATATCGCCGAGCAGCTTCCGGTAATCGGCCATTTCGCCGATGCGCGCCTTGATCAGATAGTCGAAGTCACCCGAGACGAGGTGGCACTCCAGCACCTCCGGAATCTTCTGCACCTCGCGGCGGAACTGGTCGAACATGTTGCCGCTCTTGTGGTCCAGCGTGATCTCGACGAACACCAGCAGCGCCGCGCCCAGCTCCGCCGGGTTCACGCGCGCGTGGTAGCCGGTTATCACACCGTCGCGCTCCATCCGCTTGACGCGTTCGATACACGGCGTGACCGACAATCCGACCTGTTCGGCCAGGTCTTTCATGGCCATCCGGCCGTCCTGCTGCAAGAGGCGCAGGATCTTGTGATCGAGTTTGTCGAGAGCCCGGACCGGTTGGCGCTGTGTACGCATGATGTTTTTGCTGAAAATCTTGAAAATACAATAACAAAACCTGCCTGACTGTTAATAGTATAGCGGTTAACACTGGGCGACCCGCGTTACACCTCGTTAATCGAACGAATTCCAACGACTCGACGAGCGCACCGCCCTCAGAACTCATCTGAATATCCTGGAGCATCTATGCGAGTCGTCGTTTTGGGCAGTGGCGTCGTCGGGGTGACGAGTGCGTATTACCTGGCGCGCGCCGGTCACGAAGTGACCGTTATCGATCGCGAGGCCGGCCCGGCGCTCGAAACCAGTTTCGCCAATGCCGGTCAGATCTCGCCCGGCTACGCGTCGCCGTGGGCCGCGCCGGGTGTGCCGCTGAAGGCCGTCAAGTGGATGTTCCAGAAGCACGCGCCGCTCGCAATCCGCCTCGACGGAACGCAATTCCAGTTGCAATGGATGTGGCAGATGCTGCAAAACTGCACGTCGTCGCGCTATGCGGTGAACAAGGGCCGCATGGTCCGCCTCGCCGAATACAGCCGCGACTGCCTGCAAGCGCTGCGCGCTGAAACCGGCATCCAGTACGAAGGGCGCACCGGCGGCACGCTGCAGGTGTTTCGCACGCAGCAGCAATTCGACGGCGCCGCTAAAGATATCGCCGTGCTGCGGGAAGCCAATGTGCCGTACGAACTGCTGTCGCCGGCTGAACTGGCGCAGGCGGAACCGGCGCTCGCCGCGGTGTCGCACAAGCTGACCGGCGGTCTTCGCCTGCCGGGCGATGAAACCGGCGACTGCCAGATGTTCACCACGCGCCTCGCCGCGCTGGCGGAACAACTGGGCGTCAAATTCCGCTACAACACGCCGATCGACGCACTTGCAATGGCGGGCGACCGCATCGCCGGCGTGAAGTGCGGCGAAGAGCTCGTGCGCGCCGATTCGTTCGTCGTCGCGCTGGGTTCCTACTCCACCCAATTCCTGTCCGGTCTGGTGAAGATCCCCGTGTATCCGCTCAAGGGTTATTCGATCACCGCGCCGATCGTCAACGAAGCATCGGCACCAGTCTCGACGGTGCTGGACGAAACCTACAAGATCGCGATCACGCGTTTCGACGACCGGATTCGCGTGGGCGGCATGGCCGAGATTGTCGGCTTCGACAAATCGCTGCGCCAGGCGCGTCGTGAAACGCTGGAGCTGTGCGTGAACGATCTGTTCCCGGGCGGCGGCGATACGTCGAAAGCCACGTTCTGGTCCGGTCTGCGCCCCATGACGCCGGACGGCACGCCGATCGTCGGCCGCACGCCGGTGGCCAACCTGTTCCTGAACACGGGCCACGGCACGCTGGGCTGGACGATGTCGTGCGGCTCGGGCCAACTGCTCGCCGACGTGATGTCGGGCAAGCAGCCGGCCATCAAGGCGGACGACCTGTCGGTGCATCGCTATCTCGGTGAGAGCGGCGGTGCGCCTCGGCCGGCTTATGCCTGAAGTGGTTTAACGACGCTTCGCGAGCGGTTGAGCTGGCATGTGATCTCACAGACCAGCGCCGCAAAAGCAAACGGCGCCTCACGCAAGGCGCTGTTCGTTTTTTCAAGCGAATTTTTTCAAGCGAAGTTAGAAACAGAAGCAGCGTCAGAACTGATCTTCAGACAGCGCCAGCACGCTCTCGCCACCCTTCGCGCTGACAATCGACGCCTCGAGCGCCGAGGCCAGCGGCAGCAGGTGCTCGGCATAGAACTGCGCGGTCGCGATCTTGGCGCCGTAGAACGAAGGGTCTTCGTCGCGCTTCCCGGCCGCCACGAGCAGCGCACGCGCCATCTGCCAGCCGCCGAGCACGATGCCCGGGAGTTTCAGATACGGCACGCTGCCGGCGAATACCGCATTCGGGTCACTCTTCGTATTGGCGACCACAAACTCAACCACCGCGCTCAACGAGCGATGACCCTGCGC
This sequence comes from Paraburkholderia dioscoreae, assembly GCF_902459535.1. Lineage (NCBI taxonomy): Bacteria > Pseudomonadati > Pseudomonadota > Betaproteobacteria > Burkholderiales > Burkholderiaceae > Paraburkholderia > Paraburkholderia dioscoreae. The sequence goes on from NZ_LR699553.1 coordinate 3,372,922, forward strand.
GAGATACTTCTTCATCGACTCGAACGCCGGGCCTTGCTGCGCGCCGAGTGCTTCGATCGTTTCAGCCACTCCGGCGAGCAGCGACTTCGCTATCTTGCCGCCGTCGCGCACCGTCTTGCGGCCGATCAGGTCGTTGGCCTGAATCGCGGTCGTGCCTTCGTAAATAGGCAGAATGCGCGCGTCGCGGTAGTACTGCGCAGCGCCGGTTTCCTCGATGAAGCCCATGCCGCCATGCACCTGCACGCCGAGGCTCGTCACATCGATCGACAGTTCCGTGCTCCAGCCCTTCACGATCGGCACGAGGTATTCGTAGATCGCCTGATGTTCCGCTCGCGTGGCTTCGTCCGCGTGACGGTGCGCGATATCGCAATGAGCTGCAGCCACGTAAGCCAGCGCACGCGACGCCTCGGTCAGGCCGCGCATGGTCGCGAGCATGCGGCGCACGTCGGGGTGCTGAATGATCGCGACCGGCTGTTTCGCGGAACCATCCACCGGACGGCTTTGCACGCGGTCTTTCGCGTACGCCACCGCCTTCTGGTAAGCACGATCCGACACGCCGATGCCTTGCATGCCAACCGCAAACCGCGCCGCGTTCATCATGATGAACATGTACTCGAGACCGCGATTTTCCTCGCCGATCAGATGACCGATCGCACCGCCGTGGTCGCCGAACTGCAGCACCGCGGTCGGGCTCGCCTTGATGCCGAGCTTGTGTTCGATCGACACGCAATGCACGTCGTTGCGCTCGCCGAGCGAACCGTCTTCATTGACGAGAAACTTCGGCACGATGAAGAGCGAAATGCCCTTCACGCCTTCGGGTGCGTTCGGCGTGCGCGCCAGCACGAGATGCGCGATGTTCTTCGCCATGTCGTGCTCGCCCCACGTGATGAAAATCTTCGTGCCGAACAGTTTGAACGAACCGTCGCCCTGCGGTTCGGCGCGCGTGCGCACCAGCGCGAGATCGGAGCCGGCCTGCGGCTCGGTCAGGTTCATCGTGCCGGTCCATTCGCCGGAAATGAGCTTGGGCACGTACGTTTGTTTCTGCTCCTCGCTGCCCGCCGTGAGCAGCGCCTCGATGGCGCCATCCGTGAGCAGCGGGCACAGCGCGAACGACAGATTCGACGCGTTGAGCATCTCGATACAGGCTGTGGCAATCAGCTTGGGCAAACCCTGGCCATCGTAGTCGAGCGGATGCTGCACGCCTTGCCAACCGCCTTCGCCGAACTGCCGGAACGCTTCCCTGAAGCCAGGCGTTGCGGTGACCACGCCGTCTTTCCAGCTGCTCGGATTGCGATCGCCTTCGACATTCAGCGGTGCCAGCACTTCGCTGCACAGTTTCGCCGACTCTTCGAGCACGGCCTGCGCGGTGTCGAGGTTCGCGTCTTCGAAGCCCGGCAGCGTCGCGATGTGTTCGAGACCGGCCAGTTCTTTCATCACGAACAGCATGTCCTTGATGGGTGCCGTATAGCTCATTTCCGTCTCCTCCCGCCGTTGATATAAAAAAAGGACGCTGGACTTGATCGGTCCCGCGCCCTTCCTGTGCTGCCAGACGCCTTTTTTAAGGCGTTACGGCGCTTAACCGAGCTCGCTAACGAGTTCGGGCACGACCGTGAACAGATCGCCCACCAGACCATAATCGGCGACGCTGAAAATCGGCGCTTCCGCGTCCTTGTTGATTGCGACGATCACTTTGCTGTCTTTCATGCCGGCCAGATGCTGGATCGCACCCGAGATGCCGATCGCCACATACAGTTGCGGTGCGACGATCTTGCCGGTTTGTCCCACCTGATAGTCGTTCGGCACGAAGCCCGCATCGACGGCGGCACGCGATGCGCCCAGCGCCGCGTTCAGCTTGTCGGCCAGCGGTTCGAGAACCTTCGTGTAGTTCTCGCCGTTGCCCAGACCGCGGCCACCCGAGACGATGATCTTCGCCGACGTCAGTTCCGGACGATCCAGCTTCGTCACTTCACGGCTGACGAACTGCGAGATACCGCTGTCCGCTGCCGCTTCGATTTTCTCCACCGATGCGCTGCCGCCTTCGGCCGCGACTGCGTCGAAGCCGGTGGAGCGCACCGTGATGACCTTGATCGGGTCTTGAGATTGCACCGTTGCGATCGCATTGCCCGCGTAGATCGGGCGTTCAAACGTATCGGCGCTATCCACCGCCGTGATATCGCTGATCTGCGCAACATCGAGCTTCGCGGCGATGCGCGGGGCGATGTTCTTGCCGTACGCCGTCGCCGGGGCGAGGATGTGCGTGTAGTCCTTTGCGATGTTCAGCACTGTCGCTTCGACGTTTTCCGCGAGGCCCGCTTCGAGTTGCGGCGCGTCGGCCAGCAGCACTTTGGTCACGCCGGCAATCTTCGCTGCGGCATCTGCTGCGGCTTGTGCGTTGTGACCGGCCACCAGCACGTGAATGTCACCGCCAATCTTCTGTGCCGCTGCGATCGTATTCAGCGTCGCGGCCTTGATCGACGCGTTGTCGTGTTCTGCTATTACCAGATTCGTCATTTCGTCCGTCTCCGCGTTTTACTTAAAGCACCTTGGCTTCGGTCTTCAGCTTCTCGACCAGCGTCTTCACATCCGGCACCTTCACACCAGCGGAGCGCCTGGGCGGCTCGACAACCTTCAGCGTCTTCAGGCGCGGCGTGACGTCAACGCCGAGATCTTCCGGCCTGATCGTTTCCAGCGGCTTTTTCTTCGCCTTCATGATGTTCGGCAGCGTCACGTAGCGCGGCTCGTTCAGGCGCAGGTCGGTCGTGATCACTGCGGGCAGCGTCAGCGACAGCGTTTCAGCGCCGCCGTCCACTTCACGCGAAACCGTCGCCTTGCCGTCAGCCACGACAACCTTCGAGGCGAACGTCGCCTGCGGCAACCCGGCCAAAGCAGCCAGCATCTGACCGGTCTGGTTCGAATCGTCGTCGATAGCCTGCTTGCCGAGAATGACCAGCGAAGGCTCTTCCCTGTCCACCAGCGCCTTCAGCAGTTTGGCCACGGCCAGCGGTTGCAGTTCTTCGGAAGACTCGACCAGGATCGCGCGATCCGCGCCGATCGCCAGCGCCGTGCGCAGCGTTTCCTGCGACTGCGTGACGCCCGCCGACACGGCGATCACTTCGGTCGCCACACCCGCTTCCTTCAACCGCACCGCTTCTTCAACCGCGATTTCATCGAACGGATTCATCGACATCTTCACGTTCGCGATGTCGACGCCCGTGCCGTCCGACTTCACCCGGACTTTCACGTTGTAATCGACTACTCTTTTGACTGGCACCAGGATTTTCATGCACACGCTCCAAAGTTACGAATACGTCAACCCAACGAGCATTATAACGACTGCCCTCGCGGCAGCCCTGTCGCGGGCGCTTTAGCAGGAGGATATCGCTCCTCAGCGGCGCGACGGCAATATCGAACGGTCGTTCTATTTTAATCTCGAAAAAACCCGGGAGACAACCCCGGGTTCCGACCTACGACTCTAATTTTGCATTGCCGTCTTGTCTTGCTTGTTCCGCAGGCCGTCGGCTCACCACGCGGTGATCACCGACCCGCCGAATTTGCTTTCAACAAACTGCTTCACTTCCGGCGAATGATACGCCGCGACCAGTTTGGCGACCCACGGCTTATTCCTGTCCGCCTCGCGGATCGCGATGACGTTCACATAAGGGCCCTTCGGATCTTCAATTGCGATGGCGTCCTGCTTGGGTTTCAGACCCGCTTCCATCGCGAAGTTCGTATTGATCGCGGCAGCGTCCACATCGTTTAGCGAGCGCGGAATCTGCGCGGCGTCGAGTTCGACGATCTTCAGCTTCTTCGGGTTGTCGACAATGTCGAGCGGTGTCGCCTTCAGACCGGCATCGGCGCGCAGTTTCAGCAAGCCCTGCTTTTGCAGCAACAGGAGTGCGCGGCCGCCGTTGGTCGGATCGTTCGGCACCGCGATCTTCGCGCCCGGCTGCAACTCGGCGAGCAACTTCACTTTCTTCGAATAGATGCCCATCGGGTACGTCACCGTATCCGCGACACGGACCAGCTTGTAGCCGCGGTCCTTCACCTGCGCCTGCAGATACGGGTCGTGCTGATAGCTGTTCGCGTCCAGATCGCCGCCGGCGAGCGCGGCGTTCGGCTGCACGTAGTCGGAGAATTCGACAATCTTGATGTTCAGGCCGTTTTTCGCCGCGACCGTCTTCACGACTTCCATGATCTGCGCATGCGGACCGCCGGTGACGCCGACCTTGATCGTGTCTTCAGCGTGAGCCACGCCGGTGGCGAACAGTGACGCGGCGCCGAATGCGGCGGCCAGTTTCAGAATGAGACGACGTTGCATGTTGGACATTCCCGAATCTATCGATTTTGTTGTTTTACTTATGGCTCAAGCGACGCACGAGCCAATCCCCAAACGACTGCACCAGTTGCACGAAGACGATCAGAATCACCACGACCGTCAACATCACTTCCGGCAGGAAACGCTGATACCCGTAACGAATGCCGAGATCGCCGAGACCGCCGCCGCCGATCGCGCCGGCCATTGCCGAATAGCCGACCAGCGAGACGAAAGTGATCGTCAGGCCGGCGACCACGCCCGGCAGCGATTCCGGCAACAACACCTTGAAGACGATCTGGCTGGTGGTCGCGCCCATCGCCTGCGCGGCTTCGATCAGTCCGCGATCCACTTCGCGCAACGCGGTCTCGACCAGACGCGCGATGAACGGCGCGGCGGCGATCGTCAGCGGCACGACAGCGGCCGCCGTGCCGATCGACGAACCCACCACGAGGCGCGTGAACGGAATCACGGCCACGAGCAGGATGATGAACGGCGTCGAACGAACCGCATTGACGACCACACCCATCACGCGATTCACCGCGATGTTCTGCAGCACGCCCTGGCGATCCGTCAGATACAGCAGCACACCGAGCGGCAAACCCACCAACGCGCCGACCAGTCCCGAAATGCCCACCATCACGAGCGTTTCCCAGAACGACTGGACGAACATATCCAGCATTTCACTCAACATACGAGAGTTCCTCCACCACCACACCCTGTTCACGCAGATACGTCAATGCCCGCGCCACGTTCGCCGGTTCGCCGCCCGCCAGCACCGCGAGCGAGCCGAAAGCCTGCCCCTGGATCTCGTCGATCTGGCCGTGCAGGATGTTGAAGTCGAGTTCGTAGCGGCGAATGGTTTCCGACAGGATCGGCTGATCGACGCCGGAGCCGGTGAACGCGAGCCGCAGCAAGTGGCCGCTGCCGGTCTTGAGTCGTTCTGCGACGCGCGCCTTCATGGCGGGTGGCAGTTCCTGCGCGATCACGTCGCCGATCAACGCGCGCGTGACTTCATGATGCGGTTGCAGGAACACGTCGATAACCTTGCCCTCTTCGACCACGCGGCCCGCATCCAGCACCGCGACGCGGTCGCAGACCTGCTTGATCACGTCCATCTGGTGCGTGATCAGCACGATCGTCAGGTTCAGTTCACGATTGATGCGCTTGAGCAGGTCGAGGATCGAGCGCGTGGTTTCGGGATCGAGCGCGGACGTCGCTTCGTCGGAGAGCAGCACTTTCGGCTTGCTCGCCAGCGCCCGTGCGATACCGACGCGCTGCTTCTGGCCGCCGCTGATCTGCGCCGGATAGCGATCCTTCTGCGCCGTCAGGCCGACCAGTTCGAGCAGCGGCAGCACGTTCGCTTCGATTTCATCGCGCTTCATGCCGGCGAGTTCGAGCGGCAGCGCGACGTTCCCGTACACGGTGCGCGACGACAGCAGGTTGAAGTGCTGGAAGATCATGCCGATCTCGCGACGCGCCTCGCGCAGTTGGGCTGCGGGCAGCGTCGTCAGATCGCGGCCGTTGACGACGATATTGCCTTCGCTCGGGCGCGTCAGCAGGTTGATGGTGCGCACGAGCGTACTCTTGCCCGCGCCGCTGCGGCCGATGATGCCGAACACCTCGCCCGCCGGAATCGACAGATTGACGTTGTGCAGCGCCTCGACCCAGCCCCGGGGCCCGGCGAACCGCTGGGAGATATTGCGTATTTCGATCATGGGAAAACGAAACGGCGGCGACTGTCAGCGCGCGTCATGCGCTCGCGACAAGCGGCCGCCGTTGCTTTTATTGGGATTTGAGCCGGCAATTCTACCGCAGCGCCGACATTCCCTTTAATAATCAATTACGATCTTTTCATAACCGGTTGGAATTAGAGGCCCGCCCGGTGCGAGATGCTCGCGCGCACGCCGGCACTACGACTATGATCGGGCGAACAAAATCAGCATCAGGATAATCGGCAGTCATGGAGACGTCCCCAAGCAGCACTGTGCAGCCCGTCGCGGGCAAGCGAAACGCTGGCGAGCCGCTGCGCTCGTCGGTCACGGCCGGCGACGGCGTGGAATTGCCGCTATACCGCTGGCCGGCCGCCGCGCCGATGCGCGCCACCGTGGCGCTGATCCACGGGCTGGCCGAGCACGCCGGTCGATACGCGGCGCTGGCCGCGCGGCTGAACGCGGCCGGCATCGAACTGGTGGCGATCGATCTGCGCGGCCACGGCCGCGCGCCCGGCAAGCGGGCCTACGTGAAGCGCTTCGACGACTATCTGCTGGACGCGCAAGCCTTGCTCGACGCCGCGGCGCAAAGTTGCGCGCCGCTCTTCCTGATGGGCCACAGCATGGGCGGCGCCGTGGCCGCGCTCTACGCGATCGAGCGCCTCGAAGCGAGCGGCCGGCGCCTGAACGGCCTGATCCTGTCGAGCCCGGCGCTGGCGCCCGGCCGCGACGTGCCGCGCTGGATGCTCAAGCTGAGCCAGGTGATCAGCCGTCTCTACCCCAGCTTCCCCGCGATGAAAATCGACGCCGCGCTGCTCTCGCGCCTTCAACCCGTAGTGAATGCCAATCGCAACGACCCGCTCGTGCATCACGGCGCGATTCCCGCGCGCACCGGCGCGGAACTGTTGCTGGCAATGGCGCGTATCGAACGCGGCCGGGCGGGCTTGCGTGTACCGCTGCTGGTCTATCACGGCACCGCCGACAAGCTCACCGAACCCGAAGGCAGCCGCGACTTCGGCCAGCACGCAGGCTCACCGGACAAGACGCTCACCCTGCACGAGGGCAGCTATCACGAAACGATGAACGACATGGACCGCGATAGGGTGATTGGGGCGTTGATCGAGTGGATCGAAAAACGGCTGGTGGTTAGAGGCTGAACCATGCCCTGAACGACGCCGCTAGCCCGCGTCACGTTTCCAGTCAGGCGGCCGTTTGTCGATGAACGCCTGCACGCCTTCGAGCGCCGACTCATCCATCATGTTGCAGGCCATCGTCTGGCCGGCAAGCTGGTAAGCCGCTTCGATACCCATCTCCAACTGCCGATAGAAGAGGCCTTTGCCCGCGCTCACGGCTTCGACGGGTTTAGCGCAGATGCTGGCGGCGAGCCGCGTGAGTTCCGCGTCGAGCGCATCCGCGGGGACCACACGGTTCACGAGACCTTCCCGCTTCGCGCCCACGGCATCGATGAAATCGCCGGTGAGCAGCATTTCGAGCGCCGCTTTACGCGACAGGTTACGCGACAGCGGCACCGAAGGCGTCGCGCAGAAAAGCCCGAGGTTGACGCCCGAAACGGCAAAACGCGCCGTATCGGCTGCGACCGCCAGATCGCACATCGCGACGAGCTGGCAACCGGCCGCCGTGGCAACGCCTTGCACGCGCGCGATCACCGGTTGCGGCAAGCGCTGGATCGTCATCATGAGCTTCGTGCAGCGGGCGAACAGCGCCTGATAGTACGCGAGCGACGGCGCCGCGCGCATTTCCTTCAGATCGTGTCCCGCGCAGAACGCCCGGCCCGCGCCGGCGATCACGACCACGCGCGCGTCCGACCGGCCGATCTCGCTCAATGCCGTCTGCAGCTCGTCGAGCAAGGCTTCGGAAAGCGCATTAAAGGCATCGGGCCGGTTCATCGTCAAACGCACGACGCCCGGCACACCGTACCCGCCGTGTTCGATCTCGACTAGTGAAGCGTTGCGCGCCTCGGCGTTCATGACTCACTCCTCGTTGCGTGGATGGCGAGCGCGCGCGGCGCGGCGGCTCAGATCCCGGCCAGCGAGCGCATGTGGGCGACCACGCTGCGCCCCAGCGCGGACAGGTTGTAGCCGCCTTCAAGACAACTGACGATCCGCCCGCGCGAATAGCGCTTCGCGATCTCGCGCATCTGATCGGTGATCCACGCGTAATCGTCTTCGACGAGGCCCATGTTGCCGAGATCGTCCTCGCGATGCGCGTCGAAGCCGGCCGAGATGAACAGCATCTCCGGCTTGAATTCATGCAGGCGCGGCAGCCACAGCATGTCCACCGCTTCGCGCACCGCCATGCCTTTCGAGCGCGCCGGCAGCGGCACGTTGCACATGTTGGGCGCCTGGTTGTCGGCGCCGGTGAACGGATAGAACGGATGCTGGAAGAAGCTGCACATCAGCACGCGCGAGTCGCCCGAGAACGCCGCTTCGGTACCGTTGCCGTGATGCACGTCGAAGTCGATGATCGCGACGCGTTCGAGTCCGTGCACTTCGAGCGCATGACGCGCGGCGATCGCGATATTGTTGAAAAAGCAGAAACCCATAGCGCGCGCCGGTTCGGCATGGTGGCCGGGCGGCCGCACGCTGCAGAACGCGTTGTCGTAACGGCCTTCGATCACCGCGTCGGTCGCGGCTACCGCAGCACCCGCCGCGCGCAACGCGGCTTGCAAGGTGTGCGGGTTCATCGTCGTATCGGGATCGATTTCGGCCATGCCTTCAACCGGTGACCGGCTGCGGATGTAATCGACGTGGGCTTGCGTATGCACGCGCAGCAGCGCGGCTTCGTCGGCAAGCGGTGCCGACTCGCGCTCGATCAGCGAATCGATGCGGCTCGCGATCAATTGGTCTTCGATTGCCTGCAGGCGCGCCGGGCATTCGGGATGCCATTGCCCCATATCGTGCAGCAGACAGTCGGCGTGGGAATAAAAGCCAGTTGCCATGATTCTTTTCTGCGGCGACGCGCCTTGTGGCGCGTGCGGCGTGTCTCCATCCAGGGGCGCGCGCCCTCGGCGCGCCAACATTCATCAAGTTACCACACGATGCGGCTGTGACGCGTCAGGCACAGTTTTGCGGAAGGCGTCGGGTATACTGCCCCGATCGGTTTTTCCCCGCCTTTCCCTTGACTCTTACGCACCGCGCCCTTTGCTCACTATGACCGTCAAGCTTGCTCTGTCTGCACGAAACCGGCTACGTACCAGAACCCTCGCCGCCGCACTCTCCGTCGCATCGTGCATGTTCATGGCAACCAGTCCCGCGATCGCGCAAAGCGTCGGCAAAAAGCCACCGGTGCTGCTCGCGCAAAGCCAGCCGCAACCCGCTGTGCCGCAAGGGCAAACGTTTGAAGAAGAGATCATTCCGCAGCGCTACGCGAACAATCCCAATGTCGACGCGTTCATCAACGACATGGCCGCGCGTTACGACTTCGACGAGGCCGCACTGCATGCGCTCTTTGCCAGCGTGAGTTATTCGGCAACCGCGGTCAAGCTCGTAACGCCGTCGCCCTCGCCGGCGGTGAAGAACTGGCGCGTGTATCAGTCGCGCTTTCTCGACCAGGTCCGCATCAATGCCGGCGTGCGTTTCTGGCGTGCGAACCAGGCCACGCTGCAGCGCGCGTACGAGGAGTTCGGCGTGCCGCCGGAAGTGGTCGTCGGCATTATCGGCGTGGAGACGATCTATGGGCGCTTCATGGGCAACTTCCGTGTGCTCGACGCACTGACCACGCTCAGCTTCGATTATCCGAACACCGCCAATCGCGCGGATCGCCAGGCAACCTTCCGCAAGAATCTCGAAGACTACCTGGTGTGGACTCGCGACTCGCAGATCGACCCGACCTCGGTGCTGGGTTCCTACACCGGCGCGATCGGTATTCCGCAGTTCCTGCCGAGCAGCATTGTGCAATACGCGGTGAGCTACGACGGCAACCGGCAGATCGACCTGCGCACGAGCCAGGCGGACGCGATTGGCAGCGTGGCGAACTATCTGCGTCAGAACGGTTGGGAAAATGGCCGGCCGGTGGTGTGGAAGATCGGCTCGGACGCCGGCAGCCTGGGCGTCGCGCAAGCTGCCGCCGACGGTCAGCCGGAGCCGCACTGGCCGCTCGATCAATTGCTGCGCGCCGGACTACTGCTGAACGAACCCGGCGTGGATATCGCGTCGGAAGCCGGCACGCCGGTGACGGTGGTGGATCTGCCTTCGCCGGGACGCGGCACCGAGTACGTGCTGGGCCTGAAGAATTTCTACGTGCTGACGCGCTATAACCGCAGCTTCTTTTATGCGCTCGCGGTCTATCAGTTGGGCCAGCGGGTCAAGGCGCAGATGGAAGCAAGCGACGCGGCAAACGCCGGCAACGGCGCGGCAGCGCCGGCTGGCACTTCGCAATAGACGGAACAGGCGGCAGCGGGTGCGGCGAGTTCGCCTCACGAGTAAATATGAAAAAAGCGCCGGTTGTGAATCGGCGCTTTTTTCATTGACGGGCTAGAAGCTCCGCGACGCATTTATGCGGGAAACACACCCGTGGACAGATAACGGTCGCCGCGATCGCATACGATGAACACGATCGTCGCGTTCTCGACCTGCCGCGCGACGCGCAGCGCCACTTCGCACGCGCCGCCCGACGAGATGCCGGCAAAGATGCCTTCCACCGACGCCATACGGCGCGCCATAGCCTCGGCGGCGGCCTGGCTCACATTCTCCACACGATCCACGCGGCTGCGATCGAAAATCTTCGGCAGATAGGCTTCCGGCCATTTGCGGATGCCCGGAATGCGCGAACCCTCTTCGGGTTGCGCGCCGATGATCTCGATCGCCTGGTTCTGCTCTTTCAGATAAGTGGACACGCCCATGATCGTGCCGGTCGTGCCCATGGACGACACGAAATGGGTAATGCGACCTTCGGTATCGCGCCAGATTTCCGGGCCCGTGCCTTCGACGTGCGCGGCCGGATTGTCCGGATTGGCGAACTGGTCGAGGATGATGCCCTTGCCTTCGCGCTGCATCTGCTCGGCCAGATCGCGTGCGTACTCCATCCCGCCCGTGACCGGCGTGAGCACGATCTGCGCGCCGTACGCGGCCATGCTCTGACGGCGTTCCACCGACAGATCTTCCGGCATGATCAGCACCATTTTGTAGCCACGGATCGCGGCCGCCATAGCCAGCGCAATACCGGTGTTGCCGCTGGTCGATTCGATCAGCGTGTCGCCGGGCTTGATGCGCCCGCGCGCTTCCGCTTTCTTGATCATCGACAACGCAGGGCGATCCTTCACCGAGCCCGCAGGGTTGTTGCCCTCGAGCTTCGCAAGGATCACGTTGTTGCGGCTGCGGATCTCGTCGTCAGGGAGCCGGACGAGTTGCACGAGCGGCGTATTGCCGATCGTGTCTTCAATCGTTTTGTAAGCCATATCGGTTTTGGTGCTGTCGGTGCGCGAAGTCTTAATCCGTCGATTCTAAACCACCGTGCCCCCACCTGCCGCGCGGCCCTTCTGTCCGCATGGATGCAAGCGCCCGTCCGCGAACGCCTTCAACGCAAAAAGCCCGCGGCTGAGAACCGCGGGAGCCAGTCATCTGCATGACAGCTGAAGGAGTGTTCGTGACGACTCCGACCATGAAGGAAAACTGCGCGAATGGAGCAGGCGCGCGGCCGTCGGGCCCGCGCGCCAGCTCCGCGTCAGGCTATTTCTTCACTGCCACCGTGGCACTGTTCTTCGGCGCGTTGGCCGGAACGGCCGCGCCTTTGGTCTGTGCAGACGCCGCAGCCTGCGTGTTAGCAGCCGCGCCAGCCGGACCGACAGCGAGACCCTCCGCCTGCAGGCGCTCGACGGTATGCCCGCCCATGCCCTTGACGCGCTTGCCGAGATCGGCCGGGTCCTTGAACGGACCATGCGCCGCACGCTCGTCGAGAATGGCTTTCGCTTTGGCAGGACCGATGCCCTTGATGCCGCGCAGCGCGTCCTCATTAGCCGTGTTGACGTCGACCGCCGCATAAGCGTGGCCGAAAGCGGCGAGCATGGCCGCGGTAACCAGAATTTTTCGAAACATATGGAATCTCCCTCGTACAACCGGTTGGAGACCATCACCAACCGGGAGATTCCAGTTTAAAGAGGGATCCGAATTATTTACACCTGGCCGAATAGCCAACGTACGTAACGATCGACACCTTCCTGCACGCTCAGGAACGGCGCGTCGTAGCCGGCCGCGCGCAGCTTCGACTGATCCGCCTGCGTGAAGCACTGGTACTTGCCGCGCAATGCATCGGGGAACGGAATATATTCGATCATCCCGCGCTGCACCTGTTCCGCGAGCGACAACGCCGGTTCGTTGTTCAGCGTTCGCAGCGTATTGACCACCGTGCTGGCGATGTCGTTGAACGGTTGTGCACGGCCGCTACCCAGATTGAAGATGCCCGACTTGTCCGGATTGTCGAAGAAGAACAGGTTGACCTTCACCACGTCTTCAACCGAAACGAAGTCGCGCGTCTGCTCACCCGCCGCGTAGCCGTTGTATTCGCCGAACAGCTTGACCTTGCCCTCGGCGCGGAACTGGTTGAAGTTGTGAAACGCCACCGACGCCATGCGTGCCTTGTGCGTTTCGCGCGGCCCGTATACGTTGAAATAACGGAAGCCGGCAATCTGGCTTTTCGCCGTGGGCAGCACGCGGCGGATCACCTGGTCGAACAGGAACTTCGAGTAGCCGTACACGTTCAGCGGCTGCTCGACTTCGCGCTCTTCGACGAAACGGCTCGAGCCGCCGTACGTAGCCGCCGAGGATGCATACAGGAACTGGATGTTCTGCGCGAGGCAGACGTCGAGCACCTCGCGGCTATAGCGGAAGTTGTTGTCCATCATGTAGCGGCCGTCGGTTTCCATCGTGTCCGAACAGGCGCCTTCGTGGAAAATCGCGCGCACCTTGCCGAAGTCCCCGCGCTTGAAGCGTTCGACGAACTCGGTTTTGTCGAGGTAGTCGTCGATCTCGCAGTCGACCAGGTTCTTGAACTTGTCCGCGCGCGTCAGATTGTCCACCGCGATGATGCGCTGTTCACCGCGCTCGTTGAGCGCCTTCACGAGATTGCTGCCGATAAAACCGGCCGCGCCGGTGACGATGAGGGTCATGATGATCCTGCGGTAGTGAGCTTTGCATAGGATCGGAGTAAGCGCTCTGTGCCGACTCCGATCGACAGGTTCAGTTGCCGTCCCGCGGATCCCTCTATGCGCCGTTCATGACTCAAGCACAGCGAGGAACCCGGCGGTCCGCATCAATGAAAAAGTTCGTCGTAGTCGACAGTGGCGGTGCCCAGTTTGCCGACCACGATGCCGGCCGCGCGATTCGCGAGCCCGACCGCCTCGACCAGCGTGAGACCCGCGCCGAGCATGGCGGCGAGCGTGGCGATCACGGTGTCGCCCGCACCCGAAACATCATACACTTCGCGTGCGACAGCCGAAGCGTGCAGGACGCCGTCGTCCGAGAAGAGCGTCATACCCTCTTCCGAACGCGTCAGCAGCAGCGCCTTGAATTCCAGGTCGGTGCGCAGTTTCGTTACGCGCGCGAGCAGATCTTCTTCCGATTTCCACTGACCGACCACCTCGCGCAACTCAGCACGGTTCGGCGTGATCAGGGTAGCGCCGCGATAGCGTTCCCAGTCATCGCCCTTCGGATCGACCAGCACCGGCTTGCCCGCCGCATTCGCCTTCGAGATCATCTGCGTGACGTGGGTCAGGCCGCCCTTCGCATAGTCGGACATCAGAATCACGTCGTGCGACGGCAGCAGTTCGTCGAACCGGGCGAGACCCGCGAGCAGCACCTCGTGCGCCGGCGAATTTTCGAAGTCCACACGCAACAATTGTTGCTGGCGTGACAGCACCCGCAGCTTGATCGTGGTGAGGAGCGCCGGGTCGCGCTCGAGATACGGCTTTACGCCGCTTTCATTCAGCAACTGCACGATACGCTCGCCGGGCTCGTCATGGCCGACCACGCATAGCAAGCCTGCCTGTGCGCCGAGCGCGACCGCATTGCGCGCGACGTTCGCCGCGCCGCCGAGGCGGTCTTCCTGACGCTGCACCAGCACGACCGGCACAGGCGCTTCCGGCGAAATGCGGTTCACGTCGCCGAACCAGTAGCGATCGAGCATGACGTCGCCCACCACCAGCACGCGCGCCGCGGCGAGCCGTTCGCGCGGCACGACGGTAAGCTGCGGCGCGGGCGTGGACGCAGCGGCACCGGGCGTGGTCTCAGGCATCGGCCGGAAGTTCAGAGGGTTGGGCATAAGGGCGTCCAATCGAGTGATAGTCGATGCCGAGCTCGGTCATCGCGTCCGGTTCATACAAGTTGCGTCCGTCGAAAATCAGCGGCGACTTCAGCACCGATTTCAGATGGACGAAGTCCGGACTCTTGAATTCTTTCCATTCGGTCACGATCACGAGGGCGTCGGCGCCCGTAAGCGTTTCGTCCTGCGTGGTCGCAAAGGCGAGACGCGCGAACTGGTCCGGTGCGTCATGCAGATCCATGGCGAACACGCGGCGCGCTTCGGTCACCGCGACCGGATCGTACGCGCGCACGTGGGCGCCGCGCGCCAGCAGTTCCGCGATCAGGCGGCGGCTCGGCGCCTCGCGCATGTCGTCGGTATTGGGCTTGAACGCAAGCCCCCACACCGCGAACGTGCGGCCGCTCAGATCGTTGCCGAGCTTGCTCGTGATCTTTTGCACCAGCACGTCTTTCTGCCTGTCGTTCACTTCTTCGACCGCTTCCAGAATGCGCAGATTGTGGCCGCTTTCGCTGGCCGTGCGGATCAGCGCCTGGACGTCTTTAGGGAAGCACGAGCCGCCGTAGCCACAACCCGCATACAGGAAGTGATAGCCGATCCGCGGATCGGAGCCGATGCCGCGGCGCACCGCTTCGATATCCGCGCCGACGCGATCGGCCAGATTCGACATTTCGTTCATGAACGAGATGCGCGTGGCGAGCATCGCATTCGCGGCGTATTTCGTGAATTCGGCCGAGCGCACGTCCATGTACAGCGTGCGTTCGTGATTGCGGTTGAACGGCGCGTACAGACGCTTCATCAGTTCGCGCGCGCGCAAGCCGGCTTCGTCTTCGTCAAGGCCGATCACAATGCGGTCGGGGCGCATGAAGTCGTCGACCGCCGCGCCTTCCTTCAGGAATTCCGGATTGGACACCACCGAGAAGCGATGTTGCGCGCTGCCGGCAAGTCCGCGTTTGGCCAATTCTTCTTCGACCACCGCGCGCACACGCTGCGCGGTGCCGACCGGCACCGTCGACTTGTCGACGATCACCTTGAAGCCGTTCATCGTGCGGCCAATGTTGCGGGCCGCTTCGAGCACGTATTGCAGATCGGCCGAACCGTCTTCGTCCGGCGGCGTGCCGACGGCAATGAACTGCACGTCGCCGTGCGCGACGCTGGCTTCGACATCCGTGGAAAACGTGATGCGGCGCGCCGCGCGCGTGCGGGCGATCATCTCCTGCAAACCGGGCTCGTGAATCGGCACGCCGCCGTTGTTGAGGATTTCGATCTTGCGCGGATCGACGTCGAGACAGAAAACGTCGTGACCGATCTCGGCGAGACACGCGCCAGTAACGAGACCCACATAGCCCGTGCCGATAATGGTGATTTTCATACGCTATCCGGTAGAGGGTTCCGGTGATGATTCCCGGCGATGAAGCCAGTCATGAACATGTTGCGAAATCCGCCCGCGCAGGGCGGTTGTCACACGCCGGGGCAGCAGCGCGACCGCGCGGCCAAAGCCGGCGTTGCAGCCTGAGCCTCAGTTCGATGCGGTGATCGGCTCGACGCGACGCGGCGCATAGGTTTCCCAACCGCTGCAACCCGGGCACTGCCAGTAGAAAAGCCGTGCCCTGAAGCCGCAATTCTGGCACGTATACCGTGGCAGATTTTTGGTGCGCTGGCGAATCAACGTGCGCATCAGTTCGAGTTCGCTGCGCCGCGGTTCTTCCGCAACGGCTTCCTGCGCCTCGAGCAGCCGCGTCATGCCCGCCAGATTCGGCGACTTCTGCATTTGCGAGCGCGCCAGCGCATGCGCGGCCTCGGGTCCGCGCAACGATGCGACGTGTTGATAAGCAACGTCGAGCAGATCGTTGGTCGGATAGCGGTCCACCCACGTGGTAAGCAGATCGGCGCCATCTTGCGGGCGGCCGAGCGCTTCGTAGGCCTTCATCAGCTTTTCGGCGACCAGCGGCAGATAGGCGGGGTTCTGCTCCTCCACGCGCCGCCATTGGGCAATCGCCGCTTCCTGCGCGCCGCCTGCCGCGTCGACGTCGCCGAACAGGATCGTGGCGCGCACGTTGGTCGGGTTCGCCTTCAAGGCGAAGCCGAGTTGGCGGCGAGCCTCGTCGGGTTTCTTCTGTTGTAGCGCTTCCTGCGCAAGTTCGCAGTGGAACTGCGCGATTTCCTTGTCCAGCGACTCCGCGCCCATCGTTTCCAGATGACGGGCCGTGTCGATCGACTTGACCCAGTCCTTCTCGATTTCGTAGATGGTGAGGAGCGCCCGCTGCGCGCCCAACGCGTAGTCGCCGGTTTCGAGCGAGCGGAAGGTTTCCTCCGCGCGGTCGAGCAGACCCGCTTTCAGGAAATCCTGCCCTAACTCGTAGAGCGCGTGATCGCGCTCGCTGACCGGCAGGTCGGCGCGGCTCAACAGATTCTGATGCACGCGAATCGCGCGGTCCGTCTCACCGCGTCGACGGAACAGATTGCCCAGCGCGAAGTGCAATTCGACCGTTTCGGGATCGAGCTTCACCACTTCGATGAACGCATCGATCGCCTGGTCCGGCTGCTCGTTGAGCAGGAAGTTCAGCCCGCGAAAATACGAGCGCGGCAGGTTGGCGCTTTCGGAGAGCAGCGTCTTGAGGTCGTAGCGCGCAGCCATCCAGCCGAACGCGAAAGCGACGGGTATGACAAGCAGCCACCAGAAGTCTAGATCCATGCGATTAATGCAAATGTACGGGAAAGCGAAGACGGAAAGCCGCGCTCATGGTGCGCGGCACAAGGAATTCAGATCAGCGGCGGCATGGGCGGTTGCTCGACCACGACCGGAGCTTCGCGCGCCACGCGCAACTCGCGCTTGAGCCGGCCATTTTCCATGCGCAAGCGCACCATGGCCGGCATCGACGACACCAGCCCGGCCAGCAACCCGACCACGAAGAACACGAGGCCGATCAGGATCAGGGGCTGCGACCACGTGTAACCACCGGGAAATTTCAGCGTAGCAGGATCTGTATTGGAAAGCGCCAGCACCAGCAGCAGCACGAACACCAGCACCCGGATCAGCCAGACGATAAATTTCATGAATAGGTCTCTTGACGGCAGTTGCGGGGTGACGCCGGCTTGATGACGCGTCGCGCCACGGTGTTGCCCGCGCCGAAGTGACCCGTATTGTAATTGAAGCCCTCGCGGCTGGGCAGGAACTGGCGGATTGCGGGCTTACGCGGCTTTATCTTGCCGCAGGCAGCAGGGACGGCGGGGCGGTTTGTCCGGGTTCTACAGTCGCGCTTGTGGACCGTACTTCGGGCCGGGCGGAACGTGGCGGCACAAAAACGCAAACGCACAGACGAAAAAAAAGCGCCCGAAGGCGCTTTTCTGGTCTCTTGCCGGCTGGCTTTGGCCGCTGACACTATCTATGCCACGCTGTAACTGGCGCAGCGAAGCATTTACAGGTCGTCATCCGGCTCTTCGGCCTTCAACGGCTCACCCGCGCGACGATCCACCCGTTCGCGCAACTCCTTGCCCGGCTTGAAGTGCGGTACGTACTTCTCAGGTACTAACACCTTTTCGCCCGACTTGGGATTACGCCCGACGCGGGACGGACGGCGGTTAAGGCCGAAGCTGCCGAAGCCGCGAATTTCAATGCGATGACCATTGGCAAGTGCCTCCGACATCGCATCAAGCATCGTCTTCACCGCGAAATCCGCATCCTTAAGGACAAGTTGCGGAAATCGCGTAGCCAGCTGGGCGACCAATTCCGATTTGGTCATACTGCAGCAGACCTCTCAAGAAAACGCCGGGCCGCCCCCAAGCTTTCTTGGCCCCCTTGGGGGCCCTGGCGCGAAGCGACAGGTTTGGGGGCGCTCCTCAATTACGGGTTCTGGCCGTCGAGCTTGGCCTTCAGCAGCGCGCCGAGGTTCGTCGTGCCGGTGGCAGCCGAACTCGAGTCCGACGAAGCCAGGCCGCGGATCGCTTCCTGTTGCTCGGCCGAATCCTTAGCCTTGATCGACAGGTTGATGCCACGCGACTTGCGATCGATGTTGATGATCATCGCGTTGACCTTGTCGCCGTCCTTCAGCACGTTGCGAGCATCTTCCACGCGGTCTTGTGCGATTTCCGAAGCGCGCAGGTAGCCTTCGACTTCCGCCGACAGTTGAACCACAGCACCCTTCGCGTCCACCGTCTTGACCACGCCGTCGACGATCGAACCCTTGTCGTTCATGGCAACGAAGTTGCTGAACGGGTCGCCTTCGAGCTGCTTGATGCCCAGCGAAATGCGTTCCTTCTCGACGTCGATGCCGAGAACGATCGCTTCCACTTCGTCGCCCTTCTTGTACTTGCGAACTGCCTCTTCGCCCGTTTCCGACCACGACAGGTCCGACAGGTGAACCAGACCGTCGATGCCGCCCGGCAGACCGATGAAGACGCCGAAGTCGGTGATCGACTTGATTGCGCCTTGCAGCTTGTCGCCCTTCTTGAAGTTGCGGCTGAAGTCGTCCCACGGGTTCGGCTTGCATTGCTTCATGCCGAGGCTGATACGGCGGCGGTCTTCGTCGATTTCCAGAACCATGACTTCGACTTCGTCGCCCAGTTGCACAACCTTCGACGGTGCAACGTTCTTGTTCGTCCAGTCCATTTCCGACACGTGGACCAGGCCTTCGATGCCCGATTCGACTTCGACGAATGCGCCGTAGTCAGTGATGTTGGTGACCTTACCGAACAGGCGCGTGCCCGACGGATAACGGCGCGAGATGCCTTCCCACGGATCGTCGCCCAGTTGCTTGATACCCAGCGAAACGCGGTTCTTCTCTTGATCGAACTTGAGGATCTTCGCGGTGACTTCCTGGCCAACCGACAGCACTTCGCTCGGGTGACGCACACGACGCCATGCGATGTCGGTGATGTGCAGCAGGCCGTCGATACCACCGAGGTCCACGAACGCGCCGTAATCCGTGATGTTCTTCACCACGCCTTCCACGATCGCGCCTTCCTTCAGCGTTTCGAGCAGCTTTGCGCGCTCTTCGCCCTGGGTCGCTTCGATCACGGCACGGCGCGACAGCACGACGTTGTTACGCTTGCGGTCGAGTTTGATGACGCGGAATTCCAGCGTCTTGCCTTCGTACGGGGTCGTGTCCTTGACCGGACGCGTGTCGACCAGCGAACCCGGCAGGAACGCGCGGATGCCGTTGACCATGACGGTCATGCCGCCCTTGACCTTGCCCGTGATCGTGCCGGTCACGAGTTCGTTGTTGTCGAGAGCCTTTTCCAGCGACAGCCACGAAGCCAGACGCTTCGCTTTGTCGCGCGACAGGATCGTGTCGCCATAGCCGTTTTCGAGCGCGTCGATCGCGACGGAAACGAAGTCGCCCGCCTGCACTTCTACCTCGCCCGCGTCGTTCAGGAACTCTTCGAGCGGGATGTAGGCTTCGGACTTGAGACCAGCGTTGACGACCACGAAGTTGTGGTCAACACGCACGACTTCGGCGGAGATCACTTCGCCAGCGCGCATGTCTTGCTTGGTCAGCGACTCTTCGAACAGAGCCGCAAAAGATTCGGTATTCGGGGTAGAGGTTTGCAGGTCGGACATAAAAATCAAAATTTGCATGGTTCTCGCGGTGCCCGGCTGGCCGGACGGTCAGCAATATCGGCAAGAATGCGAATGCCACGCGGGGTTAAAGGGTTAACACAACGCCTCGCGACGACGCGCGAAGCACCTACTGACAACGAACTTCTACTGCGCCCGCCGCTGATGCACAACCGGTACTTTCATCAGGCATGCGGGACTAAAGCTTCATACCATTGCACCACCTGCTCGACCGCCTGGTCGACTGACAATGCGGAGGTATCAAGCAGCTTGGCGTCCGCTGCAGGCTTGAGCGGCGCGGCTACGCGCTGACTGTCACGCTCGTCGCGCTCACGCAAATCCCGGAGCAAGTCATCTATGTTAGCAGAAAATCCTTTTTGGATCAATTGCTTATGCCGCCGCGCCGCGCGGGCCTCGACGCTTGCGGTCATGAACACCTTCAGCACGGCATCCTGGAAGATGACCGTGCCCATGTCGCGGCCGTCGGCAACCAGCCCCGGTTCCTTGCGGAAAGCCCGCTGGCGCGCCACCAGCGCGGCGCGCACGGGCGCGTGCACGGCGATCGCCGAGGCGCGGCTGCCCACTTCCTCGGCGCGAATTTCGGCCGACACGTCGAGGCCGTCGAGTTGCGCCAGCCCTTCGCGAAAAGTGATATGCAGATCGTCGATCAGCTTTACAAGGGCGTCGACGTCGTGCGCGTCAATGTTGTAGCGCAGGCTGGCAAGCGCGGCGAGACGATACAGCGCGCCGCTGTCCAGCAAATGGAAGCCGAGGCTCGCGGCAACCAGCGCGGCCACGGTGCCTTTGCCGGAGGCACTCGGGCCGTCGATCGTAATGACGGGCGTCTGGTGAAAGGGACGGGTCGGTTTCATCGAAAAAGTTGCACGTCGGTCGATTCGGGGTCGAATCAGGGTTGAGCAAGCGCAATGAAGCGCTCGAAATAATCCGGAAAAGTCTTGCCGACGCACTTCGGGTCGTTGATACGGACCGGTACGCCGCCGAGACTCACCAGCGAGAAGCACATGGCCATGCGGTGATCGTCGTAGGTATCGATGGCGGCGTTCGGAATCAGCTTTTCAGGCGGTTCGATGACGATGAAGTCCTCGCCTTCCTTCACCTTGGCGCCGACCTTGCGCAGTTCGGTCGCCATTGCGGCGAGCCGGTCGGTTTCCTTCACGCGCCAGCTGGCGATGTTGCGCAGCGTGGTCGCGCCGTCCGCGAACAGCGCCGCGACAGCGATCGTCATTGCAGCGTCGGGAATCAGGTTGCAGTCCATGTCGATCGGCTCGAGCTTGCCGCTGTCGTGGCCGACGCCGCGCACCTCGATCCAGTCGTCGCCCATCTGCAGGTTCGCGCCCATCTTGATGAGCGCATCGGCAAAGCCGACGTCGCCCTGGATGCTGGCCCGGCCGACGCCCTCCACTTTCAGCGGGCCGCCGCCGAGCGCCCCGGCCGCGAGGAAATAAGAAGCGGACGACGCATCGCCCTCCACCATGATCCTGCCCGGCGACTGATAGCGCTGCCCCGCCGGCACGACGAACTGATGCCAGCCGTGGCGTTCGACCTTGATGCCGAAGCGCTCCATCAGCTTGATGGTGATCTCGATATACGGCTTCGAGATCAGTTCGCCGTCCACCTGCACGGTACTCACGCCGCTTCCGGTCCGCAAGAGCGGCAGCGTCATGAGAAGCGAGGTCAGGAACTGGCTCGACACGTCGCCGCGCACGGTGATCGGCGCGTCGGCATTGATCTGCCCGGGGCGAATTCGCAGCGGCGGATAGCCTTCGTTCTCTTCGTAGTCGATCTTCGCGCCGAGCTGGCGCAGGCCGTCGACCAGATCGCCGATCGGCCGCTCGTGCATGCGCGGCACGCCGTGAATGCGATAGTCGCCGCCATTGACCGCCAGCGCCGCCGTCAGCGGACGCACCGCCGTGCCGGCGTTGCCGAGAAACAGATCCGCCGTGCGCGCCGTGAACGCACCGCGCGTGCCGGTCACGACGCAGGTGTCGCCGTCGCGCTTCAGACGCACGCCGAGTTTCTCGAGCGCGTCGAGCATCACGCGGGTGTCGTCGGAGTCGAGCAGGTTCGTGATCGTCGTTTCGCCTTCGGCGAGCGCCGCGAGCAGCAGCACCCGGTTCGAGATGCTCTTCGAGCCAGGCAGACGAATCGTGCCGGACGCGCGAGAGAACGGTCCGAGATCGAGGAATTCCATGATTGAGTCCAGTTTCCGGTTATTTCGACGCGTCGCCATTGGCGACGCCGCCAGCGCGCTGTTCCTGCCATTCGGTACGCGCTACGCGCGAGCGCGCGAACACGGTTTCGAGGGCGGCACCGTCGGCGGCTTCGATTGCCGCGCGCAGGCCGGCAAGTACCGCCGTATAGGCGTCGAGTTCGTCGAGCAGCGCGACCCGATTGGCCACGCAGACGTCGCGCCACATTTCCGGGCTCGACGCGGCAATGCGCGTGAAATCGCGGAAGCCGCCCGCCGCGAACGAGAATTTCAGCGCGGCATCGGGTGAATTGAGAATCTGCTCGACCAGCGCGAACGAAAGCAGGTGCGGCAAATGGCTGACCGACGCGAACACGCGGTCGTGCTGCTCGGGCGCCATGTCACGCACAAGCGCACCGGTGGCCCGCCACATGGCGGCGACACGCTCCACGGTTGCCGGCGCACTCTCCGGCAGCGGGCACAACACGACATTGCGGCCCACATACAGCTCGGGCAAGGCCGCCTCCACGCCGCTGGCTTCGCGGCCGGCAATCGGATGCCCGGGCACGAACTGGCTGATGCGCGCGCCGAGCGCCGCGCGGGCGGCGGCGACCACGTCCGACTTGGTACTGCCGGCGTCCGTGACGATCGTGGCCGGATCGAGAAACGGCGCGATGCGTTCGAGCAACGGCTGTGTCTGCGCGACGGGCGCGGCCAGCAGCACGAAGTCGGCACCGGACAATGCTTCGCGCAGCGAGGCGTCGTCGTTCAGCGCCGCCGAGCCGTCGATCACACCCAGTTCCAGAGCGCGCTCGGTCGACGCGGACGAACGTCCGACACCGATCACCGTGCGCGCACCCTCGGTCCCGTTCCGTTCGCGCAGCGCGCGCGCGAGCGATCCGCCGATCAGGCCGACACCGAAAATTACCAGCTTGTCAAAAGAAAACGCGGCCACGTCGGTCACATAGAGCGCGCCTTTCAATACCGACGAGGCGCGCGGGTCAAGGGTTACCGCTTAAGCGGGGTCGAGCGCTTTTTCGAGCGCAGCAAGGAATGCTTCGTTTTCTTCCGGCAAGCCGATCGTGACACGCAGCCATTGCGGCAAACCATAGTTGCCGACCGGCCGCACGATCACGCCCTGCTTCAGCAGCTCCAGGTTGACGCGGCCGCCTGCTGCGTCGTCGTTGCCGACACGTACCAGCACGAAGTTGCCGTCCGACGGCACATACTCCAGACCGAGCTTGTCGAAGGCTTCGGTCAAACGGCGATAGCCTTGCGCGTTCAACGCGGCGCTCTTCTCCAGAAACGCCCTGTCGCTCAGCGCGGCGATCGCCGCGGCTTGCGCCAGTGTGTTCACGTTGAACGGCTGACGCAGACGATTCAGCAGATCGGTCAATTCAGGCTGTGCGATCGCGAAACCCACGCGCAAACCGGCGAGGCCGAACGCCTTCGAAAATGTTCGCGACACCAGCAGATTCGGGTAGCGGCGCACCCACGCGATCGAGTCGTAGCGCTTCTCTTGCGGCAGATATTCCGTGTACGCCTCGTCGAGCACGACGACCACGTTGCGCGGCACCTTGTCGAGAAACGCTTCGAGCTTCGTGCCTTCAATAAACGTGCCGGTCGGGTTGTTCGGGTTGGCGACGAAAATCAGGCGCGTGTCGTCGGTAATCGCCGCGAGCATTGCGTCGAGGTCATGACCGTATTTGACGGCCGGCACGACGATCGCGCGAGCGCCCAGGCCTTGCGTGGCCAACGCGTAAACCGCGAACGAGTACTGCGCATAGACGATCGACTGGTCCTTTTCCACAAACGCGTGTGCGGCGATTTCGAGGATGTCGTTGCTGCCGTTGCCAAGCGTGATCCAGTCGGCCGGCACGCCGTAGCGCTCGCTCAGCGCAGCCTTCAGCTCGAACGCGTTGGCGTCGGGGTAGCGGCCCAGTTCGCTGGCGGCCTGCGCCATCGCGCGCTGTGCCGATTCCGGCATGCCGAGCGGATTCTCGTTCGAGGCGAGTTTCACGATGATCTTTTCGTCCAGATCGAATTCGCGGGCCACTTCCGAAATCGGTTTGCCTGCGATGTAAGGCGCAATGGCACGCACGTAGGAAGGACCGAAAGACGCTGTCATGAGAATCTCCGAACGACTATGAGTAATGGGATGTGCGGCTGGGCGCGCCCGGGTGCTGCAGGGTCGCCGTTTGAATATCATCAGCGGGCGCGCGGATACGAGCCCAGAATCTTCAGGAACGCAGCCTTCTCGCCGAGTTCGGCGAGCGCGGCGGCGACCGCCGGATCGTCGCGATGGCCTTCGAGGTCGATGTAGAAGTAGTACTCCCACGTGCCGACCCGTGCCGGACGCGATTCGAAACGCGTCATGGACACGCTGTGGCGTGCCAGCGGTTCGAGCAGCTTGAATACGGCGCCAGGTTCGTTATGCACGGAAACGATCAACGACGTCTGGTCATAACCGCTCGGGCCGGTCGGCTGTTTGCCGATCATCACGAAGCGCGTGCGGTTGTGCGGATCGTCCTGGATCAGCGCATACGCCACCTGCAAGCCATAGTGCGTCGCGGCGCGATCGCCGGCGATGGCCGCCACGGTCGGGTCTTCCGCTGCCATGCGCGCTGCTTCCGCATTGCTCGACACTGCCTGGCGCTCCAGATGCGGCGCGTTGGTCGACAGCCAGCGCTGACATTGGGCAAGCGCCTGCGCATGCGCGCACACGCGCGTTACACCGGTGAGGCCACCGTTCAGCGTCAACAGATTGTGGTGGATCGGCAAAGCCAGCTCGCCGCCGATCGTGAGTTGCGTTTGCAGCAGCAGATCGAGCGTGCGCGACACCGCGCCTTCGGTCGAATTCTCGACAGGCACGACGCCGAATTCCGCGGCGCCCGCCTCGACCGAGCGGAACACTTCGTCGATCGACGGGCACGGCAGGCCTTCGATCGACTGACCGAAGTACTCGTGCATCGCCTGTTCGCTGTAGGTGCCGACCGGGCCGAGATAAGCGGCCTTGATGGTCTTTTCGAGCGCGCGGCTCGCGGCCATGATCTCGCGCCAGATCGCGCTGATATGCTCGCTCGCGAGCGGCCCTTCGCTCATGTCCTGCAGACGCGCGATCACCTGCTGTTCGCGCTCCGGCCGAAACACCGGCGCGTTGAAATGCTTCTTGACCTCGCCCACTTCGAGCGCTACCGCCGCGCGTTGATTGAGGAGCGCGATCAGTTGCGCGTCGAGCGCGTCGATGCGTTCGCGAAGAGGTTTGAGTCGGGTATTGAGTTCGTCGTCCATGCGTGAAAACGGCCCTGCCGGTAGCTGCTGCACAAATGCGTGCTGGAAAGGAAGCGCGCGCCCCGATGACTCAGGCGCTGCGCTGTTCGAATTCCTTCATGTATTCGACAAGCGCTTTGACGCCCTCGAGCGGGACGGCGTTATAAATCGACGCCCGCATGCCGCCGACGGACTTGTGGCCCTTTAGCTGCACCATTCCCCGCGCTTTCGCGCCGGCCAGGAAATCTTCGTTGCGGGACTCGTCGGCGAGGAAGAACGGGACGTTCATCCGCGAGCGCGAGCCGCGTTCGACCTTGTTCAGATAGAAGCTGCTCGAGTCGATCGCGTCGTACAGCAGCTTCGACTTTTCGAGATTGCGTGCTTCCATCGCGGCAAGGCCGCCCTGCTTCTTCAACCACTTGAACACCAGCCCGGCGATGTAGATCGCGTAAGTGGGCGGCGTGTTGTACATCGAATTGTTCTCGGCGACGATCTTCCATTCGAACGCCGACGGGCAGATCGGTTGCGCACGATCGAGCATGTCTTCGCGCACGACCACCACTGTCACGCCCGCCATGCCGATGTTCTTCTGCGCGCCGCCGAACAGCACGCCGTATTTGGCGATGTCCATGGGACGCGACAGGATATGCGACGAGGCATCCGCCACGAGCGGAATATCGCCGAGATCGGGGATCTCGAACGTCTCGACGCCGTGAATCGTCTCGTTCGTGCACAGATGCACGTAAGCCGGGTCGTCCGACAGTTGCCATTCCGAGCGGGCGGGCGCGCGGGTGAAACCATCGGCCGTCTGGCCGCTGGCCGCCAGATGCGCAGTGCCGTACTTCTGCGCTTCCTTGAAAGACTTCTGCGACCATGAACCCGTCACGACGAAATCCGCGCGCGGCTTCGCGCCCATCAGGTTCATCGGCACGATTGCGTTCTCGCCCAATCCGCCACCTTGCAGGAACAGGATGCGGTGGCTCGCCGGCACCTGAAGCAGGTCGCGCAGATCGACGAGCGCTTCCTCATGGATCGACATGAACTCTTTCCCGCGATGGCTCATTTCCATCACGCTCATGCCGCTGCCTTGCCAATCGAGCATTTCGTCGGCGGCTTGACGCAGAACTTCTTCGGGCATGGCCGCGGGGCCGGCGGAGAAATTAAAGACGCGCATCGTGAGATCCTGGAAGCGGGCGCGAAAAATGAAGATCGCGCAAAAATCGGCGAAGCTGACAGCCGGGTCGGCATTGACCGTGAAGATGACAACGCGATTGTGCCGGCGCGATTTTCTGACGCGGGTTTCGGACCATTTCGCGCCGAAAAAGAAAATGGCCGTCTGCGCGTGTGCACAAACAGCCATTATCGCATTGTCACAGCCAAGCCGCCAAACCCGGCACGCCATCCAGCGTGCGAGGCGAGCCCACCGGGCGGCGGCTGGCGCGATATCCGCGCAGCCTCAGGGCGTTGGCTTACTTGGCCGGCTTGACCGAAGCGACTTCCTTGTCGGCCTGGTCACGCGTTGCCTTGATCGATTGCGGCATGTACTTCTGCATCAAGCCGTTCACGACGTCACGGCCAACCTGGTCTTGCACCTGGATGAACTTGCGGCCGGTCGGGCTCTTGTAGAACGTAGTCAGATCCTTGATTTCCGACGTGCTGTAGTACTTCGCGTAGGCGTCGTACTGAGCTTGCATGGCGTCCTGGCGGAAGCTGTCCGTTGCGAACACCTGGCCTGCGCCGTCAACCAGCTTCGGCACTGCGTTCTTTTGCAGCGTCGGGACGGAAGCCTGCTTCTGCTTGTCCGTCATCGTCTTGTTTTCGCTCAGAGCGTCCGACAGGATTGCCGGAACCAGCTGCTTGGCTTGCATCTGGGCGCTGTTGCCGATCGCGCCGACGAGCTTCTGCGCGTCGATTGCGTCCAACAGATCCTTGATTGCAGCCTGCTTGGCCGGATCAACCGGTGCCGCGGCAGCAGCCGGCGCCGCCGGAGCCGGGCTCTGAAGCGCTTGAGCCATGGCGAAGGTCGGCACGAGGGCAGCCAGCAACATCAGTTGTTTGAATCGTTTTTGCATCATTACTCCCTAATAGAAATGAACTTGAACAGCAAGCTGCGCGGGATACGTATCAGCCCGACACGCCATTATTCCCGGCACAGCTTTCAACCAGTCACTGAGTCTGTAAGACGCTGACACGAATCAGGCCGCACCGCCCTCTTCGCCGCCGCTGTCATCCGCGTTGTTACCTTCAGCGGGACCTTCGGCGTCGCTTTCCGCATCACCTTCCGCTTCCGCCTCAGCAACCTGTTGCAGACCTGAAAGCTTGGTCCCTTCGTCAAGGCTGATGAGTGTAACACCTTGGGTTGCACGTCCCATTTCCCGAATTTCCGATACCCGCGTACGGATCAGCACGCCGGTATTGGTGATCAGCATGATCTGCGCTTCCTGATCCACCAGCGTGGCGGCAACGACCTTGCCGTTACGCTCCGAGGTCTGGATCGCGATCATGCCCTTCGTACCGCGGCCATGACGGGTGTACTCGATGATCGGCGTACGCTTGCCAAAACCGTTTTCCGTGGCGGTGAGCACCGACTGCTGCTCGTCGCCGGCTACCAGCAACGCGATCACGTTCTGGCCGTCTTCGAGCTGCATGCCGCGTACACCGCGCGCCTCGCGGCCCATCGGACGCACGTCGTTTTCGTCGAAGCGGACCGCCTTGCCCGAATCCGAGAACAGCATCACGTCGTGCTGACCGTCGGTAATCGCGGCACCGATCAGGTAATCGCCGTCATCCAGACCGACCGCAATAATACCCTTGCGCAACACGCGGCCAAAGGCTTCCAGCGGCGTCTTTTTTACGGTTCCTAACGCAGTGCCCATAAAGACGAATTTGTCAGCCGAGAATTCCTTGACCGGCAAGACGACCGTAATCTTCTCGCCTTCCTGAAGCGGGAAGATATTGATGATCGGACGGCCGCGCGAGTTCCGCGAACCTTGCGGCACTTCATAGACCTTCACGCTGTAGACGCGGCCGCGATTGGAGAAGCACAGAATGTGATCGTGCGTGTTCGCGATGAACAGCGTGTCGATCCAGTCGTCTTCTTTCATTGCCGTGGCCTGCTTGCCGCGACCACCCCGCTTCTGCGCGCTGTACTCGGACAGCGGCTGCGATTTCACGTAACCCGCGTGCGACATGGTCACGACCATCTCTTGCGGCGTGATCAGATCTTCCGTGTTCAGTTCGGTTGCGTTCAGCTCGATTTTGGAGCGGCGCGCATCGCCGAACTCGGCTTTGATCGACGTGAGTTCCTCGACGATGATCGCCGTAATGCGTTCCGGGCGAGCCAGAATGTCCAGCAGGTCGGCGATTTGCGCCATGACTTCGCGGTACTCGCCGATGATCTTGTCCTGCTCCAGGCCGGTCAGGCGCTGCAGACGCATCTGCAGAATTTCCTGAGCCTGGGTGTCGGACAGACGGTAAAGGCCGTCGGACTGCATGCCGAACGACGGATTCAAACCGTCAGGACGGTAGGCTTCGCGACCACCCGCCGACGCGTTTTCCGTCTCGGCACGCGCCAGCATCTCACGCACCAGCGACGAATCCCACGGACGCGCCATCAATTCCTGCTTGGCGATCGGCGGAGTCGGCGCCGCTTTGATGATTGCGATGAACTCGTCGATATTGGCAAGCGCGACCGCCAGGCCTTCGAGCACGTGGCCGCGTTCGCGCGCCTTGCGCAGTTCGTATACAGTGCGCCGCGTCAGCACTTCCCGGCGATGCGACAGGAAGCACGACAGCATTTCCTTCAGGTTCAGCAGCTTCGGCTGGCCGTCGACCAGCGCGACCATGTTCATGCCGAAGGTGTCCTGAAGCTGGGTCGCCTTGTACAGATTGTTGAGCACCACTTCCGGCACTTCGCCGCGCTTCAGTTCGATCACGACGCGCATGCCGCTCTTGTCGGACTCGTCGCGGATGTCGGAAATGCCTTCGAGCTTCTTTTCGTTGACCAGTTCGGCGATGCGCTCCAGAAGTGAGCGCTTGTTCACCTGGTACGGCAGCTCGTCGACGATGATCGCCATGCGCTGGCCGCGGTCGATTTCCTCGAAGTGCGTCAGCGCGCGCATCACCACGCGGCCGCGGCCCGTGCGATAGCCGTCGCGCACGCCCGCCACGCCGTAGATGATGCCGGCCGTCGGGAAGTCGGGCGCCGGAACGATCTCGATCAGTTCGTCGATCGTGGCTTCCGGGTTCTTGAGCAGATGCTGGCAGGCGTCGACAACTTCATTGAGGTTGTGCGGCGGAATGTTGGTTGCCATGCCGACCGCGATACCGGACGAACCATTGATCAGCAGATTGGGAATGCGCGCCGGCAGGATGGCCGGCTCGTTTTCGCTGCCGTCGTAGTTCGGCGTGAAGTCGACCGTTTCCTTGTCGATGTCGGCCAGCAGTTCATGGCCGATCTTCGCCATGCGGATTTCGGTGTACCGCATGGCCGCGGCATTGTCGCCGTCGACCGAGCCGAAGTTGCCCTGGCCGTCTACCAGCATGTAGCGCAGCGAGAAGTCCTGCGCCATCCGGACGATGGTGTCGTAAACAGCCGTGTCGCCGTGCGGGTGATATTTACCGATAACGTCGCCGACAATACGCGCCGACTTCTTGTAAGCCCGGTTCCAGTCGTTGTTCAGTTCGTGCATCGCGTACAGCACGCGCCGGTGCACCGGCTTCAGGCCATCGCGAACATCGGGAAGCGCACGCCCTACGATCACGCTCATCGCGTAATCGAGATACGAACGGCGCATTTCCTCCTCTAGGGAGATTGGCAGAGTCTCTTTGGCGAATTGATCCATTATCCGTATCTTTTACGTGCCAAGACGACGGCTTGACTACATTTCGCCGCGTCTTCGCGTAAGCATTGCAGGCGCAACGCATCACGCGATTCTAACATGCCGCGAATCCGCGCCGACGAAGGTACGTATACCTATTAGGCAGCGAATGCGGAGCACACCTCGACGCCCCATTTTTGAGACAGGGCAGGCTCGATTCGTGCGTGGGGCAATTCGCCGCTGAGCCATGACTGGCGGCGCCTCCGGGCGATTACTTCTGTTGCGCATGCACCACAATTGGAAGGTGATTTGATGGGGGGCAGATTTTTTTATCGTTGGAAGGGAACGATATGGCAAAATGCCAACGCACAAAGAGTTAGACACTGCTCGAAGTCTACACAGCACGTTTTTTGTTCTACACCGATGTTATACTTCGAGCAATGTATGACTTGTCTTCGTCAACAGGCTCGCAGTAAACCTGCGGTAATCTCAATTTCGAGAGGAGAAATATGAATAAACTTTCAAAGCTCGCGTTCATTGCAGCTACCGCAGTTATGGCTGCATCCGCCATGGCGCAATCGGTGCCGGCGTCGCGACAAGCCACGAACGACAACTGGGTGAATGGTACCGGCGAATACGTGTGGATGAACGGCACGAACGAGCTTTGCTGGCGCGATGCATTCTGGACGCCGGCAACGGCCAACGCAAAGTGCGATGGCGCCCTGGTTGCCCAGGCTCCGACCCCGCCGGCTCCGGTCGCACCTGCACCGGCCATCACGAGCCAAAAGATTACGTATCAAGCTGACGCGCTGTTCGACTTCGACAAGGCAATCCTGAAGCCGGGCGGCAAGGAAAAGCTGGACGATCTGGCATCGAAGATCGGCGCACTGAACCTCGAAGTCGTCGTCGCAACGGGTTACACGGACCGTATCGGTTCGGACAAGTACAACGACCGTCTGTCGCTGCGCCGTGCTCAAGCTGTGAAGGCATACCTGGTCAGCAAGGGCATCGAATCCAACCGTATCTATACGGAAGGCAAGGGCAAGCGCAACCCGGTCACGACCGGTTGCAACCAGAAGAACCGCAAGCAACTTATCGCCTGCCTCGCACCGGATCGTCGCGTGGAAGTCGAAGTTGTCGGTACTTCGAAGCAATAAGCTGCACATTGCCGCAGTATCAAAGCCCCGCTTCGGCGGGGCTTTTTTTATATGTCCTGCCGCGTGCCCAAGGCCGCGAGGGACGTCGACCGGACCGCGAGGGGGCGGCATTTTGCCGCCCCGTCCCTCGACCTATATACTCAGGGTTTATCCTCGAGCGCCCGCTCACCGCTCTCTTCGAGGCAGCTTCCGCCATGACCAATGCCGATCCCCACGAACTGCAGAAATTTAGCGACCTTGCGCATCGCTGGTGGGATCCGAATGCCGAATTCAAGCCGCTGCACGAGCTCAACCCGATTCGCCTGAGCTGGATCGACGCGCACGCCCATCTCGCGGGCAAAACCGTGCTGGATATCGGGTGTGGCGGCGGCATTCTGTCCGAGTCAATGGCAAGCCTCGGCGCGCACGTCAAAGGCATCGATCTGTCGACCCAGGCGCTGGGCGTGGCCGATCTTCACAGCCTTGAAAGCGGTGTAACCGTAGATTACGAAGAAATCGCTGCCGAGGCGCTCGCCGCCCGCGAACCGGGCACGTTCGACGTCGTGACTTGCATGGAAATGCTGGAGCACGTGCCGCAACCCGCGGCCATTGTGGAAGCGTGCAAGACGCTGGTGAAACCCGGTGGCTGGGTGTTCTTTTCCACGCTGAACCGCAATGTGAAGTCGTACCTGTTCGCCGTGATCGGAGCCGAATACATCGCGCGAATGCTGCCCAAGGGCACGCACGACTACGCGCGGTTCATTCGGCCGTCGGAATTGGCGAGCTTCGTGCGCGCCGCCAACCTGCGTACGGCCGATATCAAAGGCATTGTCTATAACCCGCTCAGCAAGCATTTCACGCTGTCCGCCGACACGAGCGTGAACTACATGCTCGCCTGCCGCCGCGACGCCTGATCCGCCCCGACCTGCCGGACCTACCCAATCAATGAGCGATCCCACGCCCCTGCCCCAACGCGAAGATAACGAAGACGCACTCGGTCTTTGCCTGGCTGTGCTGTTCGACCTCGACGGCACGCTGGCCGACACGGCGCCCGACCTCGCGGCCGCCGTCAACAAAATGCGCCATGATCGCGGGCTCGAGATGGTGCCGCTCGAAGATCTGCGCCCGCTGGCGTCCGCGGGCGCGCGCGGGCTGATCGGCGGTGCGTTTGGGATCGGCCCCGATAATCACGAGTTCGCGTCGATGCGCGAGGAGTTCCTCGCCAACTACGAAGCGGATCTGTGCATCGAGACCACGCTGTTTCCCGGCATTCCCGAAATTCTCGACGAGCTCGACGCTCGCGGCGTGCGCTGGGGCATCGTCACCAACAAGGTAGCGAGGCTCACGGAGCCGCTGATCGCGCAACTCGGACTGGAAGAGCGCGCCGGCTGCATCGTGAGCGGCGACACGACGCCGCACTCGAAACCCCACCCGGCGCCCTTGTTGCACGCCGCGCGCGAGCTCGACGTGGTGCCGGAGCGCATCGTCTATGTCGGCGATGATCTACGCGACGTGCAGGCGGGTTTCGCGGCCGGCATGAAGACGGTCGCGGCGGCGTACGGCTACTGCGGCAACGATATTCCGCCCACGCAATGGCATGCGCAACACGTCGTCCAATCGACGGCTGAATTGCAGAGGCTGTTGCGCGACCTCGGCTGAAGCGCGCTCAGCCGGCACGCCGAAGCCGGCGCACCGCTGCGGCGGCCACATCAATGAGTCAGGACGCGGCTGTCAATCTATTGTAAAATCTACGCTGGCTCAGAAAGTTGAGCAACGAACCGCGGGGGCGACCTGGTTTCGACAGGGGTTGCGAAGCGGCTAGGGCATGTCGAGGACCCGTCACCTCGTTAATCAATGGGAAAAACGTAACTGCAAACGACGATACGTTCGCACTGGCAGCCTAAGGGCCGCCGTCCTCTGCCTAGTTTACTGACGGGCTAGAGTCGCAAGACCGGTAGCAATACCGACAGAGGTCATATACGTCAGTTAAGCCTTGGTGGTGTCACGACATCCGGGTCGAAAACCTAGTGAATCGCCGTAGTGCAGCGTGTTCGTCCGCGTCACTACGGTTAAATCAAATGACAGAACTAAACATGTAGAACTGGTCGTAGAGTGCTTCTGGACGCGGGTTCGATTCCCGCCGCCTCCACCAGAACACGTTTCAGACAGTACATTCAAGTCTCACCCGGAACCCGTAAGCGGCCAGCTGCTTGCGGGTTTTTTGTCGTCCGGCGCCGCCTCCGCCTAACTCGTCGGCTCGCCACTCCCTGACGCTGCCCGATCGCGCTCCACTTTCGAAGAGCATGACTGGAATAAACGCATCCGCTCAATCGTTTAATCCTCACGCGCGCGCACGCCGCGTCTAGCGCGAAACCACACCAAGATCAGGAGCCGACATCATGCGCAAAACTCTTTTCTGCCTCGCCCTCCTCGCGCTGCAACAAAGCGCTTTCGCCGAAGCGCCGAAAATCGTCGACGGGCGCTTCGTCACGGCGGACGGCATGACGCTCTACACCTTCGACAAAGACACCACGCCCGGTGTGAGCGCCTGCACCGGCGGCTGCCTGAACAACTGGCCGGCAGCCACCGCCGGCGCATCGGACAAACCGTCCGGCGACTGGACGTTGATCGCCGGCGCGGACGGCAAGCAGCAATGGGCGTACAAAGGCCATCCGCTCTACCGCTACGCAGCGGACAAGCAGGCGGGAGATATGAAGGGAAATGGCTTCAAGGACGTGTGGCACACGGCCAAACCTTGAGCGTCTGCCATGAACGCGGCAACGGCAACGCCGGGCCACGAAACCTGAAGACCAGACGAAAAACGCCGGCAGAACGCCGGCGCCGCACTACCACCGGACTCGTGCGTCCGCTTACTCGTCTTTAGGGCACTGCAGATTGCAGCCATTCGGATCGCCCATATCGCCGCGCTTGCGCATGGCCGATTTTTTGCCGCTCTGGTATTTGTCGGAGGGCGCCGACGCGGCAAACGGCATTTGCGGATGCTCGGCGAGACGAAACTGATCTTGCAGGATACCGCCCGGCACACCCGGCGAATTCTGCGCGACAGCAACCGAAGCGCTGGCGAGCAGCACACCAGCCGTCGCCACGGCAGCACATGCGTAAAAAATAACTTTCATATTGATCGGCGCGACGTAACGCGCGGTTAAGGCGGAAGCGGAAGCTTAAAGAGTATCCCAAACGGACGCCATACGCAGCGCCGAACATAGGCTGATGTTTACGGCTGCTTACGCCGTCGTTTCGCCGAGCCCCTCTTCCAGGGCAACCACCTCGCCGCAGTCCTGCGGATCATAGCCTTCGAGTTGATCGACGCTCTCGCGAAACGCGCTGCCGCGCAGCAAGCCGATCACGGCCGCAAGCGGCGCGCGCTCGAGGCGCGCGCGATCGCAGGCGAAATAATAGTCTTCGTCGACGACCGGAATGAAGTCGAGACCGAAGTGATGCGCCGCGGGCTCCACGCCGAAGCCGACGTCCGCCATGCCGCTCGCGACGAACGCCGCAATCGCCGAGTGCGTGAGTTCGGTCGACGCGTAACCATTGACCCGATCCGGATCCACCCCGACTTTCCGTAGTGCGAGATCCAGCAACATGCGCGTGCCGGAGCCGGGTTGCCGGTTGACGAAGCGAATGTCGTCGCGCGCGAGATCACCCAGACCCACGATTCCTCTGGGATTGCCCTTGCCGAGAAAGAGTCCCTGTTTGCGCCGCGTGAGATGCACGAGCACGTGACGCTGTGGATCGAGCCAGCGGCGGTACGTATCGGCGCATACCGCGCGAAACTCGCCGAGCGGCAAATGGAAGCCGGCCAGGTCGCATTCGCCGCGCGCGAGCGCGCTCACGGCGTCGGCGCTGTCCCGATACTTGATGTCCACCGGCAGATCGTTGGCGACCAACGCAGTGACGAGCGCGGCCACGGCATAACCGTGCGACGCGAAGATGCGCACGTCATCGGCGGGCGGTGCGAGCCAGCGGTTCAGATCGCTTGCCACTTCGCTGGCGAGCGCCTGCATATTGCCGTCGAGCCGTTCCCCGCACAGACGCTGCGCACGCAAAACCGCTTGCCCGAGTTCGGACAGCACCGAGCCGCGACCACGCTCTTTCGCAATCAGCGGACCGCCCAGACGCTCTTCGATGCTGCGCAGCAAACCCCACGCATGACGGTAGGACAAACCCTTAAGCGTCGCCGCCTGCGCGATGCTGCCCGATTCATCCACCAGCGCCAGCAACGGCACGACGTCCGACAGGCTTGCCTCGCGGCCATCCGGGCTCTTCACCACCAGTTGCGCCTGGCACTCGATTCTGATCATATATGCTCAACTCTTTCCTATTGCGCCGGCCGAATCACCCGCCTATTGTTCGGCTATCCCATATCGAATATACGAAGCATAAGTGCACGCATTATGAATGACAAGTGCATATATGACTTTGGAGGAGCCCCCACTTGGACGATTCCATCGCCATCGCGCCGGATCAGCTCGTGCAACGTCACGCGCAACCGGGCATGTCGCTACTAGCGGTCTTGCACGCAATTCAGGACGAACTCGGTTATGTGCCGCCCGCTGCGGTCGCGCCGCTCGCGCGCGCCTTGAACCTGTCGCGCGCGGAAGTGCACGGCGTCATCACCTACTACCACCACTTCCGCACGCAGCCGGCCGCTCAGGTCACGGTGCAGTTGTGCCGCGCGGAAGCCTGCCGCAGCATGGGCACCGAAGCGCTCACCCGCCATATCGAGACACACACCGGCTGCCGCTTCGACGCCGAACATGAGCATGGCGCGACCGTGGAACTGGAGTCGGTGTATTGCCTCGGCCAATGCGCACTGTCGCCGGCGCTGATGCTCAACGGCACGCTGCACGCCAGGGTCACGCCGCAAAAGTTCGACGCGATCTTCGCGGCCGCCAGCAAGTGTGTGGAGGTGACAGCATGACGCGCATCTACGTTCCCCGTGATTCGTCGGCACTGGCGCTCGGCGCTGACGCGCTCGCTCAGGCGCTCGAAGCCGAAGCCGCGCGCCGCGGCCTCGCCGTGGAACTGGTCCGCAACGGCTCGCGCGGCCTGCTGTGGCTTGAACCGCTCGTTGAAGTTCAGACGCCTGAAGGCCGCATCGGCTACGCGAATGTCGACGCAGACGACGTCGCTGCGCTGTTCGATGCTGGCCTAATTGAAGGCGGGGCGCACGCGAAGCGCGTCGGCGTGGTCGACGAGATTCCGTATCTGAAGAAACAGCAGCGCCTGACGTTCGCGCGCATCGGCAT
Source organism: Paraburkholderia dioscoreae (assembly GCF_902459535.1). Classification (NCBI taxonomy): domain Bacteria; kingdom Pseudomonadati; phylum Pseudomonadota; class Betaproteobacteria; order Burkholderiales; family Burkholderiaceae; genus Paraburkholderia; species Paraburkholderia dioscoreae. The sequence goes on from NZ_LR699553.1 coordinate 3,409,482, forward strand.
CACGGACCCGCTTTCCATCGACGACTACATCGCCCACGGCGGCCTCGAAGGCTTGCGCCAGGCTCTGCAAACCGACGGCGACGCCGCCTGCGAAGCGCTGATCGAATCCGGCCTGCGCGGCCGCGGCGGCGCGGCCTTCCCCGCCGGCATCAAATGGCGCACGGTACGCGGCGCGAAGGCGGCGCAGAAGTACATCGTCTGCAATGCGGACGAAGGCGATTCCGGCACCTTCTCCGATCGTCTCGTGATGGAAAGCGATCCGTACGTGCTGATCGAAGGGATGATCATCGCGGGCGTCGTGACGGGCGCGACGGTGGGCCACATCTACGTGCGCAGCGAGTATCCGCATTCGATCGCGACGCTCGAAGCGGCCATCACGAAAGCACGCGCCGCCGGCTGGCTCGGCGACAGCGTGCTCGGCTCAACGGCGCATCGCTTCGAACTGTTCGTGGCGAAAGGCGCAGGCGCGTATGTGTGCGGCGAGGAAACGGCGCTGCTCGAATCGCTCGAAGGCAAGCGCGGCATTGTGCGCGCCAAGCCGCCGGTGCCTGCGCTCGTCGGCCTGTTCGGCCAGCCGACCGTGATCAACAACGTCATCACGCTGGCAACGGTGCCGATCATTTTCGCGCGCGGCGCGGCGTTCTACAAAGACTTCGGCATGGGCCGCTCGCGCGGCACGCTGCCGTTCCAGCTGGCGGGCAATGTGAAGCAAGGCGGCCTGGTCGAGCTCGCGTTCGGCGTGACGCTGCGCGAGTTGCTCTACGACTACGGCGGCGGCACGGCGAGCGGCCGTCCCGCGCGCGCGGTACAGGTGGGTGGCCCGCTCGGCACGTATCTGCCGGAAAGCCAGTGGGACATTCCGATGGACTACGAGGCATATGCGGCAGTCGGCGCGGTAGTGGGCCACGGCGGCCTCGTGGTGCATGACGACACGTCGAATCTCGCCGAACTCGCGCAATACGCCATGCACTTCTGCGCGCTCGAATCATGCGGCAAATGCACGCCGTGCCGGATCGGCTCGACGCGCGGCGTCGAAGTGATCGGCCGGATTCGCAACGGCGATACGTCCACCCGGCAAGTGCAGTTACTGCGCGATCTGTGCGACACGATGGTGTCCGGTTCGCTCTGCGCGATGGGCGGCATGACGCCGTTCCCGGTGCTGTCCGCGCTCGATCATTTCCCCGAAGACTTCGGTCTCGCCAACGTGTCTGAACACGCGCCGAAAGCGGCCTGACCCAGGAGCCCACCATGTCCGACATGCTCAACTCATCCACTGGCGGCTGCGGCTCCGGCAACTGCGCGTGCAAGGCGCAAGCCCAGCAGCAGCGCTCGCCCCGTTCCTTCTTCGACGACACGGACTACGGCACGCCCGAGCGTCACGCCGACATCGACGTCACGCTGGAAATCGACGGCCAGTCCGTCACCGTGCCGGCCGGCACATCCGTCATGCGCGCCGCCGTCGAAGCGGGCGTCAACGTGCCGAAGCTCTGCGCGACCGATTCGCTGGAACCGTTCGGCTCATGCCGCCTGTGTCTCGTGGAAATCGAAGGCAAGCGCGGCTATCCCGCGTCATGCACGACGCCGGTCGAAGCCGGCATGAAGGTCCGCACGCAAACCGATCGTTTGCAGTCGCTGCGCCGCAACGTGATGGAGCTGTACATCTCCGATCACCCGCTCGACTGCCTGACCTGCTCCGCCAACGGCGACTGCGAACTGCAGGACATGGCGGGCGTCACGGGCTTGCGCGAAGTGCGCTACGGCTTCGACGGCGCGAATCACCTGAAGGATAAGAAAGACGAGTCGAACCCGTACTTCACCTACGACGCGTCGAAGTGCATCGTCTGCAATCGCTGCGTGCGCGCGTGCGAGGAAACGCAAGGCACGTTCGCGCTGACCATCGCCGGGCGCGGTTTCGAATCGCGCGTGGCGGCCAGCGAAAACGTGCCGTTCATGGAATCGGAGTGCGTGTCGTGCGGCGCGTGCGTGGCCGCATGCCCGACCGCAACCTTGCAGGAAAAGACCGTCATCATGCTCGGCCAGGCCGAGCATTCGGTCGTGACCACGTGCGCGTATTGCGGCGTCGGCTGCTCGTTCAAGGCGGAGATGAAGGGCAACCAGGTCGTGCGGATGGTGCCGCACAAGAACGGCCAGGCCAACGAAGGCCACGCCTGCGTGAAGGGCCGCTTTGCGTGGGGCTACGCGACGCACAAGGACCGCATCACCAGGCCGATGATCCGCGCGAAGATCACCGATCCGTGGCGCGAAGTCAGCTGGGAAGAAGCGCTCACATACGCGGCCTCGGAATTCCGCCGCATTCAGGCGAAGCACGGCCGCGATTCGATCGGCGGCATTACGTCGTCGCGTTGCACGAACGAAGAAACGTATCTGGTGCAAAAGCTCGTGCGCGCCGCGTTCGGCAACAACAACGTCGACACCTGCGCGCGCGTGTGCCACTCGCCGACCGGCTATGGACTGAAGACCACGCTCGGCGAATCGGCGGGCACGCAGACGTTCGCCTCGGTCGATAAAGCCGACGTGATCATGGTGATCGGCGCGAATCCGACCGACGGCCACCCGGTGTTCGGCTCGCGTTTGAAACGCCGCGTGCGCGAAGGCGCGAAGCTGATCGTGGTCGATCCGCGGCGTATCGATATCGTCGATACGCCGCACGTGAAGGCGTCGCATCATCTGCAGTTGCGGCCGGGCACTAACGTGGCCGTCGTGAACGCGCTGGCGCATGTGATCGTCACCGAAGGGCTGGTGAACGAAGCGTTCGTTGCCGAGCGTTGCGAAACGCGCGCGTTCGAGCAATGGCGCGATTTCGTCGCGCTGCCGGAAAACGCGCCGGAGGCGACCGAGGCGGTGACCGGCGTGCCGGCTCAAGCCGTGCGCGAAGCCGCCCGCATCTATGCGACCGGCGGCAACGCCGCGATCTACTACGGTCTGGGCGTCACCGAACACGCGCAAGGTTCGACGATGGTGATGGGCATCGCCAACCTCGCAATGGCGACGGGCAACATCGGCCGCGAAGGTGTGGGCGTGAATCCGCTGCGCGGCCAGAACAACGTGCAGGGTTCGTGCGACATGGGCTCGTTCCCGCACGAACTGCCGGGCTATCGCCACATCAGCGACACGGTCACGCGCACGCTGTTCGAGGAAGCCTGGAACGTCACGCTGCAACCCGAACCCGGTCTGCGCATTCCGAACATGTTCGACGCCGCCGTGCACGGCACCTTCAAGGGTCTGTACTGCCAGGGCGAAGACATCGTGCAGTCGGATCCGAATACCCATCACGTGTCCGCGGCGTTGTCGTCGATGGAATGCATCGTCGTGCAGGACATTTTCCTGAACGAGACCGCCAAGTATGCGCACGTGCTGCTGCCCGGTTCGTCGTTCCTCGAAAAGGACGGCACCTTCACCAACGCGGAGCGCCGCATCTCGCGCGTGCGCAAGGTCATGCCGCCGGTACCGGGTTACGCCGACTGGGAAGTCACGGTGATGCTCGCGCGCGCGCTCGGTTATGAAATGGACTACACGCATCCGTCGCAGATCATGGACGAGATCGCGCGTCTCACGCCGACCTTCCACGGCGTCTCGTACAAAAAGCTCGACGAGCTCGGCAGCATCCAGTGGCCGTGCAACGAGAATGCGCCGGACGGTACGCCGACCATGCATATCGACACCTTCGTGCGCGGCAAGGGCAAGTTCGTGATTACGAAGTTCATCGCGACGCCCGAGAAAGTCACGCGCAAATTCCCGCTGCTGCTCACCACGGGCCGCATCCTGTCGCAGTACAACGTCGGCGCGCAGACGCGCCGTACCGAGAACTCGCGCTGGCACGACGAGGACCGGCTGGAAATCCATCCGCACGACGCCGAAGAACGCGGCATCAGGACGGACGACTGGGTCGGCATCGAATCGCGCGCGGGACAAACCGTGCTGCGCGCCAAGGTGACTGAGCGCATGCAGCCGGGCGTCGTTTATACGACGTTCCACTTCCCCGAATCGGGCGCGAACGTGATCACCACCGATAGCTCGGACTGGGCTACCAACTGTCCGGAATACAAGGTGACCGCGGTGCAGGTGATGCCGGTCGAACAGCCGTCGCAATGGCAGAAAGACTATTCGCGCTTCAACACCGAACAGCTCGATCTGCTGAAGCAGCGCGAACTGGCCAACGCGACATCGGGCAAGTGAGGTCGGATATGGACAATCAGAACCTGATCGATATGGCCAACCGGATCGGCGACTTTTTCGATTCGATGCCGGACCGCGAGGAAGCGCTCGCCGGCATCGCCGATCATATCCGCCGCTTCTGGGAGCCGCGCATGCGGCGCGCGCTGCTGGCGGCGCTCGATGAGCCCGATGCGAGCGGCATTGAAATGTCGGTCATCGTCCGGGAAGCGCTCATCAAACATCGCGAGCAACTAACGCCCGCTGCACCGGCAACGGTGTAAGCCGGGCCACGCTAGCCGGGTTCACCACCTGCGCGACTCAGGCGGCCCGCGTCACAGGGCCGCCTGCTCCGGTATCTCCCCGCTCACCGCAAACCACGCTTCGCAATGCCGCAGCAGGCCGTGCAGATCGGAGCCTGTGCGCCCGCGAGCGCTGATGTAGCCGTCCGGCCGCACCAGATAGAACGACGGCCGCGTGCGGCCATACGATTCGGCAAGCGCCAGTCCGCCGTCGCCGGTGGTATCCGTAATGCGCCAGATGCGCACCGCGCCCGGCAGCAATCTCTCGACTTCCGCCGCCACGCGCTCCAGTTCGGCGTCCGGCGGCGGCGCATGCTTCGCTGCGGGATCCAGCGGTTTTTCGTCGACGGGCAGCGGCGGCACCAGCAGGAACAGCGAGAAGAACGCCGGATCGTGCAGATCGAACACGCAGCCGACGCCGGGTGCACGGCCGAGCGGTCCGTCGACCACATGCACCAGCGCGTCCGGTGCGCGCTCGCCGGCACGCGGTCCGCCGTCGAGCACACGTTCGAGCGTCAACGGACTGCGCCGGTACTGGATCGACAATTCGCTGATGGTCAGGCGCGCGGCGTCGCGCAGCGGACCCAGCGCGGCGAGCACCGGCATCACCCGTTCGCGCAGCAGCTTCAGCGGCCCGTGATCGGCCTCCGCCATCTGCGTGATGAAACCCGTCTGCCGCAGCACGTCACGCTCGATAGGATGACGTTCGAGGTGATAGGTGTCGAGCAGACGGTCCGGCGCCGCGCCCTTCAACACGCGCGCGAGCTTCCAGCCGAGATTGAACGCTTCCTGAATGCCGGTGTTCATGCCCTGCGCGCCGGCCGGGCTGTGCACATGCGCGGCGTCGCCCGCAAGGAAGATACGGCCGACGCGCAGCCGGTCCACCATGCGGCTATTCACATGGAAATACGAGGACCACGCGAGATCCGACACGTCGACTCGCTCGCGCACACGCCGCGCGATCAGCGCCTTGCATTCTTCCAGCGAAGGCGGCGACACCCTGTTCAGCGGCGGCTCGCCCAGCACCGCCGGCGTTTCGGCCGGCGCGACGCCGGCAGGTTCGATAGCATGATCCGCGATCAGACGATGCCTGCCGTGACCCATCGGAAACAGCGCGACCAGTCCTTCGCCCGACGCGAAAATATGGAACTCGTCTTCGGGCCAATCGGTTTCGGCGTGCAGGTCGGCTAGCAGGAAAGTCTGCTCGAAGGTCTTGCCCTCGAAGTTCAAACCGAGCCGGTGACGAATCGCGCTGTGTGCACCGTCGGCGGCGATCATGTACGACGGACGCATGGTCTCCGTGTGACCGTCCGCGCGGCGCAGCGTCGCCTGAATGCTGGCGGCGCCTTGCGCGAACATGGTCAGCTCGACGCCCCGTTCGATCGTCACGCCGAATGTGGCGAGATGCTCCGTCAGCAAGCGCTCGGTCACCGACTGATCGAGAAACAGCAGATACGGATAGCGTGTGTGCAACGGATCGAAGTCCAACTGCGCGAGACGCATGCCATTCGAAAACAGATTGGCGATGCGCGCGCGATGGCCGAGCTCGAGAAACGGCTCGACCAGTCGATGCTGCTCGAGCAACTCGAGCGTACGCGCCTGGATGCCGATGGCCCGCGAATACGGGTTCGGCTGCATGGCCTTGTCGATCAGACGCACGGGGATGTGGGCACGCGCGAGACTCATCGCTGCGGCGAGCCCGGTGGGACCCGCCCCGACGATCAGCACCGGCGACGCATCGTTTGCGGCAGCGTCCATGCGGAACTCCGGAGACAACAATGCGTTCTAGTGTACGCCCGCAGGAAGTCCCCTTGGGGGCGCTGACGGCAACCGGCCAAGCGGTTGCGCTGCATCAATCGCAGCGCCGGCGTGGCATCGTGGCGACCATGTGGTGATCGCGTTGTGCCCGTGCCGTGACTTGCCGCGCGTCCCGCTCAGCTTCAATGCGCGTGCGGCGCATGATCCATCGCGCAGCGGTGCTCTGTGGTGCCGAGGTCGACTTGCAGCGTCGCATGCTGCATCGAAAAATGTTCGCGCAGCGTGACGACGATACCGTCGAGCGACTCGTCGCCGGGGTGGCCCGCCGGCATCACCAGATGCGCGCTGAGCGCATTGCCGGTGGTCGACAAGGCCCACACGTGCAGATCGTGCACGTCGACCACGCCCGGCTGCCCGGCCAGATAGTCGCGGATACCTTGCAGATCGACGCCGGGCGGCACAGCGTCGAGCGCGAGGCGCACCGAGTCGCGCAGCAGGCCCCAGGTGCCGGCCACCACGACCGCCACCACGAGCAGGCTCATTACCGGGTCGAGCCACGTCCAGTTGGTATAGAGGATCACGAGACCGCTCACCGCGACCGCTGCGGAGATGCCAGCATCGGCCGCCATGTGCAGGAACGCGCCGCGGATGTTCAGGTCATCCTGCTGCCCGCGCATGAAAAGCCACGCGGAAATGCCGTTGATGACCACACCGCCCATTGCCACGACGAACACCGCGAGCCCCGCCACCGGTGCCGGATTGATCAGCCGCCCGATTGCTTCAGCGACGATCACGCCGCACGCGAACAGCAACAGTCCGGCATTGACGAGCGAAGCCAGGATCGACGAGCTGCCATAACCGAACGTATAGCGCGCCGACGGACGGCGCGTGGCGAGCCAGGCGGCGCCCCAGGCGAGCAGCAGGCCGAGGACATCGGAGAGATTGTGGCCGGCGTCGGCGAGCAGCGCGGTGGAATGAGCGATCACACCGTAGACCGCCTGGGCGACCACGATGGCGATGTTCAATACAACGGCGAGGGCGAACGAGCGGCCGTGGCCTGCGACAGGGGCGTGAGCGTGGTGATGGCCGGCGTGGTTGTGACTGCTGTGGTTGTGACTGGCGTGATCGTCAGCGCCGTAATCGTGACCGCCGTGGCTGTGGTCGATGTGGCTATGGGCGCTGTGATCGTGGCCACAGCCGCCCGACACCCCATCGTGTTCCTGCCCAGCAGGCGCGTGCTCGTGACCTGCCGCGGTTCCGTTCGGGGTATCCGGTTTATTCATGACGCGTCCTGGGAATCGTTGCCGGCCGGTTCGGCCACGTGTTCGAGCATGCCCGCCAGCATCGCGCTGATATGGCGATCTGCGGCGAGATAGAAGACCTGCTTGCCCTGCCGCTCCGCGCGCACGATCCGCGCCGCGCGCAGCAGCCGCAAATGATGGCTCACCAGCGACGACGACAACCCCAGCGCCTCCGCGATCGCCCCGACCGCGCGCCGCTCGTCGAGACACGCCAGCACGATGCGCAACCGCGTGGGGTCGCCGAGCAGGCGAAACAGGTCGGCCAGCGGCACGATGGTGTCGACCGAAAGATCGTCGTAGCCGGCAACCGAAGTGGACGAAGCGGGGGAAGAAGCCATGACAAAGAGCGACAAGAAAGTACATGTGAACATGTACTCACACATTATAGATATCGAGACATCCGGTCAAATCGGAGCACGCTGCGGCGAGTGTGGGAAAATGCGGCCTCTGCCTCACCCGAATGCCATCCCCCGTCATGCAACCTGTATTTGACCGCGCTTTCGCGGCGCATCGTGACGGCCGCCTCGAAGACGCCGAACGCGGCTACCGCGCGACGCTCGACGGCAACCCCGCGCACGTCGATGCGTTGCACCTGCTGGGCGTCCTGCGCCACCAGCAGGGCCAGCACGCCGAAGCCGCCGAGCTCGTGCGGCGCGCGGTGAACCTGCGCCCGGAAGACGCAGCGCTGCAACTGAACCTGGGCAACGCGCTGAAGGCGCTGGGCCAGATCGACGACGCCATCGAGCAGTTCCGCAACGCGCTGACGCTGGCGCCCTCGTTCCCGATGGCGCACTACAACCTCGGCAACGCGTATGCAGCGGCGGGCCGTCACGAAGACGCCGCCGACGCGTTCGAGAAATCGTTGCGCCTGCAACCGAACGACGCCTCGTCGCACAACAACCTCGGCAACGCGCTGCACGCGCTCGGTCGCCACACGGAAGCGATCGCCGCGTTCAGGCGCACCCTCGAACTGCGTCCCGGTCACGCCGGCGCGCTCAATAACATGGGCATGTCGCTGAACGCGCTCGGCCGCGCGGCAGAGGCTATCCCGTGTTTCCAGACGGCATTGGCGGCCGAGCCGCGCTTCGTCGCCGCGCACTTCAATCTCGCCAATACGTTCGACGCCACCGGCCGCCATGCGGACGCGGTCGCATCGTTCCGGGCAGCGTTGAGCTTACAGCCGAACCTGCCGCCAGCCATCTTCGGCATGGGCAATGCGCTCGCGGCGTTGGGGCGCCATGCGGAAGCACTGCCCTATCTCGAACGCGCGGTCGGTCTCGATCCGCAGTTCGCGCTCGCCTGGCTGAGTCTGGGCACCGCGCACCAGGCGCTGGGCGCGCATGGCCCCGCCGTGCGCGCATTCGATCAGGCGCTGCGCCTGCGCCCCGACCTCGCCTCCGCGCATATGAACCGCGCGCTGGCCTGGCTCGCGCTGCGCGATTTCGCACGCGGGCTGCCGGAGTACGAGTGGCGTCTGCAAACCGTCGCGCAGCCGGTGATTCAGACGCTGCCACGCTGGCACGGCGAGCCGATCGCACAACGTACCTTGCTGGTCCATGCCGAGCAGGGGTTCGGCGACACGCTGCAGTTCGTGCGCTTCGTGCCGCTCGTCACGCAGCGCGCGGCGCGCGTCATACTCGAAGTGCAGCCGCAACTACTGCCGTTGCTGGCGCCTGCCGCGCAAGCCTGGCGCGTGACGCTGATCGCCCAGGGCACGCCGCGCCCCTCCGCCGATCTGCAATGCCCGTTGCTGAGCCTGCCGCTCGCACTCGGCACGACTTACGACACCATTCCCGCGCGCACGCCCTACCTCGACGTGCCGCCCGCTTATGGCCGCAAGTGGCGCGGCTCGCTCGGCGGCCAGGCAAAACGCAAGATCGGCATTGCGTGGTCCGGACGCATCCAGCAAAACGAAACGCGCTCGATGCCACTCGCCATGCTCGACCCGCTGTTCGCGCTCGAAGGCATCGACTGGATCGTGCTGCAACCCGAGTTGAGCGCCGACGAACGCGTGGCGCTTGACGCGCATCCGCGCGCGGCGTCGATTCATCGTTTCGACGGGCGGATCGGCGACTTTGCGGACACCGCGGCGATCATCGAACGGCTCGATGCAGTGGTGTCGATCGATACAGCCATCGCGCACCTTGCCGGCGCACTGCGCAAGCCGCTCTGGCTGATGCTGCCGTTCGCCGCGGATTGGCGCTGGTTTGCCGGCGAAACGCGCAGCCCGTGGTATCCGGGCGCGACGCTGGTGCGTCAGTCGCAACCGGGCGCATGGAGTGAAGTCGTGGAATCTGTGGCGAGCGAATTGCGTAAGCAGTGACCGGACGCCGCGCAGCCAAGGTCGGCGCAGCTGTTCCGCCAAAAACAAAACCCCGCGTTCGGTGATGAACGCGGGGTTTTGTTTTGACCGAATGAACGGCGAAGCTCAGGCTGTCCGGTACTGATCGCGCGATTCAGGCGTGCGGTACAGCACCAGCGTCGCAATCAACCCGCAAATCGCTGCCACGCCCAGGAACAGACCCGGCGCCGCCTTGTTGCCGGTGGTGTGAATCAGCAGCGTCGAGATGGCCGGCGTGAAACCGCCGATCGTCGTAGCAAGGCTGTAGGCGAGCGAAAACCCGGCGGTCCGCACTTCGACCGGCATGACCTCGGTCAGCGCCACGACCATCCCGCCGTTATAGCTGCCGTACAGGAACGACAGCCACAGTTCGACCTCCAGCAGACGCGCAAACGACGGATCCGCCACCAGCCATTGCAGCGCCGGATACGCGGTGATGATAGTCAGGATCGTGAAGGCCAGCAGCACCGGACGGCGGCCGATCCGGTCCGACAACGCACCTGCGAGCGGCAGCCAGATCAGATTCGACAGACCGATACAGACCGTGACGACGAGCGTATCGATCGACGACAGTTTCAGCACTTCCTTGCCGAAGGTCGGCGTGTAGGCCGTGATCATGTAGAACGACACGGTGGTCATGATCACCATGCCCATGCCGCCCAGCACGATGCCCCAGTTCGCGGCCATCGTCTTCATGATCTCGCCCATCTTCGGATGGTGTTTGCGCGCCTTGAATTCCTCGGTTTCCTGCAGCGAACGGCGGATCAGGAACAGGAACGGCACGATCAGGCAGCCGATCAGGAACGGCACGCGCCAACCCCAGGCACCCATCTGGTCGGCCGGCAACATCTTGTTCAGGAGCACGCCGATCAGCGCGGCGAACACCACGGCAACCTGCTGGCTGCCCGACTGCCACGCGCAGTAGAAGCCCTTGTTGCCCTTGGTGGCGATCTCCGACAGATACACCGAGACGCCGCCCAATTCGACCCCGGCCGAGAAGCCCTGCAACAACCGGCCGAACAGCACGAGCATCGGCGCCAGTACGCCGATCGTCGCGTAACCTGGAATTGCCGCCACCGTGAGCGTGCCGAGCGCCATCAGGCCGAGGGTGAGGATCAGGCCTTTGCGCCGGCCGTGATGGTCGATGTAGGCGCCAAGGACGATCGCACCGAGCGGCCGCATCAGGAAGCCCGCGCCGAACACCGACAGCGACAGCATCAACGAGGCGAATTCGTTGCCGCTCGGGAAATAGGTCTTGGCGATCGCCGAAGCGTAATAGCCATAGACCATGAAGTCGTACATCTCAAGAAAGTTGCCGCTGACCACGCGGAATACCGTCTTGACCTTGGATTCTTCCGATGAGGAAGTAGCGTGTGACGCAGTAGACATGACATTCTCTGATGGACCTGTCGCCACGAAAGAAGCGGTAACGCGCAGGCAGTTGAAACGATCCACTGCGTTCGGCAAGCGGATGCCTCGGTCGGATGGAAGAACGCGCCGGGGGCGCTGCATTCTCATGCTGAACGCATTCCCGCGGTATCAGGGTAAACGTTGTGAATCATGCGGTGGCCGCTCCACGTAATGTTACCGTTGATGGCGCTGTCGCGTAATGCATACAGTTTCATTACAAAGGGTGTCACCTGTCGTCGCGGTAACATTTTGCAGTCAGGCATTTCCGTTGATCACTACCGATGCGAACCCTCCCCGCTCTTTCGCTGCGCCCCGCGACTCTCGCGGATGCCGCGCTCATTGCTTCGATCCACAGCAGCAGTTGGCAGGCCACCTACCGCGGTCTGTTGCCCGACGCCTTTCTCGACGGCGAAGTCGCGAGCGAACGCGCCGCTTACTGGGAAGCGCGTCTGAGCGCGCCCGGCGGCGAGCGCCGCATCGTGCTGATCGCCGAACTCGCGGGCGAGCCGGCCGGCTTTGTCTGCGTCGAACGTCAGCCGGAGTCCGCGTGGGGTGTACTGCTCGATAACCTGCACGCGCGGCCCGCCTATCAGGGTCTCGGCGTCGGCAAGCTGCTGATGCAGGCCGCCGAGGACTGGGCTCGCGCGCAAGGCGAGGTGCAGCTCTATCTGTACGTGCTCGAAGGCAACACGCCGGCGATCGGCTTTTACGAGCGGCAAGGCTGGCAATTTGTCGGCGCCGAACCGGACCATATGGGCGGCGTGGATATTACGGCGTTGCGCTACGTATACAGATTCGACCGATAAAACCGGTTGGCCCGCCTGTTCGTCGTCAGGGTTTTACACCCTGCTGGACGGTTCGGCACCTCATTTCGGAACCGTCCGATCGCCAGGCCGGCTGCTTCCAGGCATCATCTTCCGCACTCCGTTGGCTTCATAGCGACCCGCCCACGTGCTCATGTGTTCATGTGCCATTTCGCTCACCGCGAGCATAACGCTGGTACGCGGCGTTGACGTGGGACGTGTATAGAAGGCGTTCACGCGCATCGCTCCGAGGCCTGAGTCCCCGCAGACCACGGGAACGCCGATCGGCATTCCCCTTACGAGGCGCTGGAAAAGACCGATGTCCACCATTCCTTTCACCCCGATCGAAGGCTATCTGGCGCTGCCCCGCCTGCGCCCGCTCGGTCATGTGCCCGCGCCCTTCGGCCGGGACTGGGCGCTGCTTCCACCGGGCTACAGTTTGCGGGCGGAACTCAAGGCGCTCTATGCAGCCATGCTGCGCACGTTCTGTCTGAGCGATCAGGCCATTCGCTCTCTTTGCCGGTGGTCGCCGCTGGAAGAACAACGCGCGATCGCGGTTGCCGCTCAGTCCGGGTCCACCGCGACAACAGCGCAGGCAACGGTCTTCGCCGCACCGCCCGAGGCCGCCGGACAAACGGCTGTTGAAACGGCTGTCGTCCCGCCCAATGTCGGGCCCGCGTATGTAACGGCGGCGCGTGGTTATGGCAACCATTGGGGCGCGTTAGCGGGCGGCGCGTGCGTACTCGGCGGCGCGGCAGTGCTGGCGTGGATTGGGTTCGACCATCTGGCGCATCGCCAAGTGGCCACTCCTGTCGCCGCCCGGGTATCGGCTCAACGGAGTTCGCAGGTATCGGACCTTCGGTCGCCGGTGACGGTAAGCGACCTCGCGGTTGGCAACGGTGCGGTGAGCGCGCCCACAACAGTTGCCGGCTCGACGCCCGCGCTCCCGGGCGTGGCGCCAACGTTCGCGCGTGCATCCAACCCGACGTCGGCAACGGTGTCTACAAGCGTTTCGGCCCACGCCTCTACTCAGGCATTGCCCTCTGCTCCGGCGCGCATCTCCGCCGATAAGACGGGCGCACGTCGCTATCACCGCGCTCGTGAGACAAGCGCTACGCAACAGCAACAAAACCGCCCGCACACCACGCGGTACGCCGCCGCAAACCAATCGTCGCACTCAGCGGGCAATACCGGTGACGTGCCGCAGATCGCAACCCGGAGCGTTGCGGAAGGTTCGACGACAAGGCCTTCGGCTGCGGGATCCTATTCGCCTCTCGCGCCGACTCGACTCGGCGTCGACGAATACGCGGGTGTGACACTGTCCGCGTCGACGCATCTGCGCGATACACCGCCATCGCACGCCGGCTCTTCGAACAATGCGTCCGACAGCGCGGGAACGGAGTGGATGAGCCGTCTTTCACAGCGGCGCGTGACCGAGATCCCCGATCAATTCGCGAAGTAGCCACGCCGCAATCCCAGCGGCGTGGCATAAAAAAGCCCGGCCATTCGTGAATGAATGACCGGGCTTTATCACGCTACCGCAATTACTTCTGGATCGGCAATCCCATTTCCGTTTGCCTCTGCAGTTGCATCACTTCGCCCTGCACCTGACGCAACTGTGCCTGCGCCCTTTCCTTCTCCGCATGCAGCGCGGCCGCTTCGCCTTGTGTTTGACGCTGATAGTCGTTGACCTTGGCCTGCTGCGTGCGAGCCACCTCGAGATCGGCTTGCAGGCGTTTGGCGCGATTTTCGGATAACACGATGATGTCTTCGATGTACGCCTTCTGCGCCTGCAACTGTGTGCGACGAATCTCGACGTCGGCAAGCTGCGCGGTCTGCTGGGCAAAGCCCGCATAGATTGCTTCCGCGCGTGCCACGTCTTCGGACTTGATCACCCGCCAGAAATGTTTGTCCTGAAATAGCGCGACGTAGTAGGTCATTTCCTGCGGATAGAAAAACAGACTGGCGCCGTAACTGCCGTTATACGTGGTGCGCAGTTCGCTCAGCTTCGCGTCGTGAATCATCTGCATCAGTTCGGCGACGTTGCCTTGCGCATCTCCAGCCGCAGACGGCGTGGCTGACGCGTTGCGCAGCGCGTCGGCCACGGGCTGCGGCGTCAGGGTGTTGATAGCCGGCCTTGTGCCGACCATGGGCGCGGCCTCGTCGCCTTGCGCCGCCAGCACGAGACCGCCCTGCTGCAACAGCGCACACGAAGTCGCGAGCAGCATGGCGCGCCGTACAATTAAGGGATACTTCATACGTGCTTGCTCCATGCGAATCCAAAACAGCCGCAGATTATCGCGCGGATTAGCCTTTAAGCGAAGCATTCAAATGTCGCGCAGACTGACTTTAAATCGAGATAAATGGCGAGCGACTGATCTGGTCGAATCGACCCGGTAATCGCACAAGAAACGAGTTCATATAAGGCGAAAATGCAAGCTTCCGCCTCGCTCAGATAATTCTCAAATCACGTTCGATTCGCGGGAATCCAACAGCAAGCGGGCGAAGATATGGAGATAGAGTGCCGGCCGAAAGAGATGCGCACTGCGGTCATTAGATAACTCGCATTCCTGAATATCCATCTCGATAACGAGACGCCTACGATGTCAAAAGCCAGGAATTTCCGCCGATCTCGTTACACAGGCCTGCGCGTAACGCACAGCGAAGCGCGAAGGCAGCCCCGGGAAAGCGAGCCTGTTGCTCGATCAGTAAGGCAACAGGAACACTGCCCCAAAAACATGAAGCGCACCACCGCAAACAGCAGTGGTGCGCCTCGAACAAACCAGCCTGTGAAACTCAACTTCGACCCGCTCCGCCCAAAGCGTGGACTCGATACCGGGTGGCCGCCTTAAAGACGCCGCCTCAAAAACGCGTTTCCCGCGCCACGCGCAGGAATGTATCGAGCAATGGCGTGCAGTCGAGCAACTCCGCGCCACCCGCCCGATGAAACTCCGGATGCCATTGCACGCCCATCACGAACGGCGCACGCCGGTAGCGCACGGCCTCGATGATGCCGTCCGACGCCGACACGGCTTCGATATTGAGATCCCGGCCGAGCGTCTTGACCGCCTGGTGGTGAATCGAGTTGACGATTGCATCGCGCTGGCCCGGGAACATATTGGCGAGCGTCGAACCGTCGGGGAAGTGAATCCCGTGCCGATGCTGATCGTAGTTCTCGTTGACGTGGGCGCCCGCGGTCGGCACATCGGTGGCGATGTCCTGATACAAGGTGCCGCCGAACGCCACATTAATCAGTTGACAGCCACGGCACACGCCGAGTACCGGCTTGCCCGACTCGATGAACTCGTGCAGCAGTTCGAGCTCGTACATGTCGCGCACGCGGTCGCCGGGCCACTCGTGGCTGGTCGCCTGTTCCGCGTAAGACTGCGGCGAAACGTCTGCACCGCCTTGCAGCAGCAGGCCGTCCAGATGCTTCGCATAATCGCGCAGGCGGATATTGCTAGGATGCAGCATGCCCTGGTGCCCGACCGTGGGAATCATGAACACGAGCACGTCGCGCGACATCACCCAATGCGCAATCGATTCCTCGAGATACTGCAAGGTCTTGCCGCGCAATCCCTTCGCGCCCGGCTCCGGATGAAAGATGCGCGCCGACACGCCGATGCGCAGCGTGCGCTGCGTGATCCGCTGGCCGGCGCGATCGAACAACTGGCGCGCGCGCGCCGCGATGATGCGGCCGAACACGGTCCACGCCGAATCGTTGTGCTTCAGATAGCGCGGTGGCGACGGCGGCAATGCGTTGGGCGGCGGCGGATTGGACGCGCTGAAGTCGGGCGCCGCGCCGAAACCGGGCGGCGGCGAGCCGGCCTGGCGCCCGGCGGAGGCCTGAACCTCATCGACTACGGCGGCGTCTTCCACTGAAGTAACCAGTTCGGCATCGACAGGTTCGCTGTTCGCGAAAGTCGGTGAGGATTTCGGAGCCGGTCTCGCCGCATACGTTCCGGTGCGGCGTGCCGCCTTTTCATGAACCTCGGCTTCCTGCTGCGCCGTGGACGCGGCAGCCGAATTGCGTGCTTCGGCCGCGTCGCGTTGCCGCGCCGTTTGCCGATCAGTCGGCGTGACGGCGGACGCGCTGTCGGGATCATCGGTCGACGATCGCACGGCCGCCTGCCCGGCAGCCGGCGTGGTTGCCGCGTCAGCGGGCGCATGGGCCGGCGGCGTCACCGCGTCCTTGACCGGCGACTGGATGGCATCTTCATGCGAGAGAGGTAGCGAGGCTGCCGGTTCATCCGGCGCAAAGCCGGGTAGCGACGCGCCGGGCGCTGCGCCGGAGGGCGCAGGCGACGCCGAAGGCGGCGTGGGATCGCCGGGCTTGCCGGCGTTTTCAGGTTTGTTTTCGCTCATGACAGTCAGACAGGCGCCTTCCACGCGAACGAATGAATATGCCCTGATTATCCGCTAGCGAGCCAAGCCCCGCAAACCCGCACACAATTGCTCACATTGTTGCGGCACCCCGAAACAAGACCCTTTGCGAGGCCGCGACGCGAGTCTGTCTGACGAGTGAGTAAGTCTGTCTGACTCAAGGATCCGGCTGTTCGTCGAAACTCTCGCGCAAGGCGATCTGCATTGCCGCATGGATTTTCACGCACCAGCGCCACACCAGCGCCAGCAGCAACGCCGCGCAGATGAGCACCGCGGCGAGCAGGCCGGTCGGCGGCAGAATGCCGCCGGATAGCGCCGCCACCAGCAGAAACACGCCGACCATCGAAACCACCGGCACCAGATCGGAAATCGCGTAACGGATCGCGCTCGTGAAACGCCCTGCCGTCGCCGGTTGCACGCTGACCTCGGCGAGCAGCAAGGCCAGCGACTTGGTCTTGCGATACACGGCCACCAGGAAAGGCATCGACACGACCAGTGCCACGCTCCACAGCACGACGCGCTGCATCGGCTCGGAACCGAGCCAGTGCGCGAGCAGCGAACTGGTATAAGGCGCGCTATACGACACGATCAGAAAGATCGCGGCCACCAGCGCCAGGTTGACGGCAATCTGCAGAATGATCCGCCGCGTCATGCTGAACAGCGTCGGTTCGCCGGTTTTCGTGCTCAGACTGTCCAGCCATTGCCCGTACATGCCAAACACGTTCGCGAGCGTGCGCGGCATGGCGTGACCGAGGCGCTGAGTCAGCGGATCGGCCGCGCGGATCAGATATGGCGTGAACAGCGTGGTCAGCGCGGACACCGCCACCGCGATCGGATAGAGAAACGCACTCGTCACTTTGAGCGTCAAACCGAGCGAGGCGATGATGAACGAGAACTCGCCGATCTGCGAGACCGTCATGCCGACACGCATCGCCGTGCGACCGTCCTTGCCGGCGAGAAAGGTGCCGAGTCCGCACGACACGATCTTGCCGACGATCACCGCCACGGTGATCACGGCGATCGGCCACGCGTAGTCGACCAGCACGGCCGGGTTCAGCATCAAGCCAATTGTCACGAAGAAGATCGCGGAAAAGGCGTCGCGCAGCGGCGCGATCAGATGCTCGATCCGGTGCAGATGGCGCGATTCGGCCATGATCGCGCCGATCAGGAACGCGCCGAGCGCGATGCTGTAGTCGAGCTTCACGACCAGCAGACAGAAGCCGAAGCAGAAGCCGAGCACGGAGACGAGCAGCATCTCGTCGCTCTTCGCGCGCGCCACGTAGTTCAACGCGCGCGGCACCACCAGAATGCCGACCACCAGCGACACCGTCATGAACAGCAGCAGCTTGCCGAGCGTGACCACGGCAACACCCGCGCTCAACTGCCCGGTCTGCGCGATGCCCGACAGCAGGACCAGCATCGCAATGGCGAGAATGTCTTCGACGATCAGAATGCCGAACACCAGTTGCGCAAAGCTCTCGCGCTTCAAACCCAGTTCGGAGAGCGCCTTGACGATGATCGTGGTCGACGAGATCGCGAGGATCGCGCCAAGGAACAGCGAATCCATCGGGCTCCAGCCGAACGCGCTGCCCATTTCGTAACCGAGCCACAGCATCAGCACGATTTCCGAGAGCGCGGCGACGATCGCCGTGGCGCCGACCTTGAAGAGCTTGCGCAGACTGAATTCGAGGCCGAGTGAAAACATCAGGAACACCACGCCGAGTTCGCCGAGCGTCTGAATGGTCTGCTCGTCGTGGATCAGCTGGAACGGCGGCGTGTACGGCCCGATGATCACGCCGGCGGCAATGTAGCCGAGCACCACCGGCTGTTTCAGGCGATGGAACAGCACGGTGACGACGCCGGCGAGCGCCATCACGACCGCCAGGTCCTGAATGAAGCCGATGCCGTGGTGCATGAATACGTCCCTTACAAAAAGTAATTTTCCAGAAGCGCAGTGTAACAAACGAATACGACTCGCCGAATGGCGCGAACCTCCGAACGGCGCTGGATTCCAGCCGGGGCTCGCCCCCTCGCCTGCGTCGCACCCGCAAAGCCACGACAGCGTGCCGCGGAATGTTTTTGACACGCTGGACTCCTGTGAAATATCACAATAATATTTGCCGCATATTTTACGTGGAGTCGAATCAATGCAGCAGGTGTCCTTCAACGTCGTAGACCGTTCCGGCGGCGGCCGCGCCGATATCGCCGAGGTGAACCGTCTGACCATCGCCGGCTGGGCCGGACGCGATCAGGCCGCGATCGAGCATCACATTGCCGAGCTGGCCGAACTCGGCGTCAAGCGGCCGTCCACCACGCCGTGCTTTTATCGCCTCGGCGCCGAACTGCTGACGCAAGCGGAGCAGATCGACGTGGTCGGCGTGAAGTCCAGTGGCGAAGCCGAATGCGTGCTGGTGCATTCGAAGACGGGCTTGCTCGTCACCGTCGGCTCGGATCACACCGACCGCGAAGTCGAGGCCTACGGCGTCACCGTCTCCAAACAGGTGTGTCCGAAACCGGTCGCGCGGGACGCCTGGCGTTTCGACGAGGTGTACGGCCACTGGGATCAACTGGAATTGCGCGCCTACGCCGTGACGAACGGCGAGCGGCGCGTCTATCAGCAAGGCAGCGTCGCTGCGCTGCTGCCGGCCGCCGATCTGCTCGCGCGCGCACCGCTCGCGCCCGGCGCGGCGATGTTCTGCGGCACGCTGGCGGTGCAGGGCGGCATCGTCGGCATGGCCGATGGCGACGCGCTCGAACTCGAATTGCACGATCCCGTTCTGAACCGCACGCTGCGTCACGCCTATCGCGTGCGCGCGCTACCTATCGTCGAATGAGGCACCCATGAGCTCCCCTTCGCTATCCGCCGCCGACGCGTCTTCCGACGCATGGCTCGAAGCCGCTGCCCTGCGCAAGATCACCTGGCGCATCATGCCGTTCCTGTTTCTCGTCTACGTGCTGTCGTATCTGGACCGCGTCAACATCGGTTACGCGAAACTGCAGTTCACCGGCGACCTCGGCCTGTCGAACGCGGCGTACGGACTCGGCGCGGGGATCTTTTTCTTCGGCTACTTCGTGTTCGAGGTGCCGAGCAATCTGCTGCTGAAAAAGTTCGGCGCGCGTGCCACCATCGCCCGCATCACGATGCTGTGGGGTCTGCTGTCGTGTCTGATGATGTTCGTGCGCTCGGAAACGATGTTCTACGTGCTGCGCTTTTTCCTCGGCGTCGCCGAAGCCGGTCTGGTGCCGGGCGTGGTGCTCTATCTGACCTTCTGGTTTCCGTCCGACCGGCGCGCGCGCATGGTTGCCGTGTTCATGGCGGCGATTCCGGTAGCGGGCATCATCGGCGCGCCGCTGTCGGGCTTTCTGATGTCGGCGCTGCATGAAGCGCACGGTTTGCGCGGCTGGCAGTGGATGTTCCTGATCGAAGGCATTCCGTCGATTCTCGCGGGCTTCTGGGCGCTCGCCGTGCTGCGCAACACGCCCGCGGAAGCCGCGTGGTTGAGCGACGACGAAAAGCGCGTGATTCTCGGCCGTCTCGCGCGCGAAAACAGCGCGGCCGCTGCGGCCGGCGCGGAGCATAGCCTGGCGGTGGCGTTGCGCTCGGGCCGTTTCTGGCTGCTCACGCTGATCTATTTCTGCCTCGTCACCGGCAACGCGGGCTTCTCGTTCTGGCTGCCGCAGATCGTCAAGGATCTGGGCGTGACGAACCTGGTGACCAATGGCTTCGTCACTGCGATTCCGTATCTGGCGGCGGGCATCGGCATGATCCTGATCGGGCGCTCGTCGGATATCACCGGCGAGCGGCGCTGGCACTATGCGATGTGCTGCTTCATCGGTGCGGCTGGCCTGCTCGGCAGTGCGTCGGTGAACAACTCAATTCCGCTCGCCGTCACCGGTTTGTCGATCGCGTATATCGGCATTCTCGCGGGCTTCGGCATCTTCTGGTCGATGTCCACGACTTTCCTGCAAGGCACGGCCGCCGTCGCCGGGATTGCGGTGATCAATTCGATCGCGAACCTCGCGGGCTATGTGAGTCCGTATGTGCTCGGCATCGTCAAGGACGCGACGCATAGCGTGACGTTCGGGCTCGTGCTGATCGCGGGCGCGCTGATCGTCGGCGGGCTGGTCACGCTGATGATGCCGCGCGTGAAGGTGCAGCACGCGGCGGCGGTTTCGCCGAGCCGCGCCTGACAGATGGTGATGGACGCGATCTGTCGACGCGCCCCGCAGAGAACGCGGGCGCCGTGCGAAACGAACGCGGGCGCGGGACCGCGATTCCGGCGCCTCCGGTCTGGAAAGCGCGGGCCGATCGCCCACAGGCCGTGTTGCCCGCCCAACCCGCGCCGCGCACGCAAAACCTTGCTCTACAATGCGGACGACATCGCCCGCTTCCTCTTCACATGACGCTTTTGCAGACCGCCCGCCCTTCCAGACCCACCCGAGCGACCGCCGCCGCGAGTCTCGCCGAGCAGGCGTACGCGTTCGTCAAGCGCGAGATCATCACCATGCGCCTGCGGCCGAGCGAGGTGCTCAACGAAGCGGAACTCATGGCGCTGACCGGCATCGGCAGGACACCGGTTCATCAGGCGCTGCACCGGCTGGTGCACGAAGGCATGCTGACCATCATGCCGCGCAAGGGCATCATGGTTCGCCCGGTTTCGCTCGACGACGTGCTGGCGATCATCGACGTGCGCCTCGTCAACGAAAGCTACTGCGTCGAGCTGGCCGCACGCCACGCGCAACAGCAAGACTACGACGCCATGCAGGCGCTGCTGGACCGCTCGGCCGTGTGTGTGGCCGCGCACGATATCGAAGGCATGATGGATATCGACCGCGAGTTTCATCTGGCGATCTCGGCCGCCTCGCGCAACCCCGTGCTGGCCGACATCCTGCGCGGGCTGCACGAACGCTCGCTGCGCTTCTGGTTCATTTCGCTCTCCGAGCCGCATCATCTGGAAGACGTGCACGAGGAACATCTCGAACTGTTTCGCCTGCTGCGCGAACGCGACGCCGAAGGCGCGCGCCAATCCGTGCAAAAGCATATCGAGGCGTTCCGCGCGACACTCTTCAATCGCATCTGATTCGAACGTATTTAAGCCACCGCGTTTGTTAAGCCACATCGTTTGAGGCACTACGCGGCTTCACTCGGTCCAACCGGATTTCTACCGACATCATGGCCACTGAATTCACGCCCTTCCCGCCGTTAGCCCAACTTGCCGCCGACCTCGCCGCCGGCCGCACCACGAGCCGCGCGCTCGTTGAAACGGCGCTCGAACGGATTGCCGATCCGGCCGGCCAGGGCGCGGCCGTCTTCATGCACGTCGACGCCGACAGCGCCCGCGCCGCCGCCGACGCGCACGACCGCTTGCGCGCCGCCGGCACCGTGCTGTCGCCGCTCGCCGGCATTCCGGTGTCGGTGAAGGATCTGTTCGATATCGAAGGCCAGCCGACCCGCGCCGGCTCCATCGTGCTTGCCGACGCTCCCGCCGCCAAGGCGGACGCCGTCACGGTCGCGCGCCTGAAGCGAGCCGGCGCCGTGCTCGTCGGCCGGACCAATATGAGCGAGTTCGCGTTTTCCGGACTCGGCCTGAACCCGCACTACGGCAATCCACTGTCGCCGTATCGGCGCGGCGTGAAGGGCGACGAGCGGATTTCGGGCGGCTCGTCGTCGGGCGCGGCGGCCTCCGTCGCGGACGGCATGGCGGCGATTGCGCTCGGCACCGATACCGGCGGCTCGATCCGCATTCCGGCTGCGCTGTGCGGCCTGACCGGCTTCAAACCCACCGCCGACCGCATCCCGAAACAGGGCGGCGTGCCACTTTCGTCGACGCTCGATTCGTTTGGGCCAATCGGCGTTTCCGTGGCGTGCTGCGCGCTGGTCGACCGCATGCTGGCCGGTCTCGAGCCGCGCATTCCGGCCGCCCGCCCGCTCGAAGGCGTGCGCCTCGGCGTGCTGACCAATTTCGTCACGGACGGCGTGGAGCCGGCCGTCGCCGCGGCGGTCGACACCGCGCTCAAGCATCTGGAAGCGGCCGGCGCGATTGTCAGCGAAGTACGTTTCGCGCCGCTCGACCGTTTGCCGGCAATCAACCGCTTCGGGTTCTCGCCGATCGAGGCGTATGCGTGGCATCGTCCGTTGCTGGAAAAGCATCGCGACCAATACGATCCGCGCGTGCTGGTGCGCATTCTGAAAGGCCAGCCCGCCAGCGCCGCCGACTATCTGGATCTGCTCGCCGAACGCGAGGCGATGCTGGCCGAGGCCGCCCGCACGCTGTGGCAGCGCTTCGACGCCGTCGTGGCGCCGACGGTGCCGGTGGTGCCGCCGCGCGTCGCCGACCTGGTCGATGACGATGACGCTTTTGGCCGCACCAACGCGCTGATCCTGCGCAACCCGAGCGTGTTCAACTTCCTCGATACCTGCGCGCTGTCGCTGCCCTGCCATCTGCGCGGCGACGCACCGGTCGGCCTGATGCTGGCCGGCGCACCACACGCCGACGACGCGCTGCTGGCGATCGGCCGCGGCGCCGAAGCGGTGCTCAACGCGATCCGCTGATCGGGAAACACGTCCTAAAAGCAGGATAAGCGGCAGGGCGGGGGTTCGCGCTAGAATCGCGGGCACCCGCCCTTTCCGTTTCCAGAGACAGCCACACGATCCATGAACAACGACACTGCGATGCTGCGCCGCGAGCGCTCCCTGCTGGTTCTGCTTGCCCTGATCTGCCTCGCCCTGGTGGGCGGCGCGCTGTATCTGCAGTACTTCCTGCACGAAGACCCTTGCCCGCTGTGCATCATCCAGCGCTATTTCTTCCTGCTGATCGCGATCTTCGCGTTCCTCGGCGCGCGCTTCAATAGCTGGCGCGGCGTGCGTCTGCTGGAAGTGCTGGCGGCCCTGTCGGCGCTGGGCGGCATCGTGACGGCCGCGCGCCACGTCTATGTTCAGGCGAATCCGGGCTTTAGCTGCGGCTTCGACGCGCTGCAGCCGCTGGTGGACAGCTTGCCGCCCGCGCACTGGCTACCGGGCGTGTTCAAGGTCGCCGGCCTGTGCGAAACGGCCTATCCGCCGATTCTCGGCCTGACGTTGCCGCAATGGTCGCTGGTCGCATTCGTGATCGCTTTCATTCCGCTGGCGCTGAGCCTGGTGCGCAACCGCCGCCGGATCGCCTGATTGGGCGGCGGTTCTCCCGTTGTCCTCCTCCGCTTTGGCC
Organism: Paraburkholderia dioscoreae; assembly: GCF_902459535.1. Lineage (NCBI taxonomy): Bacteria > Pseudomonadati > Pseudomonadota > Betaproteobacteria > Burkholderiales > Burkholderiaceae > Paraburkholderia > Paraburkholderia dioscoreae. The sequence continues at coordinate 3,433,158 of NZ_LR699553.1, forward strand.
GCTTTGGCCACACGGAATAGCGCCGGATGTTGCGCCGCCATATGCGGTGGCGAAAGTCCGGCGTTTTTTCGCCCGGAACTCCCGCATCCGGCGGCTGATTGATCGCCCATTTCCCCGGTTGCGCCCCGGCCCGGCTGGTTTCCCATTCTCCGCCGCGCCGCGCGCAACTTCCCGCCTTCCCGCGAATCGTACCTATCTCATGACCGCTTCCGAATAAGCTTCATGCGATATGGGAAATATTTTTGGGACAAGGTAATGCTATCTTCGGATCTGGATGGCGATCTACGTGCGCGAGGCCGGCTTTGGCGCGACCCCATGCGTAACGCGCGCCCGGTCCGCACTGTCTTTCGGATTCGCCATGACAACGCAAACCATCCGCTTTTATCACCAGGGGTCCATCCGTGAGGTCGCGGACGTCCCTGCGTCGCGCACCGTGCTGCAGCACCTGCGCGAGGATCTGCATTGCACCGGCACCAAGGAAGGCTGCGCGGAAGGCGACTGCGGCGCCTGCACGGTCGTCGTCGGCGAACTGGATGCGCACGGCGGCCTCGCGCTGAAAGCGGTCAATGCCTGCATCCAGTTCCTGCCCACGCTCGACGGCAAGGCGCTCTTCACCGTGGAAGACCTGCGCGCCGCCAATGGCGCGCTGCATCCCGTTCAGCAGGCTCTCGTCGACTGCCACGGGTCGCAATGCGGCTTCTGCACGCCTGGCTTCGTGATGTCGATGTGGGCGCTGTACGAAAACCAGCCGGCCGCCGCCGGCCTGCCCACGCGCGATGAAATCAACGCCGCGCTCTCCGGCAATCTGTGCCGCTGCACCGGCTACCGGCCGATCGTCGACGCCTCGCAGAAAATGTTCGACTATCCGCAATATCCGCGCGTGACGCTCGACCGCCAGGCCGTCGCGAATCAGCTGCGCGAACTGCAACGGCGCGACACCTTCGAATACCGCGCACCCGACACGCGCGGCGCCGCGTTCGGCTCGCCCATCTTTTATGCGCCGGTCTCGCTCGATGCATTCGCCAGACTGCGCGCCGGGCATCCGCAAGCACGCCTGCTCGCCGGCAGCACCGACGTCGGCCTGTGGGTCACCAAGCAATTCCGCGATCTCGGCGACATTCTGTATATCGGCAACGTCGCCGAATTGAAGACGGTCGAGCGCGATGCGCAGACGCTGACGATCGGCGCCGCCGTCACGCTCGAAGACGCTTACACCGCGCTCGCCGTCGACTACCCCGAACTCGCCGAACTGTGGACGCGTTTCGCGTCGCTGCCGATCCGCAACGCGGGCACGCTCGGCGGCAACGTGGCGAACGGCTCGCCGATCGGCGATTCGATGCCGGCGCTGCTCGCGCTCGGCGCCGAAGTCGTGTTGCGCCACGGCCCGAAAACGCGCACGCTGCCGCTCGACACGTTCTACCTCGGCTACCAGAAGACCGCGCTCGCCGCCGGCGAATTCGTCGCGGCGCTGCGCGTACCACGCCCGGCGGGCAATCTGCGCTTTCGCACCTACAAGGTGTCGAAGCGCTACGATCAGGACATCTCGGCGGTATGCGCGGCGTTCGCGCTGCACGTCGACGAAAACGGCGCGATCCGGCAAGCGCGCATCGCGTTCGGCGGCATGGCGGCCACGCCGAAGCGGGCCGCGCAAACCGAAGCGGCTTTGAATGGCGCAACATGGGACGAAAACACCGCGCGGCAAGCCATGAATGCGCTCGCCGCCGATTACCAGCCGCTCACCGACATGCGCGCTTCGAGTGCCTATCGACTGAAGGTGGCTCGCAATCTCTTGTGGCGCTTCCACCTCGAAACACGCAATGACGCGCCGCTCGCCCTCTTCGACGTGAATGCGTTCGCGTTCGAAGACGGCGCACCGGACGCCGCCGTTGCGAAGGAGCCGTCGTGATGAACCGGACCGATGCTTTTGTCGAACATGCTGCGAGGCACGTCGCTCATGAAAGCGATGCGTCGATCGGCGTTTCCCTGCCGCATGAATCGGCTGCGCTGCATGTAAGCGGCGAAGCCACCTACACGGACGACGTACCGGAGTTGCAAGGCACGCTGCACGCGGCGCTCGGCCTGTCGCGCCATGCGCACGCGCGCATCGTGTCGATGGATCTGGACGCCGTCAGAAAAGCGCCGGGCGTGATCGCCGTGCTGACCGCCGAAGACATTCCCGGTGAGAACAATTGCGGCCCGGTGCTGCACGACGACCCGATTCTCGCCGTCGAAGAAGTGCTGTATCTCGGCCAGCCGGTGTTCGCCGTGATCGCCGAAAGCCACGAGCTCGCCCGCCGTGCCGCAGCGCTCGCAAAAAGCGACGACGTGATCCGCTACGAACCGCTCGAAGCCGTGCTCACGCCCGCCGAAGCAAAAGCCCGCCAGCAGTTCGTGCTGCCGCCGTTGCATCTGAAACGCGGCGAACCGGCTGCGAAGATCGCTGCGGCGCCGAACCGGATCAGCGGCACATTCGAAGTCGGCGGCCAGGAGCAGTTCTATCTGGAAGGCCAGATCGCGTACGCAGTGCCGAAAGAAATGGACGGCATGCTCGTCTACAGTTCGACCCAGCATCCGAGCGAAATGCAGCAGGTGGTCGCGCATATGCTCGACTGGCCGGCGCATAACGTGGTGTGCGAATGCCGGCGCATGGGCGGCGGCTTCGGCGGCAAGGAGTCGCAATCGGCGCTGTTCGCCTGCGTGGCTTCGCTGGCGGCAAAACGGCTGCGCCGGCCGGTCAAACTGCGCGCCGACCGCGACGACGATTTCATGATCACCGGCAAGCGCCACGACGCCATCTACGAGTACGAAGCGGGCTTCGACGACAACGGCCGCATTCTTGGCGCGCGCGTCGAAATCGGGTTGCGCGCGGGCTATTCCGCCGACCTCTCCGGCGCCGTCGCCACGCGCGCCGTTTGTCACTTCGACAACGCGTACTACCTTTCCGATGTCGATATCGTGGCGCTGTGCTGCAAGACCAACACGCAATCGAACACCGCGTTCCGCGGCTTCGGCGGTCCGCAAGGCGCGCTCGTGATGGAAGTGATGCTCGACAGCATCGCGCGCCAGTTGAACTGCGATCCGCTCGACGTGCGCCTCGCCAACTACTACGGCATCGGCGAGCGCGATACGACGCCGTACGGGCAACGCGTCGAGGACAACATCATCGCGCCGCTCACCGACGAACTGCTCGGCACCAGTGACTATCGCGCGCGCCGCACGGCAATCGCGGCCTTCAATGCAAACAGTCCGGTCCTCAAGCGCGGCCTCGCCTTTTCGCCGGTGAAGTTCGGCATCTCGTTCAACGTGCCGTTTCTGAATCAGGCCGGCGCACTGGTGCATGTGTACAAAGACAGCTCGGTGCTCGTCAATCACGGCGGCACCGAAATGGGCCAGGGGCTCAATACCAAGGTCGCGCAAGTGGTCGCCAACGAGTTCGGCTTGCCGCTCTCGCGCGTGCGGGTCACGGCAACCGATACATCCAAGATCGCGAATACGTCGGCGACTGCGGCTTCCACCGGCAGCGACCTGAACGGCAAGGCCGCCGAAGCCGCGGCGAAAACGATCCGCGAAAGGCTCGCCGGGCTCGCGGCCAAACAACTCGGCGGCAGCGCCACAGACGTGCAATTCGCCAACGGCCAGGTGTCGGTGAACGGCGGAGCGATGCCGTTCGAACAACTGGTCAGCGCGGCGTATCTGGCGCGCGTGCAGTTGTGGTCGGACGGTTTCTACACCACGCCGAAAGTACATTGGGACGCGAAAACGCTGACCGGTCATCCTTTTTATTACTTCGCCTACGGCGCGGCGGTGTCGGAAGTCGTGATCGACACGTTGACCGGCGAATGGAAACTGGTGCGCGCGGACGTGCTGCACGACGCAGGCCAGTCGATCAATCCGGCCATCGACATCGGCCAGGTGGAAGGCGGCTTCATTCAGGGCATGGGCTGGCTCACCACCGAGGAACTGTGGTGGAACCGCGATGGCCGTCTGATGACGCACGCGCCGTCCACGTACAAGATTCCCGCGGTGAGCGACACGCCCGCCGCGTTCCATGTGCGGCTCTACCAGAACCACAACGCCGAGCCGACCGTGTTCCGCTCGAAGGCCGTAGGCGAGCCGCCGTTGCTGTTGCCGTTCTCGGTGTTCCTCGCGATTCGCGACGCGATCGCGGCCGCGGTGCCGGGTGCGCGGGAGGCGCCGCCGCTGCGCGCACCGGCCACGCCCGAGGCGATTCTCGACGCACTGGATGCATTGCAGTCGCAGCCCGCGCGTCAACCGGCAACGGAAGCCGCGACGACCGACACGACCGCGTGAAAAAATAAGCCCACGGCCTGACGCGACACGAACGCGTCGGACCACAGTCAACCGGCCGCACGGACACCCCGCGCGGCCATGTATGGAGAATGCCGGATGCAGCCCTGGCTACCTGACCTGCAACAACTGCTCGCGCACGGCGACGCCGCCGTGCTGGTGACGGTCGCGCGCGTCGAAGGTTCGGCGCCCCGCGAAGCCGGCACCAAGATGATCGTCACGCGCGATTCGGCGAAACACACCATCGGCGGCGGACACCTCGAATGGAAAGCCATCGAGGCCGCGCGCCAGGTGCTGCGCGACGGCATGCGCTCGCCGCACATGCGCCGGCTGGAGCGCTTTGCGCTCGGCCCGAGCCTCGGCCAGTGCTGCGGCGGCGCGGTGATTCTCGCGTTCGAGCGGCTCGACGTGGGCGACCTCGGCTGGATCACGTCGCTCGCGAAACGCGTGGCGGCAGGGCTTTCGACCGTGCGTAGCGTATCATTCGGCCCCGCACCGGATGCGGTGATGCTGTCCGACCCCGAGCCGGGCGTCGACGCCGCCGACTGCCTGCTGTGGGACGGCGCCGGATTCGACGACAGCGGCGCGCTGCTCACCGAAACCATCGCGCCGGGCGACTTCGCGGTCGTGCTGTTCGGCGCCGGCCATGTGGGCGCCGCGCTGGTTCGCGTGCTCGCCACGCTGCCGTGCGCGGTCCGCTGGGTGGATGAGCGCGACGCGCAGTTTCCGCCCGCGGAAACGCTGCATGCGTCGAACGTAAAGATCGATCCGAACGACGCCCCCGACGAAGCCGTCGACCAGGCCGCGCCGCATACGTACTTCATCGTGATGACGCACAACCATGCGCTCGATCTCGAGTTGGCCGAGCGCATTCTGCGACGCGGCGACTTCGCGTTCTTCGGCATGATCGGCTCGCACAGCAAGCGCAAGCAGTTCGAGCACCGGCTGGCCGCGCGCGGTCTCGATCCGTCGCTGATCGCGAGGATGAAGTGTCCGCTCGGCGTGGATGGCATCGTCGACAAGTCGCCGGAGATCATCGCGATCTCGGCGGCGGCGCAGGTGCTGCAGGCCGTCGAGGCGAACGCGGGCACGACGCATCGCACCACGCAGACGGCGTGAAGCACGGCGGCGCGGAGCATCGCCATCGACCCATTGTCTCCGGCGCGAAACCACTCCAATAAACTTCTGACCGACCATGACTACAACGACCGTTATCCCCACGCCGCTGGCCGAAAAAACCGTGCTGGCACCCAAGGCCGAACTGCATATTCATATTGAAGGCTCGCTCGAGCCCGAACTGATTTTCGCGCTCGCCGAGCGCAACGGCGTGAAGCTCGCCTACGACTCGATCGACGCGTTGCGCGCCGCATATGCATTCACCGATCTGCAATCGTTCCTCGACATCTACTACGCAGGCGCGAGCGTGCTGCTGCACGAGCAGGATTTCTACGACATGACGATGGCGTACGTTGAACGGTGCCTGGCGGACAACGTAATTCACAGCGAAATCTTCTTCGACCCGCAGACCCACACCGAACGCGGCGTGCCGATCGCAACCGTCGTGGCCGGCATCGAACGCGCACTCGCTGATGCGGAAAAGCGCGGTATGTCGAGCAAACTGATTCTGTGCTTCCTGCGCCATCTGTCCGAAGAAGACGCGCTCGCCACCTTCGAAGAAGCGCGGCCTTTGTTCGAGCAATACAAGCACCGTCTGATCGGCGTGGGTCTCGATTCGTCGGAACGCGGCCATCCGCCTTCGAAGTTCGAGCGAGTCTTCGCGAAGGCGCGCGCGCTCGGCCTGAAACTCGTTGCGCATGCGGGCGAAGAAGGCCCACCCTCGTATATCTACGAAGCGCTCGATCTGCTGAAAGTGGACCGCGTCGATCACGGCGTGCGCAGCATCGAGGATCCGGCGCTAGTCGCGCGTCTGGCCGATTCGCGTGTTGCATTGACCGTGTGCCCGCTGTCGAATCTGAAGCTCTGCGTATTCGACGACCTGACCAGGCACACGCTGAAAGATCTGCTCGATCGCGGCGTGGCCGTGACGGTGAATTCCGACGATCCGGCTTATTTCGGCGGCTACGTGAACGCCAACTATCTCGCCACCATCGACGCGTTGAAGCTCAACGATGCCGAGGTCTACACGATCATCCGCAACAGCTTCGAAGCGTCGTTCGTCACGCCCGAGCAACGCAGCGAACTGATCGCGAAGCTCGACGCGCACTGGCACCCGGGCGGCCCGCACTGACGGGCCGACGTATCGCAGCCGGCGGCGGCGCGGGTTCGCCTGAGAGCCCGGGATCGACCCGTCGTCCGCGCTGTTCTGCTTCTCACATTCGGAGACGGTTTTTCCATGACTCAATCGGCTAAGGCAGCCCAATCGGCATTCCGCGCGCAACTGCTGACCTTCAACGGCGATCCCGCGCAATCGCCCAACGCGGCGGTCTTCAACGAGGACGGCCTGCTGATCGTCGAAGACGGCCATGTCGTCGCGGCGGGCGCCTATGCCGCGCTCGCGACGCAACTCGCGTCC